>CAZOWJ010000079.1:0-16314 GCA_964583415.1 uncultured Desulfocapsaceae bacterium
AAGCAGGTCAGATGAGGTCTTGGGTTAACACTGAGGTGTGATCTCTTTTTTTGTTCTATTAGTTAAAACCTGATCCTATGGGCCAGGTGGGAGAAATATGGTTCAGCCAGCAATAGATTTTTTCTGTTCGTTTTCTTTGTTTGCCCAAAGAAAAGAACCAAAAGAAAGGGCACCCGTGTCACTCGGCCCTTCGGGCAGCTTGCGCGCCCAGAAATCTGCCGGGAGTTTTAATACTCAGTTCAAACTCCTTATACGGCCCATTTCAGGGTGCTCAGCTACGTGCCAATGGGAATTGAACAACAGCCGCACTTTTGACACCTTCTGCAATAAGCTGGCGGACCTTAGCGAAGGCTTTCGTTGAAGGCTTGAAGCACAGCGTTTCCGGGGCAGAGTTCTTTTTCACCAAGACTATTGAGTGGTGTTTCCGTGGTTCCCAGAATCTCGTGAGTATCTTGACTTTCCGGATCTAGATATAAAATCCCGGTGAGGATCTGCTCCCGCTCTTTGGTTTCTTCCAGAGCGGCAATTGCCTCACGCCTGCTGCTGATGACTTCCTTATCTTCTCGCTTGTAAAGATTGATAATTGAGCCGTCGTGCAGTGCAACAGGAGCTGCTGTACCGTGCGGATATTCAGCTGTAATTTCCTGCATAAGCGGAATGAAGTCAAAAGATTGGGTGGCTTCCCTGTGGTCGCGTACCCAGCTGTAACTTTTCGTCGATGTGGGGACATTATTAAATGTTACACACGGTGAAATTACATCAACAAAGGCCACCCCCTTGTGGGCAATCGCTGCCTTGAGTATCGGCAGTAGCTGTTTTTTATCACCCGAGAAGCTGCGTGCCACAAAACCTGCGCCGAGCTGGATTGCCATCTCACACAGATCGATTGATTCAAGTGATACTGGCGCACCTTTCTTACTTTTGGAACCTTTATCTGCCGTGGCTGAATCCTGACCTTTGGTAAGACCGTAACAACCGTTGTTCATGACCACGTAAATCATGTCCAGATTTCGTCTTATTACGTGGGTGAACTGCCCCATGCCGATAGAGGCGGTATCACCATCACCGGAGACCCCGAGATAGACAAGGTCACGGTTTGCCATATTGGCTCCTGTTGCAACCGATGGCATCCGGCCATGAACTGAATTAAAGCCATGTGAGCGGCCGAGAAAATAAGCCGGAGTCTTTGAAGAGCAGCCGATTCCTGAGAGTTTGGCGACCCGGTGCGGCTCAACAGCCATTTCAAAAAAAGCGGTTATAATTGCACTGCTGATGGAATCATGGCCGCAGCCGGCGCACAACGTTGAGATGCCTCCCTCATAGGCTTTTCTGGTATAACCCCGCCTGTTTTTCTGAGCCTCCGGATGCCTGAATCCTGGTATACGATTACTCATGAGATTGCCTCCCTCTGGGTGCTTGTCGTAAGGTTCATTTTTCCTCGGGCGAGCAGCGCCGTGTGGATCTGGTTGATAATCATTGTTGCCGTGATCGGCAGACCGTTGAAATTGGTAACCGGGACCAGCTTACCCGGTGAGACCCCGCATTCTCCAGCAAGCAATATTTTCATCTGCGAGTCCCGGTTCTGCTCAATGGCGAAGACGATGTCATGCTGTTCAATAAACTCAAACACTTCTTTTTGAAAAGGAAATGATCGAATTCTCATACTGTTGATTATCAGCCCGTTTTCCTCGAGCCGATCGAGCGCTTCGTGGGCTGCATAGGTTGAAGAGCCGAAAAAAAGTGTTCCCATCCTGGCCTTCTCATCTTTGATGATGATTTCAGGAGCAGGCACCAGGTGGCGGGCTGTTTCCCACTTGCTAAGAAGCCGCTTCATGCCGCGTTCGTAGGCGGCACTTTCCTCGGTATAGGCGGCAAATTCGTTATGGGAGGTGCCTCGGGTTACGTATGCTCCCTTTTCAGGGTGTGTTCCAGGGAGTGTCCGGTAACAGATGCCGTCTTTGTCGATATCCAGGTAACGGCCCCATTTATCACTGATCCTGTCAAGCTCTTCAGAGCTTAGCACCTTGCCACGGTCATAGGTTCTGCTGTCATCCCAGTCAAATGGCTGGCAAAGGTGATCGTTCATACCGATATCAAGATCACTCAAAACAATTACCGGGGTCTGGAGTCGGTCCGCCAGATCAAAAGCATCTGCCGTCATCTGGAAGCACTCGTATGGATCGCTCGGTATCAGCATTACATTGCGGGTATCACCATGCGAGAGATAGGCGCAGGACAGGAGGTCTGACTGCTGTGTCCTGGTAGGCATACCGGTACTCGGGCCGCTTCGTTGCACATTGACGAGAACAACAGGGATTTCGGCAAAATAGGCGAGCCCCAGAAATTCATTCATCAGCGAAATGCCGGGGCCTGAGGTGGCTGTAAATGACCGGGCTCCATTCCAGCCGCCGCCGATGGCGATGCCGATTGCCGCAAGTTCATCTTCTGACTGGATAATCGCATAACGTTTCTTACCCGTTTCAGGGTCAATCCGGTACCGTCCTGCAAAACGCTCAAAGGCCTCGACCACTGAGGTCGAAGGGGTAATCGGATACCAGCCGGCAACGGTGGCGCCTGCATAAAGTGCTCCCAGGCCTGTGGCGCTGTTACCATCGATCAGGATACGGTTGCCAACCGCCTCAGACTGACGTATTGACAGACCGCAACTGTCATGGTGATTAGCCTGCGCAAAGTTGAAACCGAGTTCCAGTGCCTTGATATTTGGCTCAGCCAGTTTTGGTTTCTTGCTGAATTGTTTCGTGATCGATTCCACCACCGGCTCCAGACCGATATCCAGAAGAAAAGCCAGCGCTCCGATGTAGATGATATTTTTAAGCAGCTGCCTGAGCCGCGGGTCACTGAATTCATCATTGCAGAGCTGGGTTAATGGAATTCCTATGACAGTAACATCGTCCCGTTGATATGTTTCAGGTAGCTGTCTGGTGGAATCGTGGAGAAAATAGCCGCCCGGTACGAGCATCTCATAATCCTGCTTCATGGTCTGGCCGTTTACGGCGATAATGAAGTCGACCCCGCCGCGTCTTCCCAAATATCCTTTCTCGCTTATTCTCACCTCGTACCAGGTTGGCAGCCCCTGGATATTGGAGGGGAAGATATTTTTTGGACTTACCGGCACACCGAGACGGTAAACTACTTTTGCAAACAAATTGTTGGCACTGGCCGACCCTGAGCCGTTTACATTGGCAAACCGGACAACGAAGTCGTTTACACGTTCGATTCTCATCATTTGTCTCCAGCCACTGCTGATTTATAGGTGAATTTAAGCATGTCCCAGGCGGCGGTGGGACAGCGTTCAGCGCACATTCCGCAATGAAGACAAACGTTCTCGTCCTTGGCCATGATCCTGCCAGACACCAGTTCTTCGGAAATATATAAATCCTGCGTTTTATTGTGTGCAGGGACCAGCAGTCTCTCTCGCAGCTCATTTTCCTCACCGTTCTCGGTAAAGGTGATGCAGCTGGTAGGACAGATATCAACGCAGGCATCGCATTCGATGCACAACGAGCCATCAAAAACTGTTTGAACGTCACAGTTGAGACAACGTTTTGCTTCTGTTTTCCCACTCTCTATGGCAAAACCAAGTTCTACCTCCACCAGACGATCTTTTAAGGTTTTAGCTTTTGCAACCGTTGGCACAATCTGACGTTCATCTTCGGTTATGTCGGAGTCGTACAGCCAATCATGAAAACCCAGTTTTTGACCGGCAAGCGTGACATGCGGTGCTGGTCGATGGTGGAGATTTTTACCCTGGCAGAACAGATCTATTGAGATGGCGGCCTGGTGACCATGGGCGACTGCAATAATAATATTTCCAGGACCAAACGCTGAATCCCCGCCAAAAAAAACGGAGGGAACCGAGGACTGCATGGTTACCGGATCAAGTTCAGGTAATCCCTTGGAATTGAAAATGACACCACTTTCACTTTCAATCCATGGAAAGGAATTCTGCTGGCCGATTGCCAGAAGTACTTCATCACACTCAAAGAACACAGGCGCTTCACCTGAGGGCACCAGCTTTCTGCCGCCTGAATCATCATATTCAGGCCTGACTTTTTCAAACCGCATCCCTGTTAATTTGCCATTTTCGTGGACAAATTCCAGCGGTGCATGGTTCTCAATGATCGGAATATCTTCTTTTATGGCATCTTCAATTTCCCATTCGGATGCCTTCATTTCTGACTGCGGGCTCCTGACGATGACAGAAACGCTTTCTCCTCCGAGCCGACGGGCGGTCCTGCAGCAATCCATGGCAGTGTTGCCCCCTCCCAGGACGAGAACTCGTTTTCCTGCCTTCTTTACGTGGCCGAAGACCACGCTGGCAAGCCAGTCAATACCGATATGAATTGAATCGTCAGCCTCTTTTCTTCCCGGAAGGTCAGGCAGATCACGGCCTCGGGGAGCCCCGCAGCCGATAAAAACCGCATCGTATTGCTTGTCGATTATTTCTTTCAGGTTGGAAATATAGGTGTTGAGGTGGGTGGTAATACCCATGTCAAGAATGTAGTTGATTTCACCGTTCAGTATTTTCTCGGGGAGGCGAAAAGAAGGTACTTGGCTTCTCATGAAACCGCCGGCCTTGTTTTGATCGTCATAGAGATCGAGTTCGTATCCAAGAAGCGCAAGATCGCGGGCGACGGTCAAGGATGACGGACCTCCGCCGATAAGAGCCACCCGTTTGCCGTTTTTCTTTTCCGGTACAGTAGGAAGCAGCGGCAGGATATCTTTACGATTATCGGCAGCTACCCGTTTGAGCCTGCATATGGCTACCGGATCTTCTTCTACTCTGCCGCGCCTGCAGGCCGGTTCACAAGGGCGGTCGCAGACTCTGCCCAGGATTCCCGGAAAGACGTTTGACTGCCAGTTGATCATATACGCACCTGTATAATCTCCATGCAGGATCAGTCGTATGTATTCGGGAACCGGTGTGTGGGCCGGGCAGGCATACTGACAGTCGACCACTTTGTGAAAATATTCGGGATTTTTGATGTCGGTGGGTTTCAATGGCATTCTCTTCGCAGGTAATTTTACAGTTGGATAGAACTCCCTGACAATTTAAAATAACAATATGAAGAATAGATAATTAAATGCCCCGGAGCAAGTAAAAAGCCCTGCGGCTAACTGGTAATTATTCTCAACGATTTAACGGTAATGCCTGCGCCTTGAAAAGCAAGGTTTTTTGTGGAGCGCAGAGAAAAACAAAAAACATTTAAATACAATGTCTTAGGTGGGTTTGTCCAGGCCTGAGACCCCCCAAAACACAATTTTTGGGCCTCAGGCCTGACGGTTACTCAGGCACTACCCTGATGGCCCCTTTATCTGCTGATGAGGCAAGGTAACCATATGCTCTCAAGGCCTTGGAAACCTTACGCGGCCGTTCAGGAGGGGTAAAGGCCTCTTTGCCCTTTGCCTCTTCGGCTTTTCTTCTTTTTAGTAATTCGCTTTCACTGACAGCAACATTAATGGATCTCTGAGGGATATTAATGTCGATCCTGTCACCTTCTTCAATAAGTGCGATGGCACCGCCTGCTGCCGCTTCCGGGGAGACGTGGCCGATGGACAACCCTGATGTTCCGCCGGAAAAACGACCGTCAGTTATGAGTGCACATTTTTTTCCGAGATGTATCGATTTGAGGTATGAGGTCGGGTAAAGCATTTCCTGCATACCCGGGCCGCCCCGGGGACCTTCATAACGAATAACAACCACATCTCCGGCAGTGATGTTACCTCCCAGTATCATATCGCAGGCTTCTTCCTGTGATGAGCAGACTCGAGCTGTTCCTGAAAAAACAAGAATGGATTCATCGACTCCGGCCGTTTTTACGATACAGCCGTCTGCGGCGATATTTCCGTAAAGCACTGCCAGGCCGCCGTCCCTGCTGTAGCTGTGTTCCAAACTGCGTATACATCCTGAGCTTCGATCAAGGTCAAGGGCTTTATAGGTGTTGGATTGGGAGCCCATTGTCAGGTTTCTGCCAAATGCTCCCGGTGCACTCAGATAAAGTGCTGTTGCCGCCTCAGTTTGCTTACCACCGGCAATATCATATTTTTGGAGTGTTTCGCCCAGGCTTGGGCTGTCTACTCTGCTCACTGAGGGGTCAAGCAATCCTGCGCGGTCAAGCTCGGCCATAATGCCAATAATGCCGCCGGCGCGGTTGACATCTTCAACATGATATGAAGAAGAAGGTGAAACCTTGCAGAGATTTGGGGTTTTCCTCGACAAATGATCAATATCTGTGATGGTAAAATCGACCTCTGCTTCCTGGGCAATGGCGAGCAGGTGCAGAACGGTGTTGGTTGAGCCACCCATGGCAATATCCAGCGTCATGGCATTCATGAATGCCGCTTTGGTTGCAATGGAACGGGGCAAAACCGAGTCATCTCCCTTCATATAGTAGGCTTCAGCCATGTTGACGATGCGAACGGCCGCTTCTTCAAACAGTTTTGTCCGGTTTGAATGGGTTGCCACTATTGTGCCGTTTCCAGGAAGCGCCAGGCCAAGCGCCTCGTTCAGACAGTTCATCGAGTTGGCGGTGAACATCCCTGAGCAGCAGCCGCAGGTGGGGCAGGCGCACTGTTCGACCCGGTCCATGAGTTCATCGTCGATATTCTGATCAGCGGCCATGATCATGGCATCGATCAGGTCATACCGTTTATCACCATCTACCCCTGCTTCCATGGGACCGCCTGAGACGAATATGGTCGGCAGATTAAGCCGCATCGCTGCCATCAGCATGCCGGGGGTGATCTTGTCGCAGTTTGAGATGCAGATAATTGCATCAACGGTGTGGGCGTTGCACATATATTCTATACTGTCAGCGATGAGCTCTCTGGACGGCAGCGAGTAGAGCATGCCGTCATGGCCCATGGCAATCCCGTCATCTATGGCAATGGTATCGAATTCAGCGGCGAAGCAACCATGCTCTGCTATAATTTTTTTGATATGCTGACCAATCTCATGGAGATGAACATGACCGGGCACAAATTGGGTAAACGAGTTAACAATACCGATGACCGGTTTGCCGATCTGTTCGTCAGTCATACCGTTTGCACGCCAGAGACTTCGGGCTCCAGCCATACGCCTTCCCTGGGTTGTTGTGTCACTGCGGAGTGTATTTGCCATTTTTTCTCACCTTCTGTAGAATTAAATATCTGATAAAAATAAAATTGTACTTTGTATTTCTTTTGTAGCAATATAAAATGAAAATAATCGTTATTGCACATTTTTTCAGGAGATAGTCATGAAAAAGACGGAAATTGATTATTGGATAACCGTAATGCTGGAATCCAATCCAAATGTTTCTGACCTAAATATCACTGTTGGCAAGACACTGCAGGTGGAATCTTCGGGAGTGCTGGTGCCAGTTAGTATCAAGCCTCCGATTGAACACCTGACACCATTCCAATCGGAAACCTTTGCGCTCAATCTCATTGGTAATAACAAGCGGCTGCTGACCGACCTGGTTACCAATGGTTCATGCGATCTGTCATATTCATTGGGGAGCCTGGCTCGGTTCAGGGTCAATATTTTTACCCAGAAAGGATACCTGACCGCAGTACTTCGAAAGCTTGAAACAAAGGTGCCAAGTATTGAAGGCATGAATTTCCCTCAAGCATTCGGGATGATGGCACGGGAGTTAAATGGGCTCGTTCTTTTTACCGGTGCTACGGGTACCGGTAAAACAACTTCTCTTGCGGCATTGCTCAACAGGATAAATCATGAGCGTGCCGTTCATATTGTCACGCTGGAAGATCCCATTGAATATGTACACCCCCATCACCAGGCGACGTTTAACCAGCGGGAGATGGGAAATGACTTCAGCACCTTTGCAACCGGAATGAGAGCCGCTCTGCGTCAGGCCCCGAAAGTAATCCTCGTTGGTGAGATGCGGGACCGTGAAACTATGGAGATTGGCTTGACCGCTGCAGAGACCGGTCATCTGGTCCTGTCAACGCTGCATACCATTGATGCAGGACAGACCATGAACCGTGTTCTCGGTATGTTTGAGCAGGAAGAGCAGCCCCAGATCAGGCATCGACTGGTGGATACCATCAGGTGGGTTGTCAGCCAGCGCCTGCTGCCAAAAATTGGCGGAGGCAGGATTGCTGCAATGGAAATCCTGCGAACCAGCCTTCGAGTAAAAGATCTGATCATGAACGGAGAAACGGAGGAGAAGACCTACTACAATGTTGTCAAGGCAGGGTCGTCTCTCCAGATGAGAACCTTTGATCAGCATATCCTTGAACTCTTCACTGATGGGTTGATCACCGAAGAAACGGCAATTACCTACTGTTCGCACCGTAATGAGGTGAACCGTGGGCTCGATACAATAAAAGCGACACGAGGAGAAGCAACAACATCTCTCACCGGACTTGCCATGCAAGAGGAAGAAGAGGAGCAGCTCGGGTATTAAGACCGGTAACGTGTGAGCGTTGTTATCAGCTAACCCGACAAGCCGGAAAACTTTTTAGAGTCACTGGATAAGTGCCTTGGTGGATACTCCCAGTTTCTGATTTCAAACTTCTCTGATGATTTCTTGTTTTTTATGATAGGTTTTCAGGAATAAGGCACTAAAAGAGAAAATTGTAGCCGTGAGTCAATGGTTAAAGGGAAATAAAGTGATCGTCATGAATATAACCTGTAAAGCGTGCGGAAAGGTTCATAAATCTAATTCAAAGATAGAAAAGAGTATTATGAAGCTGGCTCCCGGACAGAAGGTGCGTCTGAAGTGCAGTCAGTGCGGAGAGCAGATATCTCTGGGAAAGGAAATACTCTCAGGTGAGGTTGGCGCGGGTAAGGTTAGACCGCCGGAGCCGCCTGATACAAGCTGGCTGGCGGACGGTGACTTTGAAGAGGAGGCGGTTGTCTCAGATATCCCCCAGGCCATGGTTCTTGTGAAGGATGAAAAAATTGAAGAGCAGGTCGTAAGTGCCCTGACCGGTCTTGGATATCGAGCCGAAACTGTCCATGATGTAGCGGAGGCGATTGAGAAGATGCAGTTCTTTAATTATTCATCTATCGTCATGCAATCATCTTTTGGCGGCACTGGCCTGGAGGAAAATAAATTTCATGAACTGCTGAGTTCTATGAGCATGGCACGCAGACGCTATATTTTTTATGCCCTGCTTGGGCCAGAATTCAATACATTTTATAATCTTCAGGCACTTGCATGTTCGGCCAACCTTGTGGTAAATGAAAAGGATACATCGCACTTTGGCGTTATTCTACGCAAATCAATCCCCGAATATGAAGAGTTGTTCGGACCTTTCATGGAAGAACTCAAGGTACAGGGACGATAACGGGGTAATCCCTCTTTTTGCCGAAGAGGTGCGGGGTATGCAGCAACAGTCGGTGAGACCGTAGCTGAGTCGTTTACCTGTTTTCATTTCCAAAGCAGTAATCCTGTTTTTTTTCTTCAGACAGAGCTGTAATAATCTTATCAGGACACCAGTTTAGATGACACATCGAATGAAAGGGCTGGCAGGCAGTGCTGTCTACCATTTTAACAGGCTGACCCGCTCGGGAAAAGATGTCTGTCGCCGTATTCTGCCGTTTTCCAAAAAGAAAGAGGCGGTTGCCGGTGAAAGCGTCGTGTCTCAGCCTGTGGAGGCGGAACAGCCATTAGCGGACCAGCCGGCGAGAGTCGGGAGTGAGCCAGCTTCTGGACCAACATCAAAGGAAAAGCACGTTTCAGGGAAGAAAAAAAAGGGTTGGTCTCTATCTCAATTTCAGGTGCCACCGCTACCGGGACGCAGCAGATTCCATGATTTCTCAATTGATCTGCGGGTCATGCGCGGCATTGCATCAGAGGAATTTCAATATTGTACACCGATTCAGGAAAAGGCGCTGCCAACGGTCCTTGATTCCCGCGATCTTGTCGGCAGGGCCCAGACAGGGACGGGGAAAACCGCGGTTTTTCTGATTGGCCTGTATTGCCGGTTGTTAAATGACAAGGACGCCTGGCCGCCAAATGGACAACCCAGGGCGTTGATTATTGCCCCCACCAGGGAACTGGCGATTCAGATTACCAAAGACGGCAAAACACTTGGTGCATTTACACCGCTTAATATCTGCGCAATATATGGGGGGGCCGGTTACCAGAAACAGCAGGAAATGGCTGCGAACCAGCGATGTGACATTGTCGTGGCGACCCCGGGCCGCCTGCTCGATTTTGTCAGAAAACGGATCATTGTTCTTGACCATTGTGCCGCCCTGGTGATTGATGAAGCAGACCGAATGCTTGATATGGGGTTTATCCCTGATGTCAGGCGAATTCTCAGCCACCTTCCGGACCGTGATAATCGGCAGACAATGCTCTTTTCAGCGACAATCACCGATGATGTCAGGCGTCTTGCATCTCAGTGGTGCAAAGCTCCCGTCTCGGTAGAGGCAGGTGAGGATACCGTAGATGTTGAGCGGATTGAACAACGGGTCTATCTGACCACTGAAAAGGAGAAATACGCACTGCTCTATAACCTTGCGGTGAGCTCCGTCAACGACAGAATCTTAGTCTTTACGAACATGAGAAGTGAAGCGGCAGCCCTGGTCACGAAGCTCCAGGCAAACGGCTTGAGCTGTCAGCTGCTCACCGGTGATGTTCCACAGCATAAGCGAACGAGGAGACTGGAGTCATTTCGATCCGGGGAAAATAAACTACTGGTGGCTACAGACGTTGCCGGCAGGGGGATCCATATTGATAGCATCAAATACGTGGTGAACTATACCTTGCCATATGAACCTGAGGATTATGTTCACCGTATTGGCAGGACGGGCAGAGCGGGGGCAGATGGTGTGGCAATCAGCTTTGCCTGTGAGACCGGCTCATTCTATCTGCCGGCCATCGAGGGTTTTATCAACCGATCACTGGAATGTGTTGTACCGCCTGATGAGATGCTGAATGAGCCGCCAGAACCGACAGTGGTTGTAAAGAAGGCCGGAAAGAAAAGGTATCAGGGGCATAGACGAAGGCCACCTGGGTCAAAAAAATAAAAATACGACAATTGTCAGCATGGAGTCGCACTCTTCAGAAGTGTGATTATATTCTATCCCTCCATGTTATTCCTATTCCAGATTAAGGTCGGTTTTCTCTATGAAGCGAGAATTAACTAAGTTTCATTTTGTCATGTTTGTCAGTCTTGTCGTGTGGGTCCTGATTTTTTCCAGCTGTTCTGCGGAGGAAAATAAGCCAGTACCATCTGCTGCTGCTGTTTCTGAATCGAAGCAATCACCAGTCAAGAGCACCTTCAAATCAGTCTCCGGGGCTGAAGCTCAGACGATGATAAATCAGAAGGATAACCTTCTGGTGATTGATGTCAGAACACCTCAGGAGCGCTCTCAGGTAAGACTCTCCGGATCAGAGTTAATTCCGATAGGCGATGTCATGAGAGGGAGGTTAATGGTGCCCAAAGAGCAGCCGATTCTGGTTGTCTGCGCTGTTGGCGGCAGGAGCTATATTGCCAGTAAGGCCTTGCTCGCCATGGGGCACCAGGAAGTCTACAATCTTGACGGTGGAATAGAAGCCTGGAGGCGTGCTCAGCTGCCCGTGGAAACCGGGCCGGAGGATCGAAAAAAGAAATGATTTCAGGTGATTCCGGGCTGGTGCAAGAGAGAGAATGGTTGCGGCCGGATCAGGCTGATGAATTTTCTCTGTCAATGCAATAAAGGCTTGTCTCTCCATGGTTTTCGTGGTATAAAATGGGTTTCTAGTTGCAAGGGTTGCTTTCTGTTTAAGAAATGCGGCCCTTCTTATTTTTTTGGCTGCCTGCTCCCGGCAGGTGAAGATAAACTTTAGACTGTGCAGTTTATTCTGCGCTATGAGTAAATCCATGACAGAAGAACTTAACCAATTAAACCAGGCAGAAAATGATCAAGAGATGAGTTTTGCAGATCTCTTTGAGATGGAAGAAAACAACAGGGTTGTTGAGGTAGGTAATGTTGCCAGCGGCACCATTATCGGCGTTGAAGATGATTATTACCTTGTTGATGTCGGGGATAAGGCTGAGAGCTATATTCCCAAATCTGAATTTCGTTTTGACGGGATTGAAGGGATGGGGGTTGGCGACGCTGTTGAAGTGTTCGTTGAACGTCGTAAAGATGAAGGTGGACTTCTTCTGTCACGAGAAAAGGCCATTGCTATCAAGGTCTGGGAGGATATTGCCAAGATCCAGGAAGCAGATGGAACCATCCAGGGTAAAATAGAAAGTCGTGTTAAAGGCGGTATGTCGGTTGATATCGGTGTTCCTGCCTTTCTTCCATACTCACAGATTGATCTGCGGCCGGTAAAAGATCTTGACGCTCTCATCGGTGAGTCATATGACTTCAAGATCCTCAAATTCAACCGGAAACGCAACAACGTTGTGATTTCTCGCCGGGCAATTCTGGAAGAAGAGCGGAATAAACTGCGCGAGGAAATGCGTTCACGTCTTGAAGAAGGCCAGATAATTACCGGGGCGATCACCAACATTACCGATTATGGACTCTTCATCGATATGGGTGGAATGGACGGTCTCTGTCATATAACTGATCTCAGCTGGGGTCGTGTTTCACATCCGGCAAAACTTTACAAGGTCGGCCAGGAGCTTGATGTTAAAGTTCTGAAGTACGATAAAGATAATGACCGCGTATCCCTCGGTATCAAACAACTCAGAGAAGATCCATGGGCGACGGTAACAGATCGCTATCCGCTCAGTGAAAAAACGATTGGTAAGGTCGTTTCTATTACTGATTACGGCGTCTTTGTTGAGCTGGAAGAAGGTGTTGAAGGTCTGATCCACGTATCTGAAATGACCTGGTCGAAAAAGCCGCGTCATCCGTCCAAGATGGTAGCCGTTAGTGATGAGATCGAAATCATGGTTCTCAATATCGAGCCGGAGACCAAACGCATATCACTTGGTATGAAGCAACTTCAGGCAAATCCATGGGATCTTGTCACCGAGAGTTATCCGGTCGGTTCCATCATCGAAGGAAAGATCAAGAACATTACCGATTTTGGCGTCTTTATTGGAATCGAGGATGGCATTGATGGTCTTATTCATGTTTCTGACCTGTCCTGGACCGAGCGTATCAAGCATCCTTCTGAGAAGTATGCCAAAGGAGAGGTGATCCAGGCTGTTGTCCTGAAAATAGATAAAGAAAATGAGAGATTCTCTCTTGGTGTCAAGCAGCTTACCCCCGATCCATGGCAGGCCGCTTACAACAACTATCCATCTGGTACTGTTGTCGAAGGGGAAATTACCAACGTCACCGACTTTGGTGTTTTCGTGAAACTTGAAGAAGGAATTGAAGGTCTGGTTCATGTTTCTGAAATAAGCAAAGACAAGGTCAAAACCCCGGTGGGTATGTATCAGGTGGGCGACGTACTTAAAGCGATCGTCATCAACGTTTCTGCAAAAGACAGAAAGATTGGTCTGTCTGTAAAGACTCTTGAGGATGAGGGTGAGGCGGAAGCGGTAGAGAAGATTAAGAAGGCCGAAGCAGAGGTTGCAGAAGCTGCACCGTCAACCTTTGGTGATCTTCTCAAGGCAGCTGCCGAGGGAGGCACACCGACTGAGGAGTAGAAACACTCCCAGAATGTCATTGAAGGAAAAGGTTGTTTTGGCGATATCTTCGACAAAACAACCTTTTTTTATATCTTACGAATTAGATGGTGTAACTGAGGTTTGTTAATAAATGAGCATGTTAAAGAAAGAATTGGTCGATCAGATTAGTGATGATCTTAACATTCAGAAGCAGGATGTGGCGGTAGCCGTTGATATAATACTTGACTCCATGGTGGATGCAATTACAGAGGGGCGGCGGGTAGAGCTCCGCGGCTTTGGCAGTTTTTCAACGAGGAGCCGCAAAGCCCGGCAAACTAAAAATCCACGCACTGGTGTAATCATGGACATCGGTGAGAGGAAGACGATCCATTTCACCATGAGTAAATCCCTGAAGGACTCGCTGATTAAAGGAAAGGGCTAACATCTCCTTTCCCTTCCCTGAGTATGGCGGGGGAATCACCGGTAAGGTCGATAAGGGATGATGGATCGGGGTAGACCGGACCGCCATCGATGACAAGGTCAACTCGATTACCGATAAGCATGTCTATCTGGTAGGCCTCATTGGGCCCCTGTGTATCATCGTCAACAGGAATACTGGTATTGATAATTGGTGTGTCGAGTTCTTCCAGCAGCATCCGGCAGATTGCATTTTCAGGCACGCGGATACCGACCGTCTTTTGCCGGGTGGTCATTACTTTCGGAACCAGCTTTGTTCCGGGCAGAACAAAGGTATATGGTCCCGGCAGATTCTTTTTAAGAAGCCTGTATGCTGTATTTGAGACATGAGCATAGAGGCTGATATTTTTCAGATCCGGGCACATAAAGGAAAACGGTTTGTTTTTTGGTCTCCGCTTTAACTGAACGATCTGTTTTATCGCTTTTGGGCTGAAAATATCACAGCCGATGCCATAGCCTGTTTCTGTCGGATAACAGATTACTGCTCCGTGCCTGATCTTCTCGGCTACCTGCTTTACCAGGCGTAATTGGGGATTGTCGGGGTTGATGTTAATTATCATTTTGCTGCCTGCCCTTCAAAGAAAGCCTTGAAACGACTCTATCTGTCAGACTTTTAAGGTCGGTAAATTAGTTGAGATTTTCTTGTCAGATGTTTTAACTTATAGACCTGAATTTGTGAATTACATTTGATTAACCGGGTGGTTATTTACCTGGTTTGTGTAGATCTTAAAAGGAGTTACCCATGATACCAGATAATATTGAAATAGCATTAACTTTTGATGACCTTCTTTTGGTTCCCTCAGCCTCGGAGGTTCTTCCCAATGAGGTCTCACTGCAGACCAGCTTAACCGAGAAGATCAGTCTCAATTGTCCCCTCATCAGTGCGGCGATGGACACGGTTACCGAATCAGCCACCGCCATTGCCATGGCTCGCGAGGGCGGGATTGGCATTATTCATAAGAATATGGGTATTGAGCAACAGGTGCTCGAGGTTGAACGGGTAAAAAAATCAGAATCCGGGATGATTATTGATCCGATTGTTGTCGGGCAGTATCAGTCTGTGGCAGAAGTGCAGGATATCATGAGCCGTTATAAGATTTCTGGATTACCGGTTCTGCACGAAGGCAAACTCGTAGGAATTGTCACCAACCGTGACTTGAGATTTGTATCAGATGTTAACCTCAGAGTTGCAGATGTGATGACCAGCAAGAACCTGGTGACCGCCAAAGTGGGAATCGATCTGGAACATTCAAAGGCCCTGCTGCATGAGCACCGGATTGAAAAATTACTGGTTGTTGATGATGATGGGAATCTTAAAGGCCTCATCACCATTAAAGATCTCGAGAAGATTAAAAAGTATCCCCATTCTGCAAAGGACGAATTTGGTCGGTTGATCGTTGGTGCGGCGATTGGAGTCGGTGATGAACTGGAGTCCAATGTTGAACAGCTTATCAAGGCAGGAGTAGATGTCGTTGTACTCGACTCGGCCCACGGTCATTCTGCTGGCGTAATCAACGGTGTCAAAGCGGTTCGGAGTTCATTTCCTGAGCTTCAGGTCCTTGCCGGCAATATTGCCACGGCAGACGCTGCTGAGGACTTGATCAAAGCCGGCGCAAATGGCGTAAAAGTCGGTGTTGGTCCGGGTTCCATCTGCACCACGAGAATAGTGGCAGGTGTCGGTGTACCCCAGATAACCGCCTTGAAAGATTGTGTTAAGGTTGGCAACAAATATAATGTTCCGGTGATCTCAGATGGAGGAATAAAACATTCCGGCGACCTGGCAAAAGCCATCGGTGCCGGAGCCTCAACAATCATGATCGGCAGCCTTTTCGCGGGTACCGACGAGACGCCTGGTGAAACCTTCCTTTACCAGGGCCGAACCTATAAGGGATATCGTGGTATGGGATCCCTTGGTGCGATGAGTCAGGGATCGTCTGATCGATACTTTCAGTCTGAAATAAATTCCGCATCCAAGCTGGTACCTGAAGGTATCGAAGGAAGGGTACCGTATCGAGGACCGCTGGTCAATGTCATTTATCAGCTCCTTGGAGGCCTTCGTTCAGGGATGGGTTACGTGGGGGCGCCATCCATTGCCGAACTGCAGAAAAAGGCTCAGTTTGTTCGTATTTCATCAGCCGGCCTGCGCGAATCCCATGTTCATGACGTAATTATTACAAAGGAAGCGCCAAATTACAGAACGGCCTGATAGAATGCCAGATGTTGTTTCACCTTTAATTTTATTGCAAAGGACTGTTTGAAATGAACATACATACCCAGATGATTCTCATTCTTGACTTCGGT
>CAZOWJ010000080.1:0-16278 GCA_964583415.1 uncultured Desulfocapsaceae bacterium
ATTAATTTTTCACAAAAAACAAAAAAAAATCAGTCCCCGCACTTTCCTGAAAAATCAGTCCCCTCATTTTCTTGCGTTAAGCTGAATTTTCTTGTTTCTGTCACCACATCAAGTCATCAGGCACCTTGAAATCTGCGTATGGATCATTAGAAGCACTTTCCTTCGGGTGGACGTTGCTAACTGGTATTACGCGAGCTTCATCTCGTTGGCTGATTTTTTTCGCCACACCGGCAGGTACCAGTTCATAGCCCTCATCGACTTTGATAATAGCCAGAGATCCTAGAGACAGTTGGTCCTGAAGTTCTTTTGTGACATATAGCCGCTGAACTTTATTTCCATCGGTGAAGTTAAACTTGATATCTCCTTTGGTATTGTCAATACGATTCATATTGATGAGTTGTTTTATCTGAGCGGCGATAGCCTGCTGTTCTTTTGTTTTTTTCCGTTCCTGGTTGAGTTTACGGTCTTTTGCTGCTTTCTCGGCCTGCGCCTGCTGGACTCGTTGTTTGCTTTCAGAGAGCGGTCTGGATTTCTTGCTTTTCTGTTGCTTGGTCAGCTGGTGTTTTTCTTTTTTAACCTGTTTTGCCTTCTTTTCATCGATCAGGCCGGATTTTTTCAGCTGATCAAATAATGAATTACCCATAGGTTGTTCCTTGTTAAAGCCTTGTGGTAATCAGTATATGACTTTTTTATATTTCATAGTGAAAGCTATTATCTCTTGATGAGTCGATATATAATCAGAAGAATAACGGCGCCGCCAACGGCCAGTAAAAGACTTCCGAAGTTAAATCCGGTTACATCACCTAGCCCCAGGAAAGAGCCAATATAGCCCCCAAAGAAGGCACCGGCGATACCCAGCAGAATAGTAATTATGAATCCTCCCGGATCTTTTCCGGGCATGATGAATTTTGCGATGACACCTACAATTAGCCCCATCAGGATCCAGGAAAAAATTCCCATGGCCTCCTCCTCTTTTTATTTTCCGAAAAGTTTTTTGGCGAACCCAAGGGCGCCTTCAATACCACCGATAGAATCCAGTAAGGCTCCTCCACTACTGGCTTTATCGACCATTTGTGGAAGCGCCTCTGATAGACCGCCGGCTGCTTCGCTGGCGTTAAGACCAAGCTTTGAGGCAAATTCAGTGAGTTTCTCAGTGCCCAGGGCGTCAGTGATTTGTTCCGGCGATATTCCTTTATTCTCTCCATCACCAAGCCAGGATTTTGCCATATCGCCCAGGCCGGCGCCATCCAGATTATTTACCAGTGCACCCAGATCAAATCCTTTATCACCTCCGGTCAAACTTGATAATGCGGAAACCAGTGAACTGGTATCCAGGTTGCTGCCGGCATCACCGCTGAGGTTGCTTTTACTGAATAGTTTTGCACCCGTTTGAAGTAATTCGTCAATGTTCATAGCTGTCTCTCCTTGTTAGATACTATGTTAAAGGATAGTACTTTTTGTTATAAAGAAGTTTATCTGCCAAACCGTGCAGTAATCTCCTTCAGCCAATTTGCTCGTTCATCGTTCAGGAATTCAGGAGCGCATCGCCATTTCCAGTTTCCGTTTGGAACTCCGGGGGTATTCATTCGGCAGTCGCTGCCAAACCCGAGAAGATCCTGGAGGGGGAAAATTGCCAGGTTTGCTGTAGAGGAAAGGGCGAGATACATTAAATCTTCATTGATAGATGAATAGTCATGCAATTCTCTGTTTGCCATTTTTTTTATGGTTCGTCTGAGTTCATCGTCGATATTTTCTGACAGGAACCATCCGAGGGTTGTATCATTGTCATGTGTTCCGGTGTATACGACACAGTTGGGAGTAGTAAAATTATGAGGGAGAAACGGGTTGTCCAGGTTTCCATCGAAAGCAAACTGAAGGACTTTCATGCCGGGAAAACCTGATGTGTCTCTTAGTTTCAGGACCTGCTCGGTAATCTCTCCGAGGTCTTCTGCTATGATATCGAGGTGCCCCAGTCTTTTGCGGATTTTTTTAAAAAAGGCAGTCCCTGGTCCTTTGAGCCATACCCCTTTTACGGCTGTTTCTTCACTTTGGGGTATAGCCCAGTAAGAATCAAAACCTCGAAAATGATCTATTCTGGCAACATCCACCAGGTCGAATACAGCTTTGAACCGATTGGCCCACCAGTCGAGCAATCGTTCTCTTATATCATTATTTTTACTGTTCCACCGATACAAAGGGTTTCCCCAGCGTTGACCTGTTTTACTGAAATAGTCAGGAGGGACGCCTGATACGCGTTGTGGCAGTAATGTTTTGGGATTTAGTTCAAAGAGTTCCTGGTGTGACCAGACATCGGCACTGTCCAGTCCTATATATATAGGGATATCGCCAATTATTCTGATGCCGTTGTCAGCAGCATAGGTTTTAAGCACTGACCATTGTGAATAAAAAAGAAATTGTTCGAATAGAAAATAATTGTACTGTTGTTCATATTTCTTCTTAGCAGCTTCCAGAGAAGACGATGAACGCTCTGCAAGATCCCGGGGCCATTGATACCAGGGCTTTTGGTGGTAAACGGATTTCAAGGTCATGAACAAAGCGTAATCATCGAGCCATTCCGTCTGCTGGCAGAACAGAGAATATTCATGTCCCGGTGAGCGCTGAAAGCGCTTGAAAGCGCTATCGAGAAGGTTTTGCTTGAACGCTGATACCTGCTGGAAATCGGCAATAAAGGGAGGAAAACTTTGTGACGATTCGAGCTCTGAGTGCTCAACCAACCCCTTGTCAACGAGCAATTCAGGGGAGATAAGCAGGGGTGAACCGGCGAAGGCAGATGTACTCATATACGGGGAGCTGTCGAAAAAAAAACTGGTGGGGCCTGTTGGTAGAATCTGCCAGTATTTTTGTCCGGCTTCTTTGAGAAAATCAATGAAACGGCAGGCTGAGGTGCCTATATCTCCTGTCCCGTATGGTGATGGCAATGAGGTGATGTGTGCAAGTATGCCGCTTGCTCTTTTTTGTGTCGATAATCTGGTCATTTAATGAATGTGATTTATAATGTTTATGATTTAAATACAAAAAGATGAATGGCATGCTCCGCCAAAGGTCCTTTAAAAAAAAGGACTCTTACTTGTATATGAACAAATAGGTGCTATAATTATGCAACAGTTTATGATTGCCCGGCCTGCTAATCAAGGTGTGTCGGGCAGTTTTTTTATAAAATAGTTTGATGAGTACATACCCTGTCTTATAATTTATTTGCAACAAATAGACAAATGTTGTATTTTGACAGGTTTGCACGAAACATTAATTTTCGACGGCCGCTGGCCTTCGTTGATAACGTACCATATTTGAATATAAACCATATAATTTCATACCCTTTGCTCTTGTCTGCGCTGGTTCTGACAAGACCCAAAAGAGGTGCGTGAAATACCCTTCCAACTGAGCAATGGAGATAGTTCCCTGTGCTTTCTGAACTTAAAGAAAACCTACTCAAAGCTGGAAAATCTGAAGGATGCATCAGTTTCGATGATTTAAATGAACTGTTACCCGATGAAATTAAAGATCCTCAAGATATAGAGAAAATTTTTAATTTTCTCGGTGACCATAACATCGAGATCGTCACTGAAGAGAAATCCGGAGAGAAGCGAACGCTGTCAGGCGAAGTCTGGGTAAAAAAGAGCGCTGACGGATCCGGTAGTTCTGCAGATGAAGAAACCAGCCTGAGTTTTTCTGAAGAAGACCAGCATGATGCTGAAGAGACTACGACAACCTATCTTCGTGAGATGGGGCGCTTCGATCTCCTCACTCCTGAAGAAGAGGCCAAGTACAGCAAGACGATCCGGCAAGGATTTGAGGCAATAATTAATGCTATCAGGGAAGATACCTCAGGCACCCCAGAGATTGAGTTGCTTCGCGACCGCATTGATTTGTGGGAGAAACGTGATCCGACCCTGAAACCCAAGAAACAGCAGCTCAATTTTATGCGCTACAATGTTACAAGTTGCGCCAAAAAATATACTGAGAAACGGGAACTTTTCGAACTGCAGGCAAAGATGGAGGCATACAGCCGGTCTATAGAGGTCGCCAAGGATACAATGATCAGGGCGAACCTCAGGCTTGTGGTTTCAATTGCCAAGAGATACATGCATCAGGGACTGACACTTGCCGACCTGATTCAGGAAGGGAACCTCGGGTTGATGAGGGCTGTTTTCCGTTTCGACTACACAAAAGGTAATAAATTCTCAACCTACGCAAGCTGGTGGATCCGTCAGGCTATTACCCGTGCGATTCTTGACAAAACCAGGACGATCCGTTTGCCGGTCCACTTTTTAGAGCTCAGAAGTCAGTTCTTCAAGGCTTTTTATGCGCTTTACAAGGAACTTGGTCGGGAACCGACCCCCCTTGAGATATCAAAATCTACAAATTTGCCGATGGATAAGATCCTCTCCATCCTTGAGGCATCACGTGAACCTATCTCACTTGAAACCCCTGTCGGGGATGATGACTCAACACTGGGAGATTTTCTTGAGAATCAGGAGTCGCAGTCACCTTATGAGGCTGTACAGACAAGGGAACTTGCCGGTAGAGTCAAAGAAATCCTGTCAACACTCTCTGACCGGGAAGAAAAAATTATCAGGTTGAGGTTTGGTATTGGAGAAAAGGCAGAGTACACACTTGAAGAAATCGGCAAGCGTTTTAATGTTTCAAGGGAGCGAATCAGACAAATTGAGAAAAAGGCTCTCAACCGGCTGAGGCATTCCAGTCGGAGAGAGAAACTAAAATATTTCATCGATTGACAATCCAATCATAATTCTCCTCAAGCCGGTGGAATCACACCGGCTTTTTTTATTACCGTGAAAGAATATATCAAACAGGCAGGTCTTGGCGGAATATACGACAAGGTGGTAGCCTCGGAGCGACTGACCCTCCAGGACGGATTAAAACTCTATAATACCGATGATATACTTGCCATTGGCTATCTTGCCAATATGGTCCGGGAACGACTCAATGGAGATCGGGCGTACTACATCTATAACCAGCACATCAACTATTCCAACGTCTGTACAAATCTCTGCAAATTCTGTGCTTTTGGAAGAGAGAAGGGTGATGAACTGGCCTATGAAATGAGTGTTGAAGATGTCAAGGAAAAGGTGAGACAGCGGCTGGACGAGCCAATTGTGGAGATTCATATGGTTGGCGGTATTCACCCGGATCTTCCGTTTGATTATTATCTCGACATTTTAAAGGGTATCAAGGAAGTTCGCCCGGATGTTCATATTCAGGCGTTCACCTGTGTTGAGATTGCCCACCTGGCATCTTTGTCCAATTCTACCGTTGCCAGGACGCTCGAGATTTTAAGGGCTGCCGGCCTTGGATCTATACCGGGCGGTGGGGCTGAGGTATTCAGCAGACGTATCAGGGAGAGGACATGCGAGCATAAGCTTTCCGGTGAAAAATGGCTCCAGATTTCCAAAACTGCACATCAATGCGGGCTTCACACCAACGCTACGATGTTGTACGGCCATATTGAGACCTATGAGGAACGGCTTGAACACCTGGATGCATTGCGATCCGTTCAGGATGAAACAAAGGGATTTCTGGCCTTTATCCCACTGGCCTTTCATCCTAAAAATACGGCAATGGATACCCTGAGTGGTAGCACCGGAATTGATGATTTAAAGACTATTGCTGTTTCACGACTGTTTCTCGATAACTTTCCTCATATTAAAGCCTACTGGGTGATGATCGGGCCGAAACTTGCTCAAATTGCACTTTCATTTGGTGCTGATGATATGGACGGCACTGTCAAGGAAGAGGTGATCACGCATATGGCCGGCGCTGAAACTGACCAGGCCATCGGCAGTGCGACGCTCATAAAACTCATCAAAGAAGCTGGTCGAACTCCCGTCGAGAGAGGCACCCTTTACGACGTCATCAATGTCTACAACGACAAATAACAGGGCCAGATATGTTAACCTCGATCAAGGATAAAATTTCTGCCCAAAATCGAATCAGTGACCAGGACTTTCTGAGACTCGAAGCTGAAGCTGATCTTTTTGAGCTTGGTACGCTCGCCAGCTCTATCCGAAAAAAAAAGCATCCTGACAGTGTTGTAACCTATGTGGTTGATCGAAATATCAACTATACAGATATTTGTGTATCTGCCTGTAAGTTTTGTGCCTTTTTTAAGGCTCCTGAAGATGGTTCTGGGTATCTGCTGGAAAAAGAAGAGCTCAGGCAGAAGATTGTTGAGACCCAGGAACTTGGTGGAACACAGATCCTTTTACAGGGCGGACTTCACCCGGATTTATCGCTTGATTATTACCAGGATATGCTCCGCTTTATGAAAGAGACCGGCATCCATATTCATGGTTTCTCGCCTCCTGAAATTCAGCATTTTGCCAGGCTTTCAGCGTTATCTGTTAAAGAAGTGCTGGAAAGATTGATCGCCTCAGGGCTTGATTCAATACCAGGCGGCGGGGCTGAGATATTGTCTGATCGGGTGAGACAGGCTGCTGCTCCACGTAAATGTAACAGTGATGAATGGCTGGAGGTAATGGAGGTTGCACACGGTCTCAACCTGAGAACCACCGCAACGATGATGTTTGGACACATCGAAACGGTGGAGGAGCGTCTCGAACATTTACGCAGGTTACGAGAGCTGCAGGATAAAACCCATGGGTTCACCGCTTTTATTCCATGGCCGTTTCAACCAGATAATACCGCTCTTGCCGAATCGACTGCCATTGAAAAAGCAACAGGGTTTGAATATCTTCGGATGTTGGCGCTGTCAAGAATTTATCTTGATAACTTTGATAATCTGCAGGCCTCCTGGGTGACGCAGGGACCTAAAATAGCACAGCTTTCCCTGTTCTTTGGAGCAAATGATTTTGGCAGCACCATGATCGAGGAAAATGTCGTGGCCGCCGCAGGAGTCCGGTTTAGATTGTCAGAAAAAGAGATTTGCCGTCTTGTCTCAGATGCGGGATTCACACCGAGAAAACGACTCATGGATTACTCACTGGTTTAAAACAGTTTCTTTGAGACTGGTTGCACTATGACAGAGGCGAAAAGGATTATAGCCAGGGTCGGGATGGTCCATTACATAAACACTGCGCCCATCCATGAAATCTGGAAGGAGCAGGTTGATAATGCTTCATGGCAGCTAGTAGAGGAACACCCAGCTGCTTTAAACCAGATGCTCGCCAGTGGACAGATTGATCTCGGCTTTGTTTCATCCCATGAATATGGCATAAGACCTGAAAAATACCGAATCCTCTCCGATCTTTCCATTAGTGCAAACGGGCCTGTCGGCTCGGTTTTCCTGTTTTCGCGCATTAAACCGGAAAAACTCTCCGGCCTCCCGGTTCTGTTGAGTTCCCAGTCAAAAACATCGGTGTGCCTGGTGAAGATCATTCTTGATCAGTTCTTTAATGTAAAACCTCACTATCTTGAAGGAGAAGTAAGAGAGGCTCGAAAACGCAATGTGCAAGCTGTTCTTGCTATCGGCGATGATGCAATCCGTTTAAAACTTGAAGGATCATTTCAATATCACCTTGATCTTGGTGAAGTGTGGTTACAGCATACCGGCCTGCCATTTGTTTTTGCTGTCTGTGCCGTACGTGAAGATTTTTGTACAGACCATGAGCAGCAGACTAAACAGATCCATCAAACCCTCATCGACTGTCGTGACAGAGGCGTGGCCGATCTGTCCCGTATATGTTCCATTGCCGCTCCGAGAATCCCGATGGAGATCTCATCATGTCATTCCTACCTGAAGGGTATCGAGTATGATCTGGATGATGACAAATTGAAGGCTTTGACTACTTTTTTCCACTACCTTGTAAAATTCAATGAGGCTTCTGAAAAGGCGCTCCCTTTAAAAATCCAGCATCTGACTTAATGTACTCTGAGCACGATTCTTTTTATAAATAACCTTGAGTGAAACTATGACCGATCATATTATTGTTGCGATAACAGGAGCATCAGGGATGCTCTATTTGAAGGCCTTCCTTCAGCAGTGCAGAAAACATGATGATCTTGTAGTTCATGGAATATGTTCTGACTCCGGAAAACAAGTGTTGAACATGGAATATGGGATAGATCCGGAATCATTTTCCGGGGTATCACGCTGGTTCCACATAGACGATTTTGCCGCTCCTCCGGCATCCGGATCCAGTAACTATCGTGGTATGGTAATATTACCGTGCTCCATGGGGACGCTGGCGGCAATCGCAGGCGGTCTGTCAATCAATCTCATTCACCGAAGCGCTGATGTTATTCTCAAGGAACGTAAAAAGCTTATCCTGGGGGTCCGTGAGACCCCGTTTAATCGTACCCATCTTGAAAACATGCTGAAAGCCCATGATGCTGGAGCTGTTATCTGTCCACCGATGCCGAGTTTTTATTTTAAGCCGAAGAGTCTTGAAGAGGCAGCGTTAAGCTACTCCTGGCGTGTTATGGACCAGTTTGGAATTGAGTCAGAAGGAAGAAAACGGTGGGGAGACCATGAGTAGTATTCTTCATAAAATTTCCATATTGCTTGAAATGATCAAGTTCAAGATGACAATCTTTGCGATGCCGTTTGCCTTTACCGGCGCATTTCTTGCCGCTGGTGGTGTTCCGCAGCCCATGGTCTTCCTGTGGATAGTTCTAGCGATGATCGGTGCGAGAACAGCAGCGATGGGATTTAACCGTATCGTTGACTGGAAATTTGATGCCAACAATCCCCGCACAGCAAATCGTGCCATTCCTGCAGGCGAAGTTCGACTTGCAGAAGCATGGGGTATGGTTGTACTATCTGCTTCGATCTTCTTTTTTTCCTGTTATCAGCTTAACCCTCTGACCTTGCTCCTCTCACCATTTGCCCTTGGGCTGACCCTGTTTTATTCCCTGACAAAACGGTTTACAAGTTTCTGCCATCTTGTGCTGGGAATTGCTCTGGCGTTCGCCCCTCTGGGTGGATGGGTCGCGGTTACCGGTAGTCTTAACGAGTACCCGTATGTCTTATCTATAGGCGTGCTTTTCTGGGTAGCTGGTTTTGATACCATATATGCCTGCCTGGATGCCGATTTCGACAGGAAAGCAGGACTACACTCTCTACCTTCTCGATTCGGACGTCAAGGAGCCTTTCGCCTTGCTGTTTTTTTCCACCTGCTCGCCTTTATTTTTTTTACCATGACCGGAATCAGTACCGGGCTGAATTACTTCTATTATATCGGCCTGGCGCTTACCGCCGGAGCACTTTTCTACCAGCACCTGATTGTTAATCCCCGGGATCTGACAAGAATTAACGCTTCCTTCTTTTCAATGAACGGTTTTATCAGTCTGACTATATTTTTTGCTACCTGGCTCTCTCTTGCCACTGCCTGATGGGAATTGTATGAAAAAAGGATTGTTCCTGACAATATTACTGTTTCTCTTTCCTGCAGCATTACATGTGTTCGGATCAGATGATACAGGGGAGTCGATGACTGATGTCGTCAAAAAGCACAACATCCCGTATGGTGTCATCGATCCCTCATTTGTTCCGGTTGCATATTCAGGCGGAGAATTCTTCAGATATGATGTTTCATATACCGGCGGTTTTAAACTCGGAGAACTTCACCTTGTGCTCAGGAACAGCGGAGAAGCGGCAGACAGCTATATAATTGAAGCCCGTGTGACCACAGAGAATGGAATTTTTTCAAATGTCTACCCGATCGAGGATATACACGTAACAAAAGTTTCAGGACCTGAAAGACTGCCCTTTCACTACGAGGTCTGGCAAAAGGAGGGGTATAGCTATGAAGCACACCGGATTACACTCTATGACCAGGAAGACAAACGTATACACTACTATGTTAATGATAATCCGGTTGAAGAGTTTGTCATAAGTGATTCCACTCAAAATGAGTTTTCATCTTTTTTTGCCAGCAGGGTAATGGCCTTTAAACCCGGTGATTCCTTTATCGTACCCACGTTTGCTGATGAGAAACGTATTGAAGTGGTTGTCAGGGCTAAAAAAATCGATACGCTCAAAGAGACGGTTCTCGGCACTGTTGATACCGTTGTCGTTGAGCCGATCATGACCTTCAGCGGTCTCTATGACAAGAGAGGAGATACGGTAATCTGGTATACTGATGACCAATGCCGGGTACCTGTTAAGATAAATTCCAAAATTTTGATCGGATCATTAACGGCGAAGCTGGTATCATACCGCAATCCTGCATGTCCCGAGTATGACGGTGCAACGTTAGAAAAAAATAGTAAAAAGGAACCAAAAGAAGAATAACTTCATTTCATTAGTGAGAGAGGAGCGGAAGATGGCTGACGCAGTAATAAAGACAGACTTTGAAAAACTAAACCTGGTACATCGTGGCAAAGTACGGGACATGTATTCTATCCCCGGCCATGATGATAAACTGCTGATGGTAGCAAGCGACCGCATTTCAGCCTATGATGTGGTAATGGAAGATCCAATTCCCGGAAAGGGAAAGATCCTTACCCAGTTATCACTTTTCTGGTTCGAACTGCTCGGAAATATCGTTGACAATCACCTGATAACGGCTGATGTTGCCCAGTTCCCGGATGTATGTCAACAATACGCCGAAAGTCTTGAAGGCAGATCGATGCTGGTCGTTAAAACCAAACCATTACCGGTTGAATGTATCGTCCGCGGATATATCTCAGGATCATTCTGGAGTGCTTATAAAAAAGATACAACAGTCTGCGGGTTTAAACTTCCTGACGGGATGAGCGAGTCCGACAAATTTCCCTCCATTCTCTTTACCCCGTCAACGAAGGCAGAACTCGGTGATCATGATGAGAATATTTCACTTGATCAACTGAAAGACATTGTTGGAGCAGAAAGAGCAGCCGAAATCAGCCAGATCAGCATTAAACTTTATGAAAAAGCTGCTGATTATGCCAAAGAGAAGGGGATTATAATTGCCGACACTAAATTTGAGCTTGGTGAAAAAGATGGCAAACTGATTCTCATTGATGAGGTTCTCACACCAGATTCCTCACGTTTCTGGCCACTGAATGAGTATAGGCCAGGACATGGACAGCCAAGCTTTGATAAACAGTTTCTTCGCGATTACCTCTCTACACTGGACTGGGGGAAACAACCGCCGGCACCGAAATTGCCTGAAGAGATAATAGAGAGGACTCGGCTGCGCTACCAGGAAGCGGTTACCAGGATTATCGATAAGTAAATTGATATTGGCAGCACGCTGATTATAAACAGGAAATTCTTATCCAAAGGATTTCCCGTTATTGATGAAATAGAGTTACTTGCGCTAAGTTGAGTTTTGATGGTAATCAGGATGTTTTAAGTTTGCAGGCAGTATTGAATACTCTCTTCGAGATTTTCAGCCACAAATGAATACCCTTTGTCTGTGAGCACTTTTGGCATAACCCTGGTGCTTGATAAAACCAGCTCACTTCCCATCTGACCAAAAACAGTTCGTGCCACAAATGCAGGCATTCTCATGATGGTTGGTTTGTTCAAAACCTTACCGAGTGCTTTGGTGAATTCATAGTTTGTTGCCGGATGAGGTGACACGAGATTTACCGGGCCGGAGATTGTCGGCTCATTAATGATAAAATGCGTTATCGAGACGATATCGCGGATATCTACCCAGCTTACGTATTGTTTGCCGTCACCGACGATGCCGGCAATGCCGAGTTTGAATGAAGGAAGCATGGTTGAGAGTGTTCCACCTTTTCCACTGAGTACCATGCCTATCCTGACATTGACAACGCGAACACCAGCCTCTTGAGCTGTTCTTGAAGCTTTCTCCCATTCCCTGCAGACCTCTGCAACGAAATTGGTACCGGTACTGCTTGTCTCCTCGAGGATCGTGTCTCCCTGGTCACCGTAGTAGCCAATGGCAGAAGCACTGATAAATACTTCCGGTTTGTGATGGAGTGCCGAGCAGAATTCTGCCAGTTCTTTTGTACCATCAATTCTGCTATTTAGTATCAGTGCTTTTTTCCGTCTTGTCCAGCGTCCATCTGCAATATTTTCACCGGCCAGGTGGATGACAGCATCAAATTTAAGTGAACTTCCCTCTGCATTTAACCTGTCGAAATTCCAGAAAGAAGTCGAATCACTATTCTTGTTTCGCTGAAGACTGAACATAGAGTGTCCTTCGTTAACAAAGTGTTCAACGAGTTTGCTGCCTATGAGTCCTGAGGCTCCAGTGATGAGGATGTTCACGGTTTTGATTCTCCAGGGGTTATTGACTTTTTACTATCCGCACGTGACAGTTTTTTTACCGTACGTCTCCCGTCAAGTAGATGACGAAATGCGAGATAAGGATGATAGAGCATCATTCGAGGACCTGAGTATCTCATGACCTCAATGATCTCACGGCGCATAGTGGGTTTATAGCAATGTACAGGACAGTTCCCACAGGTTGGTTTGTTTTCCTGGTATGTACAGTTCAGGAGCCTGTTAAGGGCGTAGCTTTGAAGTTCTTGGCAGTGAGTACAAAGATCTGTGGTGCGACCATGGTGTGAACGGCAATAAATATCAATCATGGCGATAACGGTAGATAATTCCCGTTTTATCCGCGGTTGGGTGTTTCTGGTCGTTGTCGTTGTTTGTTTGCTTAGATCAGTCATCGACCTGCATCGCTCTTTTAATCAGATAGTTATTCATAACAGACTTTTGGCAATAATCATTTCGGCCACTTCTTCCTGGCTTGGTTGATTACTGGGTATAACGATGTCCGCATATTTATTATAGAGTTCATGCCGTTCGTCAAAAAGATCCTGAAAACTTTGATCCGGCCGTTTTGCCAGACCTCTTGTGTCATAATTTTTAATTCTTGATTTCAGGGTGTCCAGGTCTGCATCGAGAAAAACGATACATCCGTTTCGCTTCAGGTGAATCATCGCCGGTTCGCTGTAGGCAGCGCTGCCGCCTGTTGCTATAATGTGATTTTCACACTTGATATCGAGCAGCACATCTTCTTCGATTTTTCTAAGAGCCATGTGTCCCTTGCTGTCCACAATATCCTGCAGGGAACATTTGGTCACCAGTTGAATAAGTATATCGGTATCCAGATAGGGACGAGTCATCATTTTTGCAAGGATAACGCCTACGGTACTCTTGCCGGAACCAGGCATGCCGATCAGGATTATGTTCGAATTTTGATCCATATTGTATCTCGTCGAGTAACAGATTTCATTTTAATGAAAGTAAAACAGAAATGGTGAATAGTGAATGCCAGCTCTGTAGGATTTAACCAGGAGGTGTTTTTAATTTTCATGGGCTGCAAGTTGTCCGGTAATCATTTGAACAAGAATTAACGATAAAAAACTGAGCAAGGCTCCACCAAAAAAAACCAATCGGTAATCTATTATCCAGAGCAGCCCGCCGAGTGCAGGTAAAAAAACAGCAGCAATGTGGTTAATGGTAAAGCCAACCGCCATACTCGGAGCAATATCTCTTGGATCTGCGATCTTTTGGAAAAAGGTACGTATTGCTATGGAAAAATTAAAGAATATATGATCTGCGACATAGAGAATTCCTGCCACTATTTTTGAGTCAACCAATCCATAGGCAACAAAAACAATGATGAGAAAGCCGTATTCGACGGAAAGAACACGCCGCTCACCATAACGCACAATGCATTTGCCGATAAATGGGCTGAGAAAAAAATTTATGACATTGTTAAGGAGAAAGAGTGCCGCAACCTCGGGTACCGTATAGGAAAATTTTTTGACGAGTAGAAAAACGGCAAAGGCTATAAAAATCTGTCTTCTGGCCCCTGCCATAAAGGTGAGTGCATAAAAAAGCCAGTACCTGCTTTTGAAGATCATCTGTTTGCGTTGAGGCACGAGGGTGGTATCCACAGGATTTCTGCTCAGTGCCCAGATTGAAGTACCCATAATGAGTACACCGAAAATGAAATAGAGGTGTTCATATTCAAGAAACGAAGCCAGAACAAATATTGCTATCCCTACAACTATATTACTTGCGGCGGCAATACTCCTGAGTCGTCCGAAGACCATAGGAGCTGTGGCTTTGTCAAAGTATTGCAGTGTAAGAGACTGATTCGTTGTTTCAAAATAATGAAATCCAAAACTCATTATCAGGGTCGTGAATATAAGTCCATAAAAGGTAGGGAAAACACCAGTAAGGGTTATTCCTGCGCCAAATACCAATACAGAGATTGCGGATAACCGGTGTTCTTTGATAACCAACAGAACATAGACCACGAGAAGAGAGAGAAATCCTGGAATTTCTCTTACAGACTGTATTATGCCGATATGAGAGCCATCCAGATTGACAATATGGACTGCAAAATTATCAAAAAGGGTACGCCAGACATGCAAGCCAGCTGTCGCACAGATGGTCAGTACCATGAGGTAAAGATACATTTTGTTGTTCTTGAAATGAATCATAGAAACAAATTACCCAAAGGATGGGGTTTAAAATCAGCCAAAAGCTAATTAAAAATTTGTAAACTTACAAGAGGTTGGTATAGAATCTTATAAGAATAGTCTGTAAAATCGAAAACAACGACATTAACCCGATGTATATTCCACAAAGAGAGGCTGTGTCATCTGAAAAGTGATTGCGGACTGCACGGTACAGTTGATTAAACAACGATTTCTGATAAGATTTAAATAAGATAGACTGTATATTCAGGTTTTATTGAAAGACAACAGGCGTCAATTACTGTTTTGACTCAAGGAGAGGTAGTGAGATGGGTAACTTTCTTGATAATATTTTTTCTTTTATAGATTCCACTAAACTTCCCCAACAGATTACCGAGGTTGATTCTATCGGTTTGTTCACCAATCCCTGGTTTTTTGTTCCTTTTATTGGGTTTGTCGGTTATTTGCTTTATAAGCAGAAATGGCGCGATATCATTTTTGTTATCATATTTATTCTTATCTGGTGGGTTAGTGGCACAGATTATATGCATTCACTTGTGGTTGGAGAAGAACTCCAGGTCAATAAGGTTCTTCCCGTGTTGTTCGGAGGTGCCGTCGTTCTCGGTATTGTAATATATCTGCTGTTTGGCAGATCTGACTGACTATGCCTCTTTGCCGATTTGTTTTGATTTGACGGGGTTTTGGTTTTTAAGATAAAGGTTTTTTACACTACAGTTATCAGCTATGCAGTTTAGAAACGGCGTTTTTATCATAACCGAAGAAAAAAACTGTCCCCTCTACAATGCAGGGGAAGAGATGGAGGTGGATGAGGGAGCCCTTAAACTTCCTGCGAGCAAACCGACTTGTCTTATTCTTGCTAAAGATGTGATTGAACTGGCGACAGAGGATGTTGTTTTTGAGTCATTGCATCAGGGAGCAAACACGAAAACAAAATTTGAATGTGGCGGCTGCACGGGTATTATCAGGTTTGAGTTCAAGAAGGAAAAGGGTTACGCAACGCTGCAAATGAAACTTCTTGTTGCGGCGGATAGAAAGGAAAAGATTAAAGAGGTCGCCAATTATGCAGGAACCCTTCGCGCTATTTCAATATTTAGCTCATTATCTGATGATGATTTGCTGGATCTTGCCACACTGCTTGAATTTGAGGATTTTGAATGGGGTTTCCCGATAGCCCAGAGAGGAGATCCAGGTTCAAAATTATACATAATGATCAGTGGCAGGGTTGAAGTTATAGATGATGATGGGGTTGTTCTCGCAGAAATGGGAACTGGCGATGTATTTGGCGAGATGAGTCTTCTGTCCGGAGAACGGGTCACCGCCACAATTCTGGCTTCGGAGCCGTGTGAGATAGCAACCATGAGCCAGAAAAACTTCCGTCACATTTTAAACAAATACCCGGCTCTTCAGGTATTCTTCTATAAGTTGCTGGTAAGCCGCATTACCTCTACCAATGTTCAGAGAGCTGAAGAACTTGCCTCAGGAATGGTCGGTCAGTTATCAGATATTTCAGTCGTTGAATTATGTCAGATGATCAATAGCAACCAGAAAACCGGTCATTTGAAATTGGAAACATCCTCCGAATCAAAGGGCCGCATTGTTTTCAATGAAGGAGAGATCATAAAAGCCTATATCGGCATGGCAGAGGGAAAAGAGGCTTTCTATGATATTCTTGAATTGACAGAGGGGCGTTTCAAGTTCATTCAGGGATTGTCGCGTTCAGAGAAAAAACTGCCGGTAGTTGGCGGTTTTATGGGGATGCTCATGGAAGGAATGAAGCGACATGACGACAGACGCCAGTGATGGTTTACCTTTAAACAATTTTTTTCCCTATCTCTATTTGCTCTTGTTCAGGCCCCTTCAATGTTTAACCCGACAAGTCGGAAAACTTTTTAGAGTCACTGGATAAGTGCCTTGGTGGAG
>CAZOWJ010000081.1:0-3674 GCA_964583415.1 uncultured Desulfocapsaceae bacterium
AAATTCAGTACAGATTTCCTTCTGTTTTGCAATATTCATCTCAATGATACGTTGTTGAGGTTACGCTATCAGGAAGAGGCTTAATCACCTTTTTCCCAACTCCATTTGACCTCACCACTGGATTCAATTGCAAAGATGCCTTAGCATCTTCGATAGAGGAAGCCCCGCTCTGCTGGAATAAACGATATACTTTTCCAAAATGCTTTTATCACTATACGAGTAATTAAATGACGACCCTTATTGTTGGAGCAAGTGGAGCAACCGGTCGGTTGCTTGTACAGGAGCTGCTAAATTGTGGTGAATCAGTGAGAATAGTTGTCCGAGCCAATACTAATCTTTCTGAAGCGGTTACCAATAACCATAAAAATGTATCCATAATCCGCGCAAGTGTTCTTGAGCTTACTGATGCAGACATAGCTCAGCATGTGGAAGGATGCAGTGCTGTTGCGTCGTGCCTGGGTCATACCATGAGCTTAAGGGGGATGTATGGTCCTCCTCACAGACTGGTTTTGGATGCAACCCGTCGATTGTGCAAAGCAATCAGGGCTAATCAGCCAGACAAACCAGTAAAGTATGTGTTAATGAATACGGCCGGTAATAGTAATCGTGATATCCCCGAAATTACATCATTTCTACACAAGTGCGTTATCTGGCTGCTGAGAGTATTATTGCCGCCACACCTAGATAATGAGAAGGCAGCTGATTTTCTGCGTACTGAAATTGGTCAGGATGATAATGAAATAGAATGGGCAGCGGTGCGCCCTGACAATCTAATTGATGAGATTGAGGTGACAGATTGCGAGGAACACGTTTCGCCTATTCGTGATGCAATATTTGATGCTGGCAGTACGAGTCGAATTAATGTAGCACATTTTATGGCTGAGCTTATTACAGATCATGACAAATGGAATAAGTGGAAAGGACAAATGCCAGTAATCTACAACAAGAACGAGACATAGTTTTTATCTCGAAAACGCATAACAAGGGCTCGCTTGGATGCAAACAATATAAACTATATGGTTGTGGTAAAATTTTTCGCATGTCTCCATCTCAATCAGAAATCATCATTTCTGGACGGATACGTAATAATCATTAACTGAGGGGTGAGGTATGAAAATAAAATACTTGCGGTTACCTGGTATGAAAATTGGAGTCATGGTTGCTGGCGCCTTGCTGCTATTGTCTCAGCCAGCCTTTTCATCTGCCATCATTGAAGGTCAGCGGATGAATCCGGTACAGGGCAGGGAGGGTATGGCTGTCACCAGTCACTTTCTTGCCACTCAATCTGCCCGGGAGGTGTTGAAAAATGGTGGTAATGCCATCGATGCAGCAGTGACCGCCGCATTTTCACTGGCAGTCACCCAGCCGAGGTCGGGCAATATCGGCGGCGGTGGTTTTATGCTGATTTCATCAGAGCAAAAGGATGAAGTGGTGGCCATCGATTATCGAGAGAAGGCTCCAGGTAAAGCCACTGTAGATATGTTTCTTGATAAGGATGGCAATGCCGATAGCCAGGTGTCACGTTACTCTCATTTGGCGGCTGGTGTGCCAGGTACCGTTGCTGGTCTTGCCATGGCGCTTCAACAATATGGTACCATCAGTCTCAAGGAGGCTCTGGTTCCGGCAATTAAGTTGGCCGATGAAGGATTCATCGTCACACCACGCTTCAGTGACGGCCTCAAGGCGAAAGAGGAGATGCTCAAAAAGTGGGATTCTTCAAAGAGAATTTTCTATAAGGCAGATGGCAGCTATTACGAGCCTGGTGATCTTTTTATCCAGAACGATCTGGCTGCAACCTTAAAACGTATTTCTGAAAATGGTATCAAAGAATTCTATGAAGGCCAGACTGCTGAACTGCTTGTTGCCGAAATGGCCAAGCATGGTGGCCTCATTTCCATGGACGATATGAAAAATTATTCTCCAGGCTTAAGGACGCCTGTGCACGGAAACTACCGTGGATATGATATCTATTCCATGTCGCCGCCGAGTTCGGGTGGAGTGCATGTGGTACAAATCTTAAACATCCTGGAAGGATATCCCATCTCTGAATATGGCCATAATTCAGCCCAGACCATACACTTGATGGCAGAGGCAATGAAGCGGGCTTATGCTGATCGTTCAATGTATCTGGGTGATGAAGATTTTGTCAAAGTGCCGTTGAAAGGGCTGACTTCAAAAAAATATGCTGCCGCTCTGCGGGAAGGCATCGATACTAAAAAAGCAACTCCGAGCGAAACCATTGCTCCCGGCAAACCACTGCCGTTCGAGAGTAATGAAACGACACATTTTTCGATAGTCGATAAATACGGTAATGCCGTCTCCAATACCTATACAATCAACTTCAGTTACGGTTCCGGTATCGTTGTTGAGGGTGCAGGATTCCTGCTAAACAACGAGATGGATGATTTTTCATCAAAACCTGGCGTGCCCAATGCCTACGGTTTGATCGGTGGTGAAGCAAATAAGATCGAACCCAACAAGCGTATGCTCAGTTCAATGTCACCAACCATCGTCAAACAGGATGGTAAAAACTTCCTGGTTACCGGCAGTCCCGGAGGTTCCCGAATAATTACCACCACCCTGCAGGTGATCATGAATGTTATAGATCACGGCCTTAATATTCAGAGTGCTGTGGCAGCGCCGCGTATCCATCATCAGTGGCTTCCCGATCAACTGAGGGTTGAGGAAGGGCTTAGTCCTGACACTGTCAAGAGGTTGCAGGATATTGGTCACGATGTGAAACAAAAATCGGCAATGGGTGCTATCCAATCCATCATGATCAAAGATGGTGCGATGTATGGAGGGGCCGATCCGCGCAGATCTACCGGGCTTGCTGCCGGACTCTAACATATTGTGGGACTGGGGCGAGAATTATCCTTGCCCCTTTTGCTAATTACAAAGACTGGGTGAACTATCTTTGCGCCTCTCAGGGCACCTCTGAACGTGAACCCCTGAATCAAGGGGGCTAAAGACCTGTGTCAACCAGATTACTGGCGAGTTCTGCTCGTTCAACCTCTACATTTCGATTTGAAGCAAAACAGTTTGAATACTGTTCATAACTAGTTATAATAATTGTTATAGAGAGTTTATGAATGGAATATTCGTACGAGCGGATTGAATCTGAGATGGGCTGAACTGATGGTTAACACCAGTTAATTTGAGTTGAGACGCAAATCCATTCTTTAGAAGTTGACATAAACCTGAGAAACCAATCAACTGTAAGGGATGTGATTGTGGTATTGTGAGGGATATTTTATGAATAGGGATAGCGATAGAGAAAAATTATTGACGTTGCGAAAACGTGCGCAAGAGTTGCTTAATACCAGCCAGAAACATACGCATACCATGTCGCAGGAAGAAGTAAAGAAGCTTACCCATGAGCTGGAAACCTACCAGCTCGAGTTAGAGCTGCAGAATGAAGATTTGCGCAGTGCCCTGGAAGCGTTGGAAGAATCTCGCGCCAGATACACGGACCTCTATGATTTTGCACCGGTGGGTTATTTGACGGTGAATGGCGAAGGCCTCATTGTAGAGGCCAATCTGACTGCGGCCGACATGCTGGGTGTCGCCAGAGGTCATCTTATTAAGGAGCCACTGTCTAATTTTATCATTAGTGATGACCAGGACATATTTTATCGACATCGTAAATTACTCATTGAATCTCACACTCGGCA
>CAZOWJ010000081.1:3774-15913 GCA_964583415.1 uncultured Desulfocapsaceae bacterium
CACGACTTCAATAATATGCTTGCTGTTATTCTTGGATATGCTGAATTAATCGAGGAAAATCTCCCCCAATACGATCCCCAAAGAGAACATATTCTAAAAGTACTGAAAGCTGGTAATCAGGCGAGCGATCTGGTCAAGCAAATCCTGGCATTTAGCAGTATCTCAGGTCCAGTGAAGGGTTACGGTCACATTAGTCTCAATCCAATAGCAAAAGAGATACTGCAACTCCAGCAATCGGTTATACCGGAAAATATCACCCTCAAAACTGACATTGATGAAAACTGCGGGCTCATCAACGGGGACCCGGTCCAGATTCATCAAGTGCTTATGAATTTTTTCACCAATGCGATACATGCAATGGAGGAGAAAGGGGGGATTCTGGCGGTTGATCTTCACAAAGCAAAGATTTCTGCAAAAGATATTATAACGGAGCCAGATCTACGTACAGGGACTTATCTCAGATTATCTGTCAGCGATACTGGGCCTGGTATGACTGCAGAGATAATTGACAAGATATTTGATCCATATTTCACGACTAAAAATTATGGTAAAGGCTCAGGAATGGGGCTAAGTGTGGTTCACGGTATTGTCAGGAGCCATAAAGGTTTCATTAACGTTGACAGTAAACCGGGAAGGGGCAGCATTTTTAGTGCCTACTTCCCCTGGATTGAAGACAAAATTGATGTAAAAGAAATCCCTGCCTATGAAAAAATACCAATCGGCACCGAAAAAGTACTCTTTATTGATGACCGGAAGATGCTAACAGATATTGGCAAAACCATGTTGGAAAATCTGGGCTATTCTGTTACTGCAATAAATGACAGTTCTGAGGCGTTGGATCTGTTCGTCAACAATCCTAGCCAATTTGATCTTGTCATAACAGATCAAACCATGCCTAAATTAACCGGATCTGAACTGGCTAAGCAATTTTTACAGATAAGATCCGATATCCCAATTATTCTCTGTACAGGTTACAGTGTGTTTGTTGACAAGATCAAAGCGCAAGAAATAGGCATTAGAGCGTTTGTTATGAAACCGATACACATACGAGATTTATCCAGACTGATAAGAAAGGTCCTGGATGGTGACACATTAAAATAACGCCTGCCGGTCCTGCAGGCGCTGCAGGACCTTCCCATTCTCACTTCGGACCGGCAAACTCCCGGTTCTTCACTCCAGCTTCAGGGTCCACATTTAAAGCACTTTCTTATATGTCTGAAGTCTGGACTGACCGGGAAATCTAAAACAATGAGTTTCGTTAGACTGCAGCATTGCGATCCACCTTCCAAGATAATTCCACCCTGGGTTCTTTTTGAAGCCAATGAAAGACAATGGCTGGGATTTTTTTGCAAAGACAGTAAAATTGAGGGTTACAAGCGGGCAAATAGTTTCCGTGTTGTATTGTAACAAGATACGTTCACTTCAATCATTGAGTTCTCAACGTGGTAGAGAATTACTTTCAAGATCGAAAAATTGTACGACAGTGTAAATATTCCGCGTAATTTTTTTGCGTGCCCATGTACAAACATTTGCAGAATTCAGCATCCGCATAGGCATAGTAAACGATACCGTTTTTTTCATGAGTGATGATTTTTCTTTGCTGCATAGACTGTACGTGTGCGATTTTTCCAGGTGTATCGGCAGGTTTCATCTTGAATCCGGCTGCGGAAAGCATTTTCTCATCACTCTCCACAGTACCTTTTTCCATTGCCGCACATCCGACCATCGTAACGCTAAAAATCAGTAATATGGCTGCATATTTAATACATTGTCTTGATAATACAGACCATAATGGCAGGATGTTTGAACAGCAAACAGGGAAAATGTAGAGGCGCAAGGTCATATGCTCTAAGTGAACGTGTTAAGATTGTAATAATTAAGCTCTGCCAATAACAACCTCACTAACGCTGATTTATTAACGACCACAATGTGTCATTACATAATGAGACATAGTGTTTATTTTTTTTGTGATGATGGTGTTGAGGTGGTTTAAATTAAGTGACCAAAATATCGTAAAATTACCAAACCCTGATTTGTGGAATGTCTTAATACATTGGGTGGTTGTAGATCCTCTGACAATGGTAAAAAAATAGCGAATTACTCTCGTAGGAATCAGAGAGCTATGCACTCACTGAAATAAATAATTCATGACAAATTCCTGGATAGTAGTGGGAGGGCAAGACAATGACCATTATCACAATTTCCAGACAGACAGGAAGCCTTGGTGATGAAATGGCCAGGTTGGCAGCCGATAAGCTAGGATACCAGCATATCGGAAAATCTCAAATCAGTGAAGTTCTCTCAAAACATGGATTTTCAGCATCTGATGTTGCTAAATATGATGAAAAAAAGCCTTCTCTGTTGCAAACCCTTTCCAAACAAAAAAATTTATATGCACATTTAATTCGGACCGCCATCTTTGAACTTGCAGCCAAAGATAATGTTGTGGTTGTCGGTCGAGGGGCGCAGGTTATATTAAAAGACATTCCTGGAACCTTCAATGTAAGGGTAATTGCACCATATGCCACACGAGTAAGGCGACTCGTGGAGCAGCTGGGATATGATGAAAGAGATGCACGATGGAACATTCGGCAAAGCGATCGTGACTCATCAGGATATATCAGTACCTACTTTGATGCTAACTGGGACGATGGTGACCTTTATGACCTGGTCATCAATACCCGGACAATGACAATGAAGACTGGCATTGAAATGATCACCTCTGCAGTCGGCTGTGAGGCGTTCAAGATAAGCCCTGGGGTACCTGATAATTTACGTGATCGTGCCTTGACACATAAAGTTAAAGCAGTGCTGCTGGAAATTGCCGAGATGGAGGAAGTGGATCTTGATGTGCAGGAAGCAGTAGTCAATTTATCAGGATCAATCATGTCCACCGCCAAAAAAGCAGACTGTGAAAAAATTATATCGAAGATCAGCGGTGTTACTAAGGTGAATAACCAAATTACTGTAATGTCAGAGAATACAAAGATATTTTAAAAACCGACTTTTAAGGGATTTCATTGCTTGTCCCTAAGATCAATGTCTTATGATAACGAAATCTCTTCTCACTGAGAATAGTTAATAGGCGTTTCATGCTTGATTATTGAAGAATAATACTATATTGATAATGGTCAAACCATTATAATCATACCCGGTGAACATGAATTTCAAGAAAGCCAAACAGAATAGAATTTTTCAGGATGTTGTCGATCAGATACAGGTGGCTATTCTCGATGGTCAGGTGTCTCCCGGAGAGCGGCTTCCATCAGAGCGTGATCTGTGCGAAATGTTTCAGACAAGTCGAGGAACCCTGCGAGAGGCCCTGAGAATACTTGAGCAGAAGAGTCTGATTGAAATACGCCTGGGAGTGAATGGCGGTGCCTATGTCAAGGATGCCAATGCCGAACTCATGGCTGAGAATCTGGCAATGCTTATACAGTCGCAAAATATCTCTTTGTCTCATCTCGCCGAGTTCAGGGAGGGGATAGAGGGCACTGTGGCCAGTCTTGCTGCTCAGAGAGCCTCAGCAGCCGATACGGAAAGACTGAACCTGCTATTATCAAAAGCTGACGGTTTTCGAAGGCTGGGAACAGGCGGGTGGGATGATTTTGTAAGGATTGATGAAAAGATACACACCGAGATCGCCAGAATTGCCGGTAACCCCTTGTACTCGTTTATTCTCCACAGTGTCCATGACAACATTCACAGATATTACGATAAATTCTTGAGTGTGGGAGACGAGGAGATGGAAGAAAACTACCGGGATCTCTGCCTGATTATCGAGGCAATTAGAGACGGTGAAGATGAACTGGCATCATCGCGAGCTATAGAGCACGTTCAAAGATTCAGCAGGTATATGCAGCATAAGAAGAGGCTGACAAGCGTAATATGATAATTATTTTTAACAGAATTGAAAATTTTCTTGTGGAGAAATGATAATGGATACTCAGCAGACTCTGGACCTTTTCAACGAAGCAGTGGCATTGGCGGAAACCTGGCAGAATCGTGCTAATGAACTGCTCACCAAGGAAGAAAAACATATCCAGGAGCAGATGAAGCGTCTGCTCACTCACCCCCATGATAAAGTTCTTCTTTCAAAAATGATTGACCAGAGTTTTCGCTCCAGTGACTCCAGACGAGTAGCAGATCAGATCAGTAATTTAATGGAAGAAGAGGGCGTCCCGGAGTTCTTCAACAGAGTAGAGAAGTTGTTAATACAGATGTTTGTCGGGGTCGGTAAACATTTCTCGTCATTTGCCGTGCCCCGCATGATCGATCAGATGCGAAATGCCAGCAGCCGGGCAATTATTCCGGGTGAGCCAAAAGAGCTGCATGCCCATCTGCAGAAAAGAAAAGAGCAGGGAATCCGGATGAATATTAACCATCTCGGAGAAGCGGTACTGGGAGAAGGAGAAGCTGCGCATCGACTTGAAACCTACAAGAAAGACATGGAAGATCCCAATGTGGAATATATTTCCATCAAGATTTCAACGATCTATTCACAAATAAACTCACTGGCCTTCGATGAGACTGTGGAAATCCTCAAAGAGCGGCTCTCTGAAATATACAGGGTGGCCAAGGCTCATTTTTTTATTCGTCAGGACGGAAGCCGTATTCCAAAGTTTGTTAACCTCGACATGGAGGAATACCGAGATCTTGAAATCACCTATCGGGCATTTGTGAAAACCCTTGAACAGGCCGAATTTACTAACTATTCGGCTGGGATCGTTTTACAGGCGTATCTGCCAGACAGCTTCAGGATGCAGGAAAAACTGACAAGCTGGGCGAAAGATCGGGTTGCCAGCGGCGGGGCACCGGTGAAATTACGAATTGTAAAAGGTGCCAATATGGAAATGGAGAAGGTGGAATCTTCTCTTGCCAACTGGCCGCTGGCCCCATACGACAATAAACTTGAGGTTGATGCCAACTATAAACGAATGGTTACCTATGGAATGTTGCCTGAAAATATCAGGGCCGTCAACCTGGGTATCGCTTCCCATAATCTGTTTGAACTAGCTTATGCCTCTGTTGTTGCCGAGCAGAACAAAGTAACTGAATATTTTTATTTTGAAATGCTTGAAGGAATGGCTGATCATGTCAGGAGGGCTCTGCAGGAGACATCGGGTGATGTTTTGCTCTATGCTCCCGTCGCAGCAAGGGATGAATTCATCAACGCAATTGCCTACCTGATCAGAAGACTTGATGAAAATACCTCACCTGAAAATTTTCTAAGATATTCGCCTGATCTCACCGTCGGTTCAGAAGAATGGAAATATCTAAAGCAGACATTCCTCGATTCATGTGTAAAACAGCAGGAGGCACAAAATTTTCCAAATAGAATCCAGGACAGAAACAGTGAAACATTTGACAAGTATGTATCTCCGTTAAAGACCAATACATTTTTAAATGAGCCTGATACCGACTGGTCAATGGTTGGCAATCGGCTTTGGGCTGAAGCGATTCGCGATCGCTGGATGAAATCGGCCGCCGATGAACCTATCGATATTCCCATTGTTATCGGCGGTGAGGAATTGAGGCAGGATCGGCGGATTAAAGAAGTGATGGATTCGTGTCAGTATGAGGACAAGGTCTGTGTTGCAAGATATTATCTAGCCTCTGAGGAAGATGCAGTTAATTCACTGCATGTTGCCAAAGAGGATCCGGACGGATGGAGAGAACTGTCTTCACGTCGTCGCCACGAAGTGCTGGCTGAAGTGGCCATCGAGCTGAGAAAATCTCGGGGTGATCTGATCGGCGCCGCAGCAGCCGATACAGGAAAGATTTTTACCGAAGTTGACGTTGAGGTCTCTGAAGCAATAGATTTTGCAGAATTTTATCCCTTCTCGGTAAAGCAGTTTGATGAAATCGAAAATATAAAGGGCGAAGGAAAAGGCGTCGGTCTTGTTATTTCTCCCTGGAATTTTCCCATAGCAATACCAAGCGGTGGAATTGTTACCGCACTTGCTGCAGGAAACACTGTAATTTTCAAACCTGCCTCAGATGCTGTACTTTCTGCATGGGAACTCTGTAAATGTTTCTGGCGTGCAGGCGTATCACAAAACACCTTGCAGTTTGTACCATGCTCCGGTGCTGACGTCGGTCCAATTCTAACCTGCAGTGAAGATGTTGATTTTATCATCCTGACAGGTGGAACTGATACGGGGATTAACATACTCAAACAGACACCTGGTGTCTATCTGGCTGCAGAAACAGGTGGTAAAAATGCGACTATTGTTACCGATATGGCTGACCGTGATCAGGCAATTAAAAATGTCATTCACTCTGCTTTCAGCAATTGTGGTCAGAAGTGCAGCGCCACGTCATTGCTGATTCTTGGAAAAACGATATATGATGATCCACACTTCAGACAGCAACTCGTTGATGCGGCAAAATCCATGAAAATCGGGTCTGCCTGGAAATTTACTAATAAAATTGGAGCCCTGATCAAACCTCCGGCCGGTGACTTGGAAAAGGGGATGAACAGTCTGGAGTCTGCTGAGGAGTGGGTACTTAAACCGGAAATGGTCGATAACAATCCATATATCTGGTCACCTGGCATCAAGTATGGAGTTCAGCCTGGAAGTTATACGCATATGACGGAGTTCTTTGGGCCCTTGCTTGGAGTTATGCGTGCAGATGACCTGGACCACGCAATCTCACTGGTTAACCAGACCGGATATGGCTTAACCAGCGGGCTTGAAAGTCTTGATAAACGTGAACAGATACAGTGGAAAGATACTGTTTTTGCAGGGAATCTCTATATCAACAGGGGAACAACAGGAGCAGTTGTACTGCGGCAGCCTTTTGGCGGCATGGGGAAATCAGCGCTTGGACCAGGTTTGAAGGCAGGCAGCCTCGATTATGTTACCCAGTTCATGAAGTGGAATGAAACAGATTATCCAGGAATCGGGGTTATACATCAAGACCACAAACTGCTCCAGCTCGCCAGAGAATTGCGTCTGCTTATCCAATGGAATAAACTCAGCTCATTGAAGACAGATATCTATAAAACGGTTCGAGCCATTGAAAGTTATCTCTATTCCATGCAGGAAAAATTCTCGAAAGAGGAAGACTGTTTCCATCTCAGGGGACAGGATAATATCCTCAGATACCAACCAATCAAAGAGATGATGATCAGGTTGCATCCTGCAGATACGCTCTTTGAAACACTTGCCCGCCTAGCTGCTGCCAAAATAGCGGGTTGTACAACCAGGTTGAGTAAACCGGAAGGCATGAAAAATGAGGTCACCGATTTCCTGCAGGATCGTTATGGAAAGTTGTTTCTTGACGGGCTGGTTGTCAATGATATGAGTGATGAAGAGCTGATTCAACAGATGGGAGTCTTGGGACGAATTCGCTACGCTGCTCCGGATCGAGTACCTGAAAAGGTGTTTGAGGCAGCAGCAGAAACAGGGTTTTATTTATCCAGGGCTCCGGTTTTTATGGAAGGACGACTCGAGCTTCTGCAATATTTCCAGCAACAGGCAATATGTGACAGTTATCATCGCTATGGAAATCTTGGTGAGCGGGCGCTGGAGTAATGGAGCTTCATGACAAACAGTCCCCTTGGCACCATATAGAAAAATTTAATCTGTCTCCCGTTGCAAAATCGAGAAGGTGAATTTTGATGGAAACCAGATAATTCAATGTTTTTTATCAAAATGTATCAGGATCTTGGTGGTAATCACCCAGAGAAATAACGCTCCGAACAGCAGAATGAGAATTGCACGCAGCTGACTGTGCTCAAATGAGTCACTGACAAAAAGAACATGGGTCAGCAGTAATGCAAGAACAAAATATCCGAGCGTTTTATGAAGCGTACGCCAGAGATTATATTTAATACCCAGCTGTTGCCGAAAATTTGTCGAAACAACAATGACGGCGGTAACGAGCAGCAGAATAGCGCCTATCATCTCGGGCCAGTACTTTTTGCCAATCGGAAGGTTTGTTATTCCCTCGGGCGCTAACACAAGCAACACATGAGATATCGCTAAAAACAGGATGATTACGCCGTTTATCCGGTGAAATCTGGTCATACCTGCTCTGCCGAAATGTTTCTCCAGATATTGACCGCGTACTGCGAGGATGATCTGCATAAAAAACATAACAAGTGCTGACATTCCAGCGATTTGACCTCCTCGGAGCATAGTCTTATCAAGCCCGAATTTATACCACAGAGTCATTGATTCAAAATAGAAAGGAATGGATAACGCTCCAGATAGAAATAAAATAAAGATGGACAGGAAAAACATTCTGACACCAAAACTGTTTTTTCCTGCTCCTTGCTTGTTGCCCATTTCATCTTTCTTCATGAAGGCGTGCCTCGTTATTTTAGCTTGTTTAAAGTTGAAACGATAATACAGTTCCAGGAAGAAGAAAGTTTATCAGGTTATTGGAGATTGTTCTTACTGATTATCCTGGCGTCTCAGCAGGCAGGTTGAATATCACTAATGTATGTTAAGGATATGAGGATAACGTTATAAAATTGAAACATAAAGGATTGGAGAAATGACCAGAGAAGTTAAAGCTGTTGTCAGTTTTGAAGACTCATTTGCCAGACTCGACATACGGGTTGGCAGAGTCGTTGAAGTTGAACTTGAAACAAGAACCCATAAACCAACATACAGGATGGTTGTTGATTTCGGAAAGTATGGAAAAAGGACAAGTTACGGACGATTTACACGGCATCCTGTTGAAGAGGTAAAAGACAGGCTTGTGCTTGGAGTCCTCAATTTTGAACCGCTCCAAATGGGTCCGGTACTCTCAGAAGCGTTGATTATCGGTGTTCAATATCCAAAAGCTGAGAGTGGTGAGGCAACCTTTGTTTCTCCAGCCGTGAATGCCAAAATAGGAAGTAAACTTTTCTAAACCTGATAATTTCCTACTATGTAAATCAATAATGAGAAAATGGCTTTGAATTATAGAATTTTAAACGAATCTTTATAATCATAATATAGGAGCATTGAGGATCATAAGTAATTTAGATTTTATTTGGATGTATTTCTTGCTAACCAACTTTAGCTGTTTATAATTATATTCAACCTTAAAGGAAAAATAGATCCAGAGGGGTTTCAACCATCATACTGAGAAATCTGAATCTACTTGATCAATGACGCTCCAGTGTGATTCATCGCAATGTCTTATTTAAAAGTCCTTACGGGACAAGGGGGAAATAATAATGATCAGAAAAACACTTCTGCTAATTTTTGTTAGTATCTTGATGAGTCTGCCGGCCATGGCAATTGAGCCTCCCGAGGGTGCAACCATTCCCTGGGGCAGGCAAAATAACGCATATACTTCGACAACGTTTAACGATGTACTCGTAGCATATGGTCTCAATCTTGCTGCCGATTCAGCCAATAAAACACCGGCATCATATGCCAAAGCATCGGCTGACAAGGTGATGTTTAACGACAGAGCAATTGCCTACAGCCCGCAGGATTATCACGCTATTCTCACAGCCTATGGACTGCTGTTAAATCCTGAGGATGTCAGGGCCAAGCTTGGTTCAGTATCATACGCCTCTGCAAAGAGCGATAAGGTGACGTTTGATCAACATTCTTTCGCCTATAATGCAGATGAGTGGAAGACAATCCTCAGTGCCTATAGTCTGCCGATGAAAGAAGCCGCAGCACCGGTAGTACTGATGGAGAAGGCAAAGGCCCTGCCGGGAGACAGCGATGGCGATGGTGTGACCGATGATAAGGATGCATGTCCGGGCACCCCAAAAGGTGTAATGGTTGATGAAAGAGGCTGCTGGTCTTATCCGTCACAACTTCTCTTTGATTTTGACAAAGCTATTGTCAAGGACGAGTACAAACCCAGGCTCAGTGAAGCCAAGGACGTTTTTGATGCTTATCCGACAATGACAGTTGAGATTGCTGGATATACCGACAGCACTGGAACCGAGAGCTACAATCAGGGTCTTTCTGTAAGACGGGCTCAAGCAGTGAGAGATTTTCTGGTGAACGAGGTTGGTGTCGATTCCAACAGGATGAGTATTATAGGATATGGCGAAACCCGTCCTGCCTATCCAAATGATTCTGAAGCAAATCGAAAGAAAAATAGAAGAGTTGAGTTTGTTCCCGAAATGTAGCCTGTCTCCAAATTGACAGGTAGCTGATATTCAAGAGGTCACAATTTCTCGACCGGCCGGCTGTGACCTCTTGAAATCTCTTTTCGCACCATTTAAGAACGCCCCTGCATTTCTTGATCCCAGGGGAAATGACGGCTTGTTTTCAATAGCGCTATGACCTGATTTTTAATTTAGGTGCTTTCAATATACGGCGAATGCCTTCTTTCAGGTCAGTCTGGTCTGGATTTTCAGGACTTTGTGCCATCAGCTTTGCATAGAGGTGCTCTTGTTCTATTGGATGGATATACTCTTCATGGTCCCCTTCACCATCCTTCAGTTGGACATGAGCTGCCCATGGGACAAAATAGTTCATTACCGGTAGATCTTCATTTTCAGAAATATCGACATTTAGCCCGGCAATATAGAGTAAGTTTTTCCCCCTATAATGATCGCATCTTCTGATTGATTCGACGACCCGTGCAAACTCGAGCTGAATATTTGTCTTTGCCACACGTAGGGCAGGGTGTTTGGAACTGACAATATCAGACATGAACTCTATGAGGTTGCGTTCCAACAAAAGAGAATCATCTGTTTCGTGAAAAGCCTCTCTAAAGAAAAAAAGATCGGCTACCAGCAGTTTGCCAATTCGTTTGCCAACCCCTGGATGCCATCTGTAATCAAGCTCCTCAAGCCGCTGTTTAAAAGCACCTGAAACCTTATAGGTCTGGGTCGTAGAGGATGATTTAAAGGGGCGTATTACCCCCATGCTGTCCTCTTCAACTATATTGTTAAGCCGAACAACAATACCTTCAGTAACCGGGTGAGATCCAAAATCAATGAATGAGTTTTTAACCGTGATCAGGCAATTATCGCTATCATCCTTATAGAGAAAAATGCGATCTCTGGCAAAAAGATATTGTTCAAGATATGGAGTGATCACATGAATAAGCTTTCCACAGGAGTCGGAAAGGCAGCGCCCCATCATCTGGGGTCGTTTATAGGTTCCATATAACTCTGAATCGGGATCGTATCCAACATGGCTGGCCTGCAGAATCAGGAGGTCTTCACCATGCTGGGAGTGCGGCCCATGTCGGTCAACTGCCATGATGCCTCCAACTCTACCGTGGTTGAAAGGGAAGGTGCCAAAGTGTTTTGTCAGTAAAATGATAGGTAGACCCTGGTTTTCGTCTGAGCAGAAGGCTCTGGAGGGCATTATTAATCCTTTGCGAAAACCAAGCTCCATACAGAGATTATAAAGTCGTGAAACAAATTCCGGGTACGGAATGGCCAGACCGTCAACCTTGAATGGTGCTACTTCTTTTATTACATATGCATCTCTGTATTTATTAAACATAGGTATCTTCTCTTCTGCTGTTGAAGGTCAGGTGTATGATATCAATTCTGAATTGCAATTGATTATATATCTAAAGCAGTATCCTGGCAATAAATAGAGTTGATTTGGAAAAGACCAAACTGGTATAAGGCGATACCTGAAGTTTTATTCTGGAATAGTTCTCCATCATTTGAACTCTTTAACATAGTGCCAGGAGTTTACGCATGCGTCTAATTGTTCTCAAAATCATGGTATTATGACAAAACTAATCCACTATGCAGATCAATCCCATCATACTGACTCACCCAAATTCGGTATGTTTCGCGGCGGTGTTCAACGTCCAACCATGGCGATGGTCGAAATTACCAATCGATGCAATATGTCATGTCCGGTGTGCTTTGCAAACTCTGACACTGCTCCATCGGATATAAAACTTGAGGTCGTCAAATCACGAATTAATAAACTGATATCAATAGCCGGAGTCATCCCCCTGCAGATAAGTGGTGGGGAGCCGACCCTGCACCCGTGTCTTCCTGAAATAATCGAATTTGCCAAGTCATCAGGTTTCAAAAATATAGAACTTATCAGCAATGGGATTCGCATAAGCCGTGAACCTGACTATCTCCCTCTATTGAAGAAAGCAGGACTGACCGCTGTATATCTTCAATTCGATGGTTTAAGAAAAGAGACCCACCTTGCCATCCGCGGCCGGAATATGATTGAGGTGCGCG
>CAZOWJ010000082.1:0-15789 GCA_964583415.1 uncultured Desulfocapsaceae bacterium
GGGAAGTCGGTGAGTATGCCCAGCTCGTCTACATAACCGATGATCTGGGAACACAGGTTTCGCTGCTCATGTCACCCAAGATGTTTCGTGAACAGGTAAAACCAAAACTCAAAACCTTTAACGATCATCTGAAATCGCTCAGTGACGCCAAGATCATGTTTCACTCAGACGGCGCCATCGACCCGTTATTGGACGACCTGATAGAGATTGGGGTCGATATCCTGAACCCGGTACAAACCTCCACCAAGGGGCTTGAGAATACGCTTGCAATTAAAGAGAGATATGGGGCACGGTTAAGTTTTCACGGGGCCATTGATGTCCAACAGATCATGCCGAACAGTTCGGTGAGAGAAATCAAGAGAGAGGTTGCCCGCAGGATTCATGATCTTGGGTCCGATGGCGGTTTCATCCTGGCCCCCTGTCACAATATTGGTTATGACATCCCGGTTGAAAATGTTCTGGCCCTTTTTGAGGCGGCCCAGGAGTATGGTGGTCTGGACCAGGCTGAATTGAAAAAACTAATGGAGAGCAGGTAAACAATGAAAAATAAAGTAAAATCCCTGCTTGAACAGGGGAAACCAACCGCTGGTGCATGGCTTCAATTGACATCGCCTTTTTCAGCTGAAATAATGGCTCGCGCAGGCTTTGACTGGTTAATTGTTGACATGGAGCATGCGCCTGGTGATTTTCTGAACCTCGCCTCACAGCTCCAGGCGATGGGGGGCACAGATTGTGTCCCGTTTGTCAGAGCTCCCTGGAATGACCCCGTTGCTATCAAACGCATTCTCGATACGGGTGTTATGGGTGTACTCATCCCCTATGTTAACAGCGCCGAAGAAGCCAGGAACGCGGTGGCGGCCTGTAAATATCCGCCCGAGGGGATCAGAGGGGTGGCAGGAAGTCCCAGGGCTGCCTATTTTGGCCAGAATTCAATGGATTATTTAAAAGATGCCAATGATGAAATCCTGGTAATCGTGGCAATTGAGACTGGGGAGGCGGTGAACAATATCGGTGAAATTCTCGCAGTTGATGGCCTGGATGGAATATTTGTCGGGCCGATGGACCTTGCTACTTCCATGGGACATTTTGGGGATCCCTCACAACCGGAGGTTCAGGAGGCCATTGCCACAGTGGCTGAGAAAACCTTAGCGGCGGACAAATTTCTTGGTACAATCGGTGGTAGCTGGGAACAGGCGAAAGAGAAGTATAAGGAGGGCTATCAGCTCCTGATGCTGATGAGCGACTCGGTAGATCTGGGAAAACTTGCCGGCCAGACGGTGGCACGATTTACCGATGAATATAGAAAATAACCTTCAGCAGCGCAGCTCCAGGTATCATGACCTGGCTGATTTGATTTAAAATTACACAGAAAAAGAAGGAAGTGACGTTATGTCAGAGTTAAGCAAAATAACCCAGACCCTGATGGAAGGCGATGGTGGTACGCTGGTAACCCTGGTAACCGAAGCATTGGAGCAGGGGAGAACTGCATCTGAAATTCTCAACGATGAACTGATCGCCGGTATGGATTTGATCGGTGAAAAAATGGGCAACGGTGAGATGTTCATTCCAGAGGTCCTGATGGCTGCCCATGCTATGAGTGGTGCCGTGGACCTACTGAAACCGCATCTCGCCGAAGGTGAGTCGAGCAGTGCCGGGACCATTGTTATCGGCACGGTGAAGGGTGACCTGCATGATATCGGTAAAAACCTGGTGGTGATGATGCTGGAAAGCGGCGGTTTCAAGGTAATTGACCTCGGGGTTGATGTCGAACCGGAAATTTTTGTCGAAGCCATCAAGGAAAATGAACCTGATATCCTTGGACTCTCGGCATTATTGACCACTACGATGCCAATGATGAAGAAGACGGTAGATAGTATTGACGCCTCTGGTGTACGCGAGAACCTTAAGATCATGATTGGCGGCGCACCGGTAAACCAGGAGTTTGCCGATAAGATCGGAGCAGATGCATACGCACCGGATGCTGGTTCTGCGAGTAGAATGGCAAAAAGCATGGTAGCGTGATTAGAATAAAGTCCTGTACGGGAGTTTCAAAGGAGCATTATGTTTACTGTTATTGGTGAGCGAATTAATACCACCTTGAAAAAGGTGAAAGCTGCGGTAACTGATGGCGATGCCGAATACATCAAGGATGATGTGAGGAAACAGACCGAAGCGGGTGCTGCCTACATCGATGTCAATGCGGGTGCCCGGATCGGCCATGAAGTGGAAGATATGACATGGCTCCTTGAGGTTGTGCAGCAGGCCACTGATCTGCCGCTCTGTCTCGACAGCCCGGATCCCGGGGTGCTGGAAATGGCATACGGGCTTGTCAGCAAGAAGCCGATGATCAACTCTATAAGTCTGGAAAAGGATCGGTTTGACCCGATGATAAAATATCTGCAAGGCAAAGACTGTCGAATCATTGCCCTGTGTATGGATGATTCCGGCATGCCCCAGTCGGTAGATGATATCGTTTCACGAGCGAAAACACTGGTCGCTGAACTCGAGAAAATCGGTTTTGTACGTAACGATATCTTTCTTGACCCCCTGGTCCAGCCACAGGGAGTTGATAAAAGTAATGGCACCATGGCCATGACTGCTGTGAGAAGAATCATGACGGAGATTGAGGGTGTACATACCACTGGAGGTCTTTCGAATATTTCTTTTGGGCTGCCCCAGAGAAGAATAATCAATCGTTGTTTCCTGTCGATGATGATTGCTCATGGCTTTGACTCTGCGATCATGGATCCGCTCGATAAGGTAGCAATGACGCAGGTGATAACAGCAGATATGATTGCCGGCAATGATGATTTCTGTATGCAGTTCATTAAAGCCACCAGGTCTGGAATCATCGGCGGTTCAACAGGATAAAAGCAGGGATTCAAAAATAGTAACGGAACGTTAAGGAGGCACGTTTATGCGGATTAAGCAGCTGGATCATTTTAACATCATTGGCAATAGAGCTGATCTCGAGCGTGTTACAGCCTTTTATACTGAAATTCTCGGTTTTGAAGAGGGGCCCAGGCCAGATTTCGGGATTGAGCTTGAAGGTGCCTGGCTCTATCGTGAAGGTAAGCCCCTCGTACACCTTGCTGTTGTAGATATGGAGGACAGTACGAAGCCAGGGCTCTATGAGACCCAGACCGGATATGTGCACCATATTGCCTTTGATTGCGACGGGTTCGACGAATGTAAGCTGACCCTCGAGAAACAGGGGATAGAGTATTACAGAACAACGGTTCCCGGAACAACGATTGAGCAGCTTTTTTTCCACGACCCTACGGGAATTCGCCTGGAGCTGAATTTTAAAAACGGCTGAAGTTACCAGGTGATACAAGACAACCATCTGAGCCTCACATTGACACGGTAAATGACATTATGATGAAAGGATTTGATCAACGGTGGCAGGAATTTCCTGATTATATAATTGGGATCACAAAAGAAATATGGGAAGATCGTGGTATTGACACACTGCACCATTACTACGCTCCGGACATTGTCGTCAGATCACCACCATCGGTAGCAACCGGAAATAAAGGGGTGATCGCCGCCACCATGGCAAATTTGTCGGAATTTCCTGATCGAACCCTGCTGGGTGAGGACGTGATATGGTCGGGAACCCCGGAGGAGGGAATGCTCTCTTCCCACCGTCTGCTCTCCACGGCAACGCATCTGGGGAACGGAGTGTATGGCAAAGCAACAGGAAAGAAACTTGTCTATCGGATTATTGCAGATTGCCATGCCATCAACAACCAGATTAATGATGAATGGCTGATCCGGGATCAAGGTGCAATCGTTCGCCAGATGGGACTGGAGCCGGCTGACTATGCACGAGACCTGATTGATAAAGAAGGTGGTCCTGAAAAATGCGTCAAACCGCTCTGTCCTGAGAATGACCTGGAAGGTCCCTATATGGGCAGGGGTAATGATAACGAATGGGGACAGCAGTATGGTGATATTCTCACCCGTATTATGGGTGCTGATCTTGCTGTAATCCCAAAAAAGTATGATCGTGCCTGCCAGCTGGAATACCCGGGTGGACAGACGGCACATTCCTACCCTGCTGCTGATCGTTTCTGGATGGGCTTGCGGGCAAGTTTTCCCTCGGCTGAATTTACCATTGATCACCAGATCGGGCGTGATGATGAAATGATGCCGCCGCGTGCGGCAATTCGCTGGAGTCTTTTCGGAAAACATGACGGCTGGGGTGCATTTGGTGCACCCAGTGGAGCGGAGGTTTATATCCTTGGTGCCTGCCACGCAGAATTTGGTCCCTGGGGATTACGGCGGGAATATGTGTTGTTTGATGAGACGGCAATCTGGAAACAGATAGTTCTCAAAACGGGATGACCGCTATGGAACCCATAGAGATGGAAAAGAGCATCGTTCGTTATGGTGATCTGCGGCCGTGTACAACGGCATTTATCGATGCTCATACACCCGGGTCAGAGGAAAAAGAAAACTTTTCGATCATCGGACGAGGCGTTTCCGAAAGTCCTGAGCAATACGTCCACATCGAGCAGACGCCGGGGTTCAATATCGGAGCTGCCGGCCAGCCGCCGGGCTGTACCAATTCACTCCATTATCACCATACTGCAGAGGTGTTCTTTGTGCTGGCTGGGCGCTGGCGTTTTTTCTGGGGTCGCTTTGGAGAGGCCGGTGAAGTCATTTTAGAAGAAGGTGATATATTCAATATCCCGACAGGCGTTTTCCGTGGGTTCGAAAATGTCGGTTCTGACTATGGTATGATCATGTCTATCCTGGGCGGTGACGATGCCGGCGGCGGCGTTATCTGGGCTCCCCAGGTCATTGAAGCTGCCAGAGACCACGGCCTGATCCTCGGTGAAAATGGCATGCTGGTCGACAGTAAAAAAGGGGAGCAGCTTCCACCTGGTGTTGGCCCGATGCCGATTCTGGCAGAGGATATGCTCAGGAAGTGTCCTGAGCCTCTTGTGTCTGAAATTGTCAGGACCTACGTAGCTCGATATCTGGATCTGCTGGCGCTTGCTGCGAATGAACCGTGTACGGTAATCGGTGAGTCCGGGGTGCTTCGGGACCGGCCGGGATTTGAGGTTGAATTCCTCACCGGGGGTTCGATACCGGATACTGCCTATTCAAGCAGCCGTCATGAAGTACTGATGATCATGCGTGGACACTGGCGTATCGCCTGGCAGGAAGGGGAGGTAGTACTCGCCCCGGGGGATACCTGCATGCTGCCTCCTGGATTCAAACACGTGCTCTCTCCGGCTATGACCGGAGAAGCGAGTCTCTATCGCGTAATTGGTACCGATGATCCAGCAGGTCCCACCGTCATCTTCTAGCAGTTTCACCTGCTTGAATTAGAAAGGTGTGCCGCTTGAAAGTGTTCCATGCCGGTTTTACTGGTTCGAGCAGAATTGGTTCTCCATTTCACCGTTTTCAATAGCAATGAGGAACTCATCGAGATGACAAAAATCAGTGTAACCCACGTTGGATCCCTTCCCCGTTCCCAGGATGTCGTCGATTTTATCTTCGCCCGAGAGAACAATGAGCCGTTTGACCAGGAAGCGTTTGACAGTTGTATGTCGTCGGCCGTTTCAGATACGGTAGGCAAACAGGTAGCCGCCGGAGTCGATATTGTCAGTGACGGTGAGACATCTAAAATCTCGTACGCCACCTACGTAAAGGATCGTTACAGCGGTTATTCGGGAGACAGCCCGAGAAAACCACCGGCAGATCTTACACTGTTTCCTGGCTTCCTGAAAAAGCTGGCGAACAGCGGCGGCACACCATCATATGCCCGACCACAATGCACATCAGAGGTGGTATTTCACGGGCATGAAGAGACACAAAAAGATATCAGCAACCTGAAAAGCAGTATGCATCGACATGGTGTTGCCAGGGGATTCATGAATGCTGCCTCGCCGGGCGTGGTATCTCTTTTTATGCAGAATGTTCACTACCCGGACAATGATTCTTACCTTGCCGCGCTGGCAGATGCGATGCAGGAGGAGTACCGAATGGTTGTGGCAGCAGGGCTTGATCTGCAGATTGATTGCCCCGACCTTGCCCTCTCACGCCACATGCTGTTCAGCGAACTGTCAGACCGGGAGTTCGTCAACATTGCCCAGGGGTATGTGGAGGCGTTGAATCATGCGCTGGACGGGATTGATTCTGAACACGTTCGCGTGCATGTCTGCTGGGGTAATTATGAGGGACCGCATATCTGTGATATCCCGATGAATGAAGTGTTTTCAACCCTGATGAGCGTTGATGCCCGCTATATCCTTTTTGAGGCTTCGAATCCAAGACATGCACATGAGTGGACCGTTTTCCGGGACCGCAGGGAAGAGATTCCCGAGGATAAGATACTGGTACCGGGACTGGTGGATACAACCACCAATTTTGTTGAACACCCCCAGCTTATTGCCCAGAGACTCGACCAGTTCATCAATATTGTCGGCAGTGACCGGGTTATTGCCGGTTCTGACTGCGGCTTTGGAACCTTTGCAGGCTTTGGATCTGTTGACCCCGAGATAGCCTATGCAAAACTGAGCGCGCTCTCTGAAGGAGCAGCACTGGCCGGAGCGGCTATATGACATCACCACCCCTTGTTTTTCTGCCCGGTATGATGTGTGACGCCAGGTTGTATGAGCACCAGATACTATCCTTGTCGCGACGCCGTGGTGTGCATGTTGCGCCAGTTTGCAACGGGAATTCATTAGAGGCGATTGCTGAGAATGTTCTGAGAGATGCACCCCCGATTTTCGTGCTGATCGGGCTTTCGATGGGGGGGATTGTGGCTATGGAGATCCTGGTTCAGGCAATGGAGCGTGTTCGTGGCCTTGTATTGCTCGACACCAATCCGCTCCCCGAGTCAGCTGATATTTTGCAGATCCGGGATCAGCAGATCGAACAGGTTCGGTCAGGGAATCTGGGGCAGCTGATGCTTGAGCAGGTAATCCCGAAGTTATACTTGGAAGGGAAAACAAAAGATCCGATAACGCACACTATTCTTTCCATGGCGATGGGTCTTGGAGCGACCGTTTTTGAAAATCAGTCAAGGGCGCTTCAGAGCCGCCCGGATCAGCAGAACGTTCTGAAAAGCGTAACGGTTCCAACGTTGATAGGCTGTGGTCGGCACGATCGCGTATGTTCACTGGAGCGACATCAGCTCATGCATGGATTGATCAGCGGTTCTCGCTTAGAAATAGTTGAGGACGCAGGCCATTTACCCACGCTTGAGCAGCCGGAAGCAACAACCGCGCTTCTCAGTCACTGGCTTGACGAATCACTCCCGAATTCACCGCTTTAATTCTGGATGATGGACTTATACGTTGCAAAATATCGGAAATCTCACCATCACACAGGTAGGCTAAATGAATATTCACCAGCGAAATAAACAGCTTGTTGGACGGTACCGGAAGGCTCTTTATGATTGTAGTGAAGGAGCGCTGAAAGTAGAACTGGAACAGCTGTTTGCTCCTGACAGCCAGATACATCTGTCATATCCCTTTGAGGACCTTGACGGCCCCGGAGAATTATACCAGACGGTATTTCAACCGTTGATCACCAGTATCCCTGATCTGGAACGACGGGACTTTATTGTCATCGCCGGGCCGGCAGAAACCGGTAACTGGGTTGGCTGTGCCGGGTATTACTTCGGTGTCTTTGAACATCCCTGGCTGACGATTCCGGCGACATTGCATCCTGTAACCATGCGCTATTGTGAATTCTTTCGGGTGGATGGTGAGAGAATTGTTGAAATGCAGGCACTCTGGGATATTCCTCATGTGATGATGCAGGCTCGCGGCTGGCCGATGGCACCGAGCCTTGGTGTCGATATTCTTGTCCCTGGACCAGCAACGCAGGATGGTATCGTCAAAGGACCATACGAGAAGGAAAAGGCACAAGAGAGTAAGCGACTGGTCGTGAAGATGCTCACCGGCTTGTCGAAGTTTGCCGAAGGCGGGCACGAGGCAATGGATCTCCAGAGATACTGGCACCCCAAAATGAGCTGGTATGGTCCCGCTGGAATCGGCAGCAACAGACGGCTGAGCGGATTTCGGAACTGGCACCAGATTCCGTTCCTCAAAGCCATGCCTGATCGGCAAGGGGGGATGGGTGATAATATGACATTCATCGGAGACGGTGACTACGTGGGGTTTACCGCCTGGCCAGGAATGCGTGCAAAAATCAGCAACGACGGCTGGATGGGTATCGCCCCCTCAAATCAGGAGATTACCATGAGAAGTCTTGACTTCTGGCGCTGTGAGAACGGGTTAATCAGGGAGAACTGGGTACTTGTCGATCTCCTCGACGTCTATCATCAGATTGGTGTCGATGTGTTTTCCAGAATGCGCGAGATGACAGCCGATCGCCAGCAATGTAAACCACAACTATAACTAAAACCTTGAGGCTGAGATGAGTGAACTTTTCACCTATCGGGTCAAGGTTAACCCTAACTGGATAGACCATAACGGGCACCTGAATGTGGCCTATTTTGTTCTGGCCTTTGACTATACAACCGATGCCTACTATGAAACACTTTTGATAGGCAGTGCGTATCCTCTGGAGTCAGGGTGTTCGGTATTTACCCTGGGTATGGATGTCGATTATTTAACGGAGCTGTTTGCTGGGGATGAAGTTGAAATTACAACCCAGCTGCTGGGCTGGGATTACAAGAGGCTCCACTATTATCACACCATGGTAAACCTTAGCACAGGAAAAATTGCAGCAACCAATGAATGCCTGGGAATGAATGTGAACCTGGAGTCACGGCGCAGTGCACCCTTTCCTGAAAGGGTCCAGCAAAAATTCGGTGAGGTACACGAGCAAAGCAGGGGGCTGCCTGTTCCCAAAAAGCAGGGCAGGCGCCTTGGCATACCAAGAAAAAAGAAGCTCTGAGGATCCCCTGTGCTGCTCGCCAGTGGCGGGACGCCAAAAACTCGCTGACGCTCAGACAGGTTTGGCGCCTTATTCCGCCACCAGCTCTGCTGCTCGGCGGCATTAAACGGGGGGCACAGCCAATATGCGCATTCCTTTTTCAGGTACTCGTTTTCCGGAAGAACCACTATTCACCAACCTATTAAAATGCACTATGATAAAACCATCTTGGTGCTACCTCCTTGTATTCTGATACATAAACTGCATAAAAGCCTTTATGCGGGCAGTATTTCTCAAGTCCGGATGAGTTAGAATCCAGACATGCCTGTGACAATATTCAGGGAGTTCCATGATTTCTACCATCCGAGGGTCTGAAAGACCGACATAATGAGGTAGAGCTGTGATTCCCAGATCCTGTTGGGCAAACTTGTAGAGGGTGGACAGTTTGTCACTTGAGGCCACTATGCAACGATCGGGGACGTGCTGTTTTAACCATTTACTGGCTGAAACGTTCGCTAACGCCTCATTTGGTACAAGGAACTGATGCTTTGAAAAATCATCAGGATTATTTGGAACCCCGAATTTTTTAACGTACGTTTTTGAGGCGTAGAGTCTGAAATATATTGGTGCCAGTCTTCTTCCCACCATATAGTCAGGCTGGATATTGACGGCGGGAATTACGATATCGGCTTCTCTTTTTGTAAGATTCGTGTAGCGGGTCTGAATATCGAGATCGATAAGAATCTCTGGGTATTGTTTTTTGAACCGCTTTATATACGGTGGTAGCCAATAATAACCAATTGTATCAGTCGTTGAAATTTTAAGAATTCCACTCAAGGTAATGTCTTTCCCTCTGAGACTGCGTTGAATGGCATACATCTGTTCTTCAATCTGTTGCACACTTTTAAAAATCTCTTCTCCCGCCTCTGTCAGTGTATAACCACTTCTGGAGCGTTCAAACAAACGTACGCTCAATTTACCTTCAAGGGCGTTAATTCGGCGAAACACAGTCGAGTGATTAACACCGAGCTCTCTGGCTGCAGAATTGAGATTCCCGCATTCTGCAACTTTCAGAAAGTACTGGTAATGATTCCAATCTAATGTTTTTTGCATATTTGCAATGTTGGTTTGCGTTAATGGGGTATTGATTTGCATTTAATCAATGGAGATAGTTGTAGTCAAGAGCAAATATATTTCACCCAGTGATACTATATATGACAATGGCCATTTGGGGGGTGCCAGCCAGTAAACTCCTCAATCAGCAATCTGGAAGGATTATGAATAAAATAATTTCTTATTCCAGAGCAGAAATACCGATAAACGTAAGGATTGAGAAGCTGGAAAAGTATAAAAAGCAAGCTATCGTCACATGTGTTTTGGGGGGAGAACCTTGTAGACCGCAGTTGCCAAATGATTGAATCACAAAGTCAAACAGTGATATATAACTACACAGGAGACCATAATGAAAACGATACAGATAATTGGAATCACATTTTTATTATCCTTGATTGTTGCTTCAACTGCTTACAGTGCAGCGAGATCGTGGGAATTAGACAAGGCACATTCAAATGTCTTTTTCAGTATTGATCACATCTTTTCGAAGGTGAATGGGCATTTCAACGATTTCAAAACCGACATTAACTTTGATCCAGCAGATCTTGCCGGCAGTAGTTTCAATTTTGAGATCAAAACCGATTCTATTGATACAAACATCGGCAAAAGGGATAAACACCTCCAGTCAGCCGATTTTTTTGATGCCGGGAAATTTCCGTTAATGAAATTTACATCTACCCAGATCTCAGATGCAGGAAACGGCATGTATAATGTGGCGGGCAAGCTCTCGGTAAAAGGCAAAGACTATGACCTAACCCTTCCTTTGAAGCTTGAAGGGGTAAAAGAGCATCCTGCAAAGAAAGGAACAGAAGTCGCCGGATTCAATGGTACAATAACATTTGACAGATTGGCCCACGAAGTAGGCACCGGCAAGTTTTATGAAATGGGCGTGGTCGGCAAGGAAGTCGATGTATTTGTCAGCATTGAGTTGCTCAGTGACAAATAAGGATAGGTGCTGACAACTTTTTTTCCAATATCAGCCACGCAGAAGGTAATGGCACCGAACAGTACAGCATAGGTCGGAATAGTCTTGACTTGATCTGACAGGCACCATAAAAAACCGGTAATGGTCAGATCAAGTTGAACGAATACAGATCATAAATGTTTTGAGATGGATACGTTAAAGGTTATACCTTTTTTTGAGCTGATTTCAGACCATACGCTGCCTTCATGTTGCTCGGCTATCTCTTTAACAACGGCAAGCCCCAGCCCTGAACCTGCAATGCCATTGGCTGTCTTCTGTCGCTTAAACAACCCAAAGATGTCCCGGGATTCTTCCTCTGTTAAGCCAATGCCGTCATCACTCACATCAATGATATGGTAGGCTTCATTTTCACGGTAGCCGATTGCTATTTCACTTAAATTTTCACCGCCGTATTTTAAGGCGTTATCGACCAAATTCCTCAAGACTCTCGATATGGCAATTCTGTCTGCCTTAAATTCCGGCTGGTGCACGGGTACTTTCCATTCTATTTGTCTGACATTTAAGGGAACAGCAAACTCTTCTCTCACCTGAAACAGCAGGTCTGCAAGCTTGATAGTCTCGATTTTTAGAGGCATCTCCTTCGTCGATATATAGATATTGATCATTTCTACGAGAGCGGCAATCTGTTCTGAGGACTTGGAAATCTGCTGACAATAGTTCTTTCCTCTTTCATCGAGAATATCCTCATAATGCTTATTCAGGAGTCGTGTCAGGCCATGGATAGAAATTGCTGGATTCTTCAGGTCATGCGAAACAGAGTAGGCAAAGCGCTTTATCTTTTTTGAGCTGATCTTCAGGGCTTCCTCTGCCTCCAGGCGATAGGCGATTTCTTTTTTTAATGACCTGTTGGTAACTGACAGCTTTTCGGTACGCTCCTTGACCATATTCTCAAGGTTCTGCCGATATTTTTGCAATTCCGCTTCCTTTCTCCTCCGATCCGTAATGTCTTCGACCATCTCTATTGCTGCAGTAACGTCACCTTGCCAATTTAAAATCGGTGATGAGATTACTCGGTAATTCCTGATTTCATTGCCAAGCGGCGTGTTTGTTATCGATTCATGAACTTTTGCATCTTGTAACGTTTTGTATGTGGGGCAATAAGGACAAATATCGTTCCTGGGTGGATCATTAAATTCTTCAAAGCAAAGCGGTCTTTTTGAAACATCAACAAGTGGAAACCATTGGCTCATTTGCTTGTTGACTGTCAATATTTCCATGTCGGGGCTGATAAGAGAGACACCAATACCGATATTTTCAACCACGCTTTTATATCTCTCTTCACTCTCAAGTAATTCTCTGCTGGTCAGCAGACTCTTAGTGATATCACGAAGCAGTTCTACGACGCCAATAACCTCCCCGTTATCGTTTTTTACCGGGACCACGGTGTTTTCTGATATGAAACCCGGAAATACCTCTTTTATGAAGGTTTGGATTTCTCCTGTTTCCATTGCTTCTGGAGCTCTACAGTCATGGCATGGGGCGAGATCCTTGTTTTCCTCTCCAATTACTTCAGCACGCAGCTCGTAGCAGCGTTTTCCTTTGGCATTTTCAAGTGTTACACCGATTTTTTCCTGATAAAAGGGATTCATGTTAAGAATTGTAAAATCTCGGTCTAAATAGAGTATCCCCATAGGGATGTGATTGAAAATAAGTTCGAAGTCGGGCGTGTTGATACTGCTGACAGGAAAGTTCATGCTGTGATCTCTCTCATTTTTTCTATTTCCATTGGTATCGAACTTTTTAAGACTGCTAATGACATATCATGGTTGTGGTCCATCCATGAGAAATATAGAGAAGTAAGACGTCTATTTCACACGGTCTTTTCATATGAAACCCAGATTTTTAAATTAAACATGCCAAGGATAATCGTTCTTTCATTCACACCTGACAGCGACAAATTTCGAACTCGTTTTATGCAAATTTGTCTCCTGCTTGTCATTCCTGCCGGTTTTGTGATTGAAGAAAGATTATTAATAAATAATAACCATCAATCTTCACAACAACATGGCACATTGTGGTTGTGAGCTTCTTTCAATTACTGAAGCGTGAACGTATTAAGCGAAAGATTTACAAAGAATTTGAAGCTGCAATACAAGATATTTTCAACTATATTGGAATATTCTTTAATCCAGTGCATCGACACGGATTCAATAATGATTCTTCGCCAGTAGAATTTTAGAGACAATATGCGATGAAGCAAACAAGCGTCTAAGATAGTGGTGGCGATTCAACATTATGCCGGGGGAAATATAGATATGCCTATAAAAATAACTAAACCCACAATTATTGAAGCTGCCGGTAACAAACCAAAGAGAATTGAGGAGTATGTTGGCTTTGTCAATTCACAAACTTCAGACCTGAGCATAGCCCGAATGGTTAGCCCTGCGGGTTGGGTAGAGCCTGGCCAGAAGCCTCAGTTTACAGAGTATTCCCTGGTTTTAAGAGGGATGTTGCGGGTTAAAACCGAGTGGGAAGAGTTTGATGTGCATGAAGGTGAAGCTATAATAATAGAAGCAAATGAGTGGGTTCAATACAGCACACCAAACAATGACGGTGCCGAATATATAGCTGTATGTTTGCCCGCATTTTCTCCAGATACTGTTCATAGGGATGATGAATAAAAGACACTGAAATCCTTAATCATAGGTTTTAGCTGGTATTACAATGAGCCTAAGATCAGCATACCTAAGCAATCGTTCTTGCCGAGTATGGCCGTTCTGCATGGCATTCTCAGGCTTTTGCAGTTGAAGGCACTGGGTTGGCTATTTTGAGGCTTCTTTTGTTTGGCCTCAGTTCATTCTTCTCCTTGAATATCGATAGGTTTGAACTCTCGATACCAGGTGATCGCTTCACCGTTTTTGTTTTTGTCATCTGCTATGAAACACCAGTTGTTTTCTTCCGCAACCGGGGAAAGAGCAAACCCCTCCAGGTTGCCCTTGCGAGGTCCGGTATACTCGATGATTTGACGTAACCGGCGCTCGTCTCCGTCAATGTAGGAATTGAGTTCAGTCATTTCCAGATAGTTGGCACCGATATTGTGCCATATGTACAATATCCCTTTTGATCGATCAAATTCGAGACCAGCTGTCTCGGCCCGGCCGGTTTTGTATAGACCCACATATATGTAGCTATTGTTCATACGATTTAAATCAAAGACATGAATATAGCCACCGGACTGATGCCCGACGAACATCAACCCACCCATGCCATTGGTGCTCGTATAGAGAGCACTATTTGAGGCCCGAAATCCTTGGCGGGCAAGCCACTTGTCGGGTACGAAGGTGATGCCCTCAGGGCCGGCGTTGCTCACTTCCGGGCATTGCCTGCGAATGTCCCAGTTCCTGTTCTCTACAACTACTCCGTAGTTGGAGACATCGTATTCACGAATCCAGCCTTTTTCGTCCAGCAGGTAAACAGTGGCCTTTGTGAAATCTGCCTGACAAATACCCTCCAGATCGCCGCCGGGATACCACTTTGCCTGGGCTCCGTTTTCGTTCGTTGCTACCTGGAAACTGCCTGCACCATCATCGATCAGGGCATAGAAGCGGCCGTTGTTGTTTGTTAGCCAAAGCGTATGTGTCTCAGGATTCCAGAAAGCACCGCTCATATTTTTATTGTTGAACTCGGAATCCACCGAGGTGAGCCTTACAGCTGCGGTGTTTGTTTCCGCGGGCCATGGCATGGCGGACAGTCCTGCAGTGGGGGCCAGAAACAAACCTATGATAATCAGGCCTAAACCCAATATCAGCGGCATGTCTTCCTCCATTAAGTATATAGTTGTCTCCGGGTATTAATGACGGCCAAGGCTTGTAAATTGACTGACATGAGGGGGCAGGAAGCAAACCGGCAGGATAAAATTAATCTGCCGGTATAGTTCCTGGAAGATTGGCGTATGGATTTGAAAGCTAATAGGCACCGCTGCTCTGGGGGCTGAATTCTGCATTTTCAACCCACCAGTCGGGACGCCGAATAACGTCAAGGAGGTTTTCTACCGTCTTATGATGGTAGGTCTCCTGTCTCATTAATATTTCAAATAGCTTTTTACTTTCAGGATCATCTGCCTCTGCGAATTTCTCCTTGTAAAATTCCATTCCGCGTTTTTCTATTTCGACAGCTTTCTCATAATCCTGAACTGCATCAACACTTATGTCCATGAGTCCTTTGTCCTGCTTCATCTCGTCGAAAACTGTTTTTATTTCCAGAGCGACCCCTTCGGCTGGTTCCACTTTGAGCTTCTTTTGTAAATTTTCAATAGCTATACGGTGGTGAACTTCATCTTCAGCAAGCATCAGTAAAACCTTTTTGATGCCTTCTACAGGCGTTGCGTCTGCCATCTTTCGATAGAGCGCCTCTGCGTCTTTTTCCATCTGAATTGAAAACTCGAACATGTCCATGGGATCCTCCTGCAGTTATAGTAATCTGTAAATTTGATAATACTTTTTATACTGTAATGGCTTATTATCTTTCCATCAAGGGCAAGTTGCATCTCGCGGCGCAGGCACCAGCAACGTACTATACTCGCCTTTCAAACTACCTATCGCGGACAGAATACATTTTTTCCAGACTGAACGATGTCAAGTTGGAGACCATGCTGTTTTCGTTCGTTACCTTCTGGTAAATGAGTCCGCGCCTTCTGACCAGGACTATTCCTTGCCCTCTGTGCCAATGTAAGTGAGACACCTACCCATTGAAAAATTAGTGTAGGGCGGGTAGAGGTAATCACTATGAAAACGATACCATTGAATCCATCATCACCAAGTGATATTTCAGCAGAGGCTGGAAAGAAAGGAGCTCGTAGAGCGACTGGAGTTCCAGCCTCTGCTGGC
>CAZOWJ010000083.1:0-6145 GCA_964583415.1 uncultured Desulfocapsaceae bacterium
TACTCCCTCCGCCAGATAAACATCAGGAGAGATGACCGAGTTGGCTGATGGTGCTCGCCTGCTAAGCGAGTGTGGGGATAAAACTCCACCGAGGGTTCGAATCCCTCTCTCTCCGCCATATTAAAAAAAGCTCAAGCTTCGTAAAGAAGTTTGAGCTTTTTTTATTAAAAACCCCAGAGGAGTGTTCGTTTTACCCAGCCGGTAACACCACTCTCATGTTTTACCTGGGCCCAGCCCTTTTGCTGTTTGATTGTTTTGAAAACGACCCCATAATAAGCCTTACCAACGATTTTGTAGTTTGTTCCAGGCCCGCTTCTGATATTAACTTTTTTATTCTTATCCTTATTGACTTTGACAATCATATGGCCCGTATCTGAAACAAGGCTGGTGTGGAGCCAACCGGTGTCATTTTCAAAATCCTCTACCTTGACCCAACTTCCCTGCTTTTTTAGCACCTTTAAAGGGAGTCCACTGCCATATTTCCATTTAACAGAGTAATTCGTTCCAGGTCCTGATCTCAGGTTAACCTCTTCTCCTGACACCGAAACCATTCGTGCCAGAACAGTGAGGGGTAGAAAAAAAACAACCAAAACTACTGAAATTATTAAGTAATGTTTGAACATAAGTACTCTCTCTTTAGTCCTTTGCAACAAGTGAAACGAGACGTTCCAGGTCATCAAGGGAATAATACTCAATCTCAATCTTTCCCCTGCTCCCATTTGGGTTAATCGTCACTTTTGAATCCAATTTGTTTGTGAGTTGATTTTCAAAAGATTTTCGATAAGATAATGGTAACACGTTATTCTCGTTTTTTTCCGATTTGTTCACTTTTTGTGGATGCCCTGGACGGGTTTTGTTTCGCCTGATAAGCTGCTCTGTTTGGCGAACCGAAAGTTTTTTTAGAATGATCTGGTCCCGGATATCTTTGAGGGTTGCTGGATCATCGACTATCCTCAGCAATGCCCGGGCGTGACCTTCAGAAAGCGTTCGCGCCAAAAGGTCATCTTTTACATAGGTTGGCAAGAGAAGTAGCCGAAGGGTATTTGCTACCGTGGACCTCTTTTTCCCTACCCGCTTTGCTGTTTCTTCCTGAGTATAACCAAAACGGTCTATGAGCTTTTTATAGGCTTTGGCCTCTTCTATTGCGTTAAGGTCGGTTCGTTGAATATTTTCAATGAGCGCCAACTCTAGAAAAGTATCTTCGGAATCAACTTTTTTGACAACAACGGGAACCGTTTCTAAACCGGCTACCCGAGATGCTCTTAAACGCCTTTCACCGGCAATTAACTCGTAAGAATTATTATCTTTTTTGTAAGACACAATAAGAGGCTGGATGACACCGTTCTGCTGAATTGACTGTGTGAGTTCATCCAGTTCGTTCGTATCAAAATGTACCCGAGGCTGATGTTTGTTTGGAACAATTTTTTCTATGTCGCACTCAAAGAATCGACCCTCTTCATCACTGTCACCAAACAGAGCGCCTACACCATGACCTAATCCAGTTGTTTTTACCACAGTATTTACCTCTGTTTTTTTAGAAATTCCGCTGCGAGCGCGGTATATGCCTTTGCACCTGTTGATCTGTTGTCGTACTGTGAAATCGTTTGACCATGGCTTGGGCATTCACTCAAACGAACATTTCTTGGGATAATTGTCTTAAATACCTGGTTTCCAAAGTGACGAGATATTTCATCAGAAACTTGATGGGAGAGCTTATTTCTTGTATCAAACATGGTTAAAAGCAAGCCTTCAATGTATAAATGCTGATTAAACTTCTTTTTTACTAATCGAATCGTGTTGATCAATTGGGCGAGCCCCTCCATCGCAAAATATTCACACTGCATCGGAATAAGCACAGATCTTGCTGCAGTAAGGGCATTAACGGTAAGAAGTCCAAGTGACGGGGGACAGTCGATGAGTATATAGTCGAAGTCATCCTTGACATCATCGAGCATTTTACCAAGAAAACACTCGCGATTATCTTCATTAATGAGTTCTAATTCGGCTGCAACAAGATCAATATTTGACGGAACAATTCTAAGATTTTTAACTCCGGTATCCTTTATTACATCGTTGATTAATACCTGAGAACAAAAAGCGTGATACAGATGATCATCAAGATTTTTGGTTTTCACTCCCACACCACTAGAGGCGTTGCCTTGTGGGTCAGAGTCCACAATAAGAACTTTTTTTCTTTTTAGGGCGAGGGCACTGGCAAAGTTTATAGCTGTTGTCGTTTTTCCGACACCACCTTTTTGGTTTGCCACGGCAATTACAACACCATTTCTTGGTTTTCTCACAATAAGCAGCCTCCCGAACATAGAGTGTTCATATCTTATAATCGAGGTCGGGTGAGAACCTCAAGGTTAATCTTCGAATAGGTGTAACTTTTTCATCTCTTCTGTTGCCGATTACTGTTTCTCCCGGTATAAGTTATCATTATTGTATTTGTACTTACCTGAGTGTTTCACGTGAAACAAAATGATAAATGGGTGTCTTGTGGAAACTGATTATCTAGTTATTGGGAGTGGGATTGCAGGCTTGTCATTTGCATTGCGTGTTTCACAGTGGGGTGACGTTGTTGTAGTTACCAAAAAAAGAGATATTGATACAGCAACAAATCTCGCTCAAGGAGGAATTGCCGCTGTTATGGATGAGCATGACAGTGTGAACGAGCATATTGCAGATACCATGCAGTCGGGTGCGGGGCTTTGCGATGTTGATATTGTCAAGAAAGTGGTTTCAGCTGGAAGAGAACGCGTTGAAGATCTGATAAAATACGGTGTCCCGTTTGTAAGAGATGAGGGCACCGGGGCCTTAAGTCTTGGCAGGGAGGGGGGACATTCGCGCAGGAGGGTTGCCCATGCCTACGACTTGACCGGTAGAGAAATCGAGAGAACGCTCCTGTCAATGGTGAGAAAGTCTCCTAATATCAGGCTTTTGGAGGAGCATGTAGCCGTTGATTTGTTGGTGAAAAACAGTAATGATGAGCAGATATGTTTCGGTGCCTATGTAATGAGTAATGATCGAGGTGTAGTACCTTATGTCTCCAAGGTCACGGTACTCTGCACGGGGGGGGCAGGGAAGGTCTATTTGTATACCAGCAATCCTGATATCGCCACCGGAGATGGCGTGGCTATGGCAGCACGAGCTGGCGCAAAAATCGCAAACATGGAGTTTGTTCAATTTCATCCGACGTGCCTGTATCACCCAAGCGCCAAAAACTTTCTTATATCGGAGGCGGTAAGAGGAGAAGGGGCCTTGCTGATAGATAAGAACGGCAAACGTTTTATGGATAAATATGATTCACGTGGTGAGTTAGCCACAAGGGATATCGTTGCCCGATCAATTGATCGGGAGATGAAAGAAACAGGTGAGGATTGTGTGTACCTGGATATAACCCATAAAAACCCGGATTTTATTAAGGAAAGATTTCCAGGAATCTATAAAAAATGTAAGGAATTTGGACTAAATATAACCCGTGAACCTATCCCGGTGGTTCCAGCTGCTCACTACCTGTGTGGCGGCGTGCTGGTTGATAGCTGGGGAAATTCTTCTGTTCCAGGGTTGATGGCGCTTGGTGAGACTTCCTGCACCGGATTACATGGAGCGAACAGACTTGCAAGTAATTCATTGCTGGAGGCTGTGGTTTTTGCCGAACGGGCAGCTGGTTATTGTTATGATAATAAAGAACAGTATGAACAGCGCATTGACACCCAGAGTGTTGATCCATGGAGTGAAGGTGAGGCTGACTATCTGGAGGAAGAAATACTTATTAATCATGATTGGGACCTCATCAGAAGAACCATGTGGAACTATGTCGGGATTGTAAGGACGACCCAGCGACTGGAATTAGCAAAAAAACGCTTAATTGCTATTGCAGAGGAAATAGAGAGTCACTATAAAAAATATTATGTTTCATCAAATATGGTAGAATTACGAAATATCGCACATATAGCGTTGATGATTGTCGAATCAGCTCTGGCCCGAAAAGAGTCAAGAGGGCTTCACTATAGTATTGATTATAAAGAAAAATCCGATCAGTGGAAGCACTGGACAGTAATTGAAAGACAGGATGGCAAACCACCTTGGAATTATTCTCTAACGAAACAGACTTTTCACATGGAACCAAATGATATGTAGCGGGTCCTCTGGATTACAAAATAGAATCACAAAAGACCTCTGAACACAGTTTAAGGGTAATAATCCTATCTGCTTGATATATAGAGTTTAAATTAACTTTAATAGAAAGGCAAACGTTACTGATTTGTTATAACCAGTGATGAAAAGACGGGGGCATATTTCAACAATTTGTGGCGCTGCGGTTGATCTGCGAATACACGATTTCGTCTCGTTCATACCTGTAGGGTTATCTCATTGTTGTCCCAGACCTTTTGACGCTGAAATTCAGGTTCAAATGGGATGTCTTTCCCTAGTCATATTCGATGACGTATACTGAACCGTTCTGTCACCCGAGTCGTTGTTATATGACTGCCATGGTTCGATTTAACAGATTTGTCTCATAGGTCAGACCGTCATAAACTCAAGATTCCTCTCAAGGGTCACTGCTCGGCTGTTTTCCTCTATTTCATCTCTATTTTGTTAAAATTGTCCACTGTGGGAACGAATACCCCCGTTATAAATTGAAATTTTGGGTAACCAGTATTGACAGAAGATCAATTGAACTGGTTATTTATTTAAGATGATATAGAATTTAGTGCTTGGATAAAAAAAGGCGAGAAAGGGATACTTTATCTGCTTTTACCTGAGAGCGTTAAATAATGATGGGATTCCGCAGGGTAATAAAAAAGCTGTTTGAAGACAATGAGCATGTGACCTTCTTTTCGACCTATGGGTATCGTCAAGGCAGTGGTTGGAAAATCCCAGTTCGTATCTGGGTCAATGAACCAAGAAGATTGGTTGAAGCACTCGTAAAGCTTATTGCGGACACAGTCGGTACCACCAGCCAAAGAGAATTGCAGAATTTTGAAAAAAGAATTGCAAGAATTGTAGCAGACAGTGAGTCTCGTGAAAGGGTAGTTTTTATGTTTGACAGCGATCCCGAAAAAGAGGAGTGGGGTGTGCAGACAGATGATGGAAGACGACCCAAATCTGATTTAAATGGAATTATCGACGGCTTTATCAAATTGGACAATGAACGGGCGATATCACTGCTTGAAGCACAATCCTCCCAAAAGGGATGGCTTTCCGTTCGTGCAATCTCCGATGAACATAGTGGCTCTGGACGCATACGATTAATTGAGCCAAAGGGAGTATCAGTAATTTCAGATATCGATGATACACTCAAAATAACAGAAATTCCTGCTGGCGGCAAAATCGTTGTTCGTAATACCTTCTTTGGCGATTTTATTGCCGCGCCGGAAATGATCGATAGATATAAGCCCCTTGGGACAGCTTGTTTTCACTATGTTTCCGGGGCTCCCTGGCAGCTTTATGAGCCACTTTCCGAATTTATACATAATGAAGACTTCCCCGAGGGCTCATTTCATATGAAAAATGTTCCAACGAACCTTCTCGCTCCAACGACATGGAAAGATCTTTTGAAGCTGATAGGTGATGCAACAGTTACCCAGAAACTGAGGCAAATCAGTACCATTATGAGGAGGTTTCCTGAACGAAGATTTATTCTTGTCGGAGATTCTGGTGAACACGATCCGGAAATTTTTCATGGGCTCCGAGGCAGGTCTGGTAATCAGGTAGAAGAGATCTGGATTCGTGACGTGGTAAATGCCAGACACACCACCCCTGAGCGTCTGAGTGGTATGAACGTCATTGCGGCAAAGACAATATCAGAAGGTGTCTCGGAGTTTACCAGACAATCGGAATGATCTTATTTACAGCTGGATAAGGTCAATCAAAACTGTATCATCTCCTATAAATTTACTGGTTCAGGAACCGGGGCGTTATTCTTTTATGAATTTTGTAAAGGTTGGTTTACCGCATCAGTTTATCACCTTGCTGTGCACGGTTGCATTTACCTGGGTTATTTATCTGTAAATACGCCTATCTCATGCAGTGAAACGATGCTTCGTTAATGGCGAGATAGTAGCAGTGTGCTTCAAGCTTCGTGGAAAGTAAGATGGCTAAATTTTAAAATAGATCATCGGAGGGTAGGTGTCATTTA
>CAZOWJ010000083.1:6245-15253 GCA_964583415.1 uncultured Desulfocapsaceae bacterium
ATCAAGAGGTGGCACAGGTGGTATTTATTCTTAGAGGTTGGGAGTGAGTTTCTCGGTTGAATGATTGAGGCTGATATCAGAGTATTTTATAAGAAATTCCTGTTCACTTATTTTATAATGTGAGTAGGGACCAAGAAACAGTTCTTAGATATCTGGCGGCTAAAAAATCAGTCACCTGGAGCTGAACATTTCGCGCAACTTGTTTTCAACCAATGGAGAGACATTATGCTCAATTTTCGTCTGACTCAAGATCAGCTTGACCTGCAGCAAAAAGCACGCACCTTTGCTCTGAAAGAAGTTCTGCCGGTTGCCTGGTACTATGACGAAAAAGATGAACTTCCCATAAAAGTATTGCGCAAGGCTTTTAATGCCGGGATGATAGGCAGTGATATTCCGGTAGAATTTGGTGGTCAAGGGTTGAGCTTATTGGAGTCGTCCTTGATCACCGAAGAAATAGCTGCGGCCTGCCCGGGGCTGGCCACATCGATTTTCGACAGTTCGCTCGGAATGGAGCCGATCCTGCTCTCCACCAATGACCACGCCAAGCAGAAATATCTTCCTCAAATTGCCCGAGATTTCAAATTAGCCGCCTTTGCTACTTCTGAACCGACAATGGGTTCGGATGTGGCAGGTATTCGCTGCAGGGCTGAGGCTGTTGGTGATGATTACCTTCTTAACGGCACAAAATACTGGATCACCAACGGCGGTGTAGCTGACTATCTGACGGTCTTTGCGACAATAGACCCTAAAAGCAAACATCAGGGAATCTGTGCGTTTCTGATAGAGACAAAATGGCAGGGTGTTACAATCGGACGCGCTATTCCCAAAATGGGTCAGCGCTGTTCCAACACCGTGGGGATTAATTTCAAAGATGTCTGTGTGCCCAAGGAAAATGTTTTGGCAGTGCCCGGCGAAGGATTTGTCCTGGCGATGAAAACCTTTGCTCGAACCCGGCCAATCATCGGCAGCTTTGGCGTCGGGGCAGCAAGAGCGGCGATGGAATATGCACTTGATTACGCTAAAAAACGACATGCCTTCGGTATGCCAGTCAGCGCCTTTCAGGCAATTCAGTTCAAGCTGGCAGAAATGTATCAGAAGGTGGAAACAGCCCGATTGCTTACCTGGAAAGCGGCCTGGGATTCGGACCAGCAGCAGGACGGAAGAGTCAGTGCCTCGATCAGTAAACTCTATGCGAGTGAGACGGCACTTGAGGTAGTAAACGAGGCCTTACAGATTTTTGGTGGATACGGTTACACCAAAATGTTTCCCATTGAAAAACTGCTGCGCGATGTCCGTCTTCTGCGCATCTATGAGGGTACCAGTGAAATTCAGCGTATCATCCTTGCGGATTATCTGCTCAAAGAATATCAACCGAGCCTTCCACCCCTGGAGGACCTGCCGCTCCATCGGGAGCACGATCCAGGCGATGGTCAGAAAGTATCATCGACCGGAAGGGTCTGGCGTTGCAGGATCTGTGGATACGTGCATTATAATGACACACCACCGGAAGAATGCCCGTATTGTTTTTTCCCCGAGACTGCCTTTAAGGAAATACAGTAGACCGGTTGGGGACGTTCCCGTGTCGTCATGGAACGTCATCAAGCTGTCGCATTGAGCAGGTTTTCTGGAAAGTCACCTATGCCGATTCCCCCAGATTCCCCAGCCGAAAAAGAGTATTGCCAGCACGACCAGAATAATCCACAGCCAGCTCCCCGAACTCCTATCGCTGATGGTTATGCCGGCGATGAGCAGACCCACGGAGGCAATTGTCCAGGACAGTTTATTGATTGACCGCTCAAGTCGAACAAGCAATCGACGACTTTGGGGTGAAAAGGAATTTTGCAGTGTCAAATTCCCTTGCTGGGCTTGACTAATGACAGCTTCAACACTCTTTGGCAGTCTGTAGACAACCTGACCCAGGGTGACAATTTCCTTTAACCATTCCTGCCAATTCAAGTGAAGTTCTCTGGACGCAAGGCGCTTTGCAAAAGGGATGATCTTCCACCGTGGCTCCACTGGTTTTCATTTTTTCCGCAGTACCTCGATCGTCACTAAAATGTCAACATCCTTGCCGACGGCACCCATTTTGTAATAGCTGCCATCCCCAACACTAAAGTTCAGTCGGTCAAGGGACAAACGACCATTAAAGCCTGCCACTTCGGATCCTTTTAAGAAGGGGTGATCTGTCATTCCCTCATAGGTGAGTGGAAGAATCAGCTCAGAGGAGACTCCCTTTATCGTCAATGTGCCATTGACAGTATAGGTGTTTTCCCCTTCTTTGCTGATACTCTTACTGGCAAAGGTAATCAATGGATACTGGGAGGCATTGAGGAAATCCTTGGACCGCAGATGTCTGTCACGTTTGCTGATGCCGGTGTCAATACTTTTGACCTTGATTTCAAAGGATATTTCACTCTCTTTAAGATTGTCGGGATCAAAAAGAATGGTCCCCTTATAATCGGTGAACCGGCCTTGAACCTTGGCATAGATGTGATCGACGCTGAAATAAAAGTTTGTATGCTCCTTATCAATTTCCCAGGAATGAACTTCGGCAGACAGCGGTGATCCGATCAATCCGACGAGAAAAAACCCGATGAAGTGAAACAACATTTTTTTGTTCATATTTACCTCCAGGTGTTGAATTGGTGAGCTCATTTTGAATAGTTTGACTCGAAGATCAACAGCAAGAATGAAAGACTGCGGTTCTAACTGTTCATCAGCGCGAGGATAATTGTTTCTGAACTAGGTTAAAATATATTCCATCTTGATTCTTGATCAGCTCATCATGATGACCTTCCTCGACAATCACTCCTTTGTTAAGGACAATGACTCGATCCGTATCTTTCACCGTTGACAGGCGGTGAGCAATGATGAGCACCGTTCGGCCTTTCATGAGATTATTCAAAGCTTTTTGTACAAGATCTTCACTTTCCGCATCAAGAGCACTCGTTGCTTCATCTAGAATTAAGATGCGAGGATTCTTTAACATAGCCCTCGCAATAGCAATTCTTTGTCTTTGCCCCCCGGAAAGCTGTACCCCTCTTTCCCCTACGAGCGTCTCATAATCATCAGGAAATTCTTCGATAAAGACACTTGCAAACGCTAAGTCAGCCGCCTTCTTTATTTCAACAAGGGGTGCATCAGGTTTACCATAAGCAATGTTTTCTCTAATTGAAGTTGACATCAAAACAGGTTCCTGTGAGACTGTGCCGATCTGTCGTCGGAGCCAGCTGGCTGAAAGATCGAGGATATTTGCTTCATCAATGAGTATTTCACCATGCAGGGGATCATAGAGCCTTTGGATCAGCGCAGCGATTGTTGATTTTCCACTGCCGGATCTTCCCACTAAGGCAACCGATTCGCCTTCCGCTATTTTCAAATTGAGCCTTTGAAATACTTGATAATCCAGTCTGGTAGGGTATGAAAACTGAACATCTTTGAGGGTGATTTCTCCATTTAATCGGTCAAGCGTAGTGCCTTGCTCATTTAAAAGTGCTGGTATTCGATTGAGTATCTGAAAAATTCGGGTACTGGCTCCCGCAGCACTCATGAAATCCGTCCAAAGTCCTCCCAGGGTACTCACTGATATCGCCACTGTCATCGTATAGAGAATAAAGGCAGAAAGGGTTCCGATCGAAATCTCTCCTTTTATAACCATTCTCCCGCCCAGCCAGAGAATTAGAATGACAGCAAAAGATCCCAGCAAGGAAATGGCTCCCGTAAAATTTGCAACCAGTCTGATTTTCTTCTTTGCAACATCGAGAGCCCTGTCCAATGCCTTCCGAAACCTATCACTTTCGACCGTTTCTGCAGCAAAGGATCGGACAGTACGAATATTGCTTAAGGTTTCATCGGCGACTCCACTGGCATTACCCAGAGACTCCTGGACCGTGTGGGAAATTTTTCGTACCTTGCCTCCAAATCGAGCTGCCAGCAAAGCCAGGGGTGGGAGGATAATCAACAGAAGAACCGCTAATGTCCAAGATGTAAAAAATAGAAAGACCAGGCCACCGATAGTACCGGCCAGATTTCTTAAGATCATAGATATGTTGACACTGAGAGTGTTTTGTAAAACCGTCGAATCAGAATTGATTCGACTCATTAAATCTCCGGTTTTCTGGCCATCAAAAAAACCAATTTCCTGCTCTAACAATGTATCGAAAAGTTTAGAGCGAATTCTTTTGACGGTTCGTTCACCGGCTAATGTAAAGAGATAGTAGCGGAAAGCTGTTGCAAGAGATTGAATTCCCAGGAATAGAAGCATCACCATTCCCATATGATTTATCAAAGCTAAGTTTTTAGTCTCTATGGCTTCATCCATAGTAATTCGCACTGCCTGCGGGAAAGCCAGGAGAACCAACGAACCCAGTACCAGGAATAGAGTACCCCAGATCAGCAGTTTACGTTCTGGATAGGCGAATCTGAGAAGTTGTTTTAGTTCTGAGGAATTGATTGGCTTTATCATAAATGTACCGGGAGTGAAGTGTAAAAAAATTGTTTTCTCTTTACTCATAATAGCCATGGATTTATTTCTTGCCGTTATCTTCATTCTCAGATGCCAGCCTGTACTTTTCTGCAGAGGAACAATTATCCCAAGTCTTGAAGAAATAACTGGATAAGAGTCACCATCGCAGTACGGGAACTGGTTGAATAGCAATGAGGCCCGGCGTGCAGCCCCGCTTTCGGAACGGAGTAAGCAACTACGAAAACTAATGGCTTGCAGGATAGTCAACGTTCAGCAGTAGGCTCAGGAAGAAGAAGGGGCAAAGAACTGAACAAGTGGCCTATAAGGAAATTTTCCAGGATTCATGGCAGGGCAGGGGGGTGCCGTACCAGGAGGTCGAGGTGACGGGCCAGAAAAGATAACTGACCAGCTTCAACCTGCTGATGCCGCAGGCGGGCCCAGGTGGTGAGATTGGCAAGATTGGATGGTGTCCTGTTTTTATTACCAAGTTCACTTTCCACTGTTTGAATAATGGCATGCAGGAAAAAAGTCTCATCCTGGGAGTACTTGTCTCTACGGGGGTGGATGACCCAGTCCGAACTGCCGGCAGCCAGGATTTCCAGACCAAGATCCTGCAGAAAGGTCAGCAGCCTCCGACCTGTGTGACTGGCCCCGGGCAAGCGCGACTCCATGGAATTATGATACGCTCGTATAATTTCTTCCTCAGCTTCACATTCAGGCAGAAAGATAGTTTCGCCATCGAAGTTACAGGTGAAATAGGCAAGGCCGTTACTTGTGAGCCGTGACAAAAGTGGCGTCAGCACTGCAGGAACGTCGACCAGATCAAGCACTGCATGAGCGAGCACCAGGTGAAACGGGCCGAGCGAATCAGACCTCTGCGCCAGCTCTTCGGCTCTGGCCACCTCAAGCCTGAGCAATATATCAGCGCTTGCAGTGCGCAGCCGGCCACCATCTCCCGTCCAAGATAGGCTATGGCCATGTTTTTCGGCCCACTGTGAAAGATATTTCCGCGCCGCTCTTATTTGCTCCAGGTCCATATCGGTGGCCAGATAGGTAGAGGGACCAGTCAATAATCCCCGATCAACGAGTCGTTCAAGCATGGTACCGATGCCGGTGCCAAGCTCGAGAATCTTCAAAGGCTCACTGTCTGTGGGCTGAACCAGGGCCTGGCGCAAGGTCTTCCAGACGTGATGATTGAGAGCCCGGTCATCAATGCTTTTTTTGGCTGCAAGATAGCGGGGATCAAAGCTCTTTGAGGTTTCATCCCCGCCGACGTGATGATCACTAGTGTTGAGACAATTATCCTGTTGCATCAGAATCCCCTGGTCCTGAGGTACCTTGGTTTAGAGCTGGACCTTCACCTTTCGGCAAGACTGGCGACTCTATCAGCTTCCGAAGAAATGTGTCGATAGCTGCTATGCTGTCCTGCCAGCTTGGGCGGCTGACATAGGTCGCACGGGCGGCAAGGGCCATTTGCTGCAGTCGCTCTCGGTCTCGGTGAAGTTGCAGAAGCAGCGGTTCTAATCCTGCACGGTCGGCTGGGTCCAGCAGAAAACCGTTTGTTCCATGGCTGATGGACTCGCAGGCTGCTCCACTGCGGCAACCGATGGCCGGCAAACCGTAAGCCATGGCTTCCAGAATGGCAATGCCGAATCCTTCATAGGCGTAGGGCATGCAGAAAAGATCGCTTGTACTGATGATTTCGATGAGGTCATCATCCTGGAGAGGGCCCAGAAATCGAACCGAAGCTGACAGGCGGAGTTGCCGGGCGAGCTTTTGCGCCCTGGCTGCATAGGCAGGATCGAAGTCGAGTCCGCCAACGATTGACAGGCGCCAAAGCTCGCGGTCGATCCCGGCGAGGGCCGAAAGCAATGGAAGTAAACCTTTTCTGGGAATAACAATGCCCATAAAAAGCAATTCCAAGGGGCCGGCACGCTGGGTCCGTTTGCTGATGGCTTCAGGAGAAAGAGTGGTTTCGAAACGGTTTCCGGCTGGATAGGCGATAACCTGGAGCAGGTTGTGGCCCACCAGCGATACCACTGACTGTTGGGTGGTCTCTGAGTTGTGGATAAAGCCGTCGACCGAAACCAGGAAAATTCGTTCGACCAGAGTGAAAAACATAGTATACCAGCGGGGGCGCGGCTCACTGCAGAGGAGGTGATGGACAAGGGCCACCAGAAGCGGGCGGTCAGGATGCCGCCGAAGCCTTCTGTTCACGAAGAAAAGAGAGGGATGACAGAGCTCGTCCTGGATGAGAACATCGAATTTTCCGGCTAGCAAGCGGCGGTAGAGTCCTGGGGAAAACGCAAGCCATAGTCGCCTGAGATAGGTGCCTGCGGGTAAGCTGATTACTTCCACCTCGTGGCCAAGTCCCTCCAGGCCTTGGACCACAATCCTGTCATAGAGATAGCCGCCGGTGAGCGTGTCCAGGCTGCCGTAGATTATGAAGCCGACGCGCATTAGAGGGGGGCGTGGTAAGAGGTCCAGGCGATGTCATCCTCCCAGATGATGACGGTAAGGGCCTCCAGGTGAAAAGAGTGGAGTCTCTCTCTAAACATCTCATGGATCAGGGTAGCAAGCCTTTCAATACTGGGGTTAACGTCTGCGAAGGCCGCAAGCGTGTTGAGGGTCTGGTCTCTGAAAGCAGCCGTGACCTCATCGAGGTGACGCTCCACCTCGACAATATCAACCAGAAAGCCGTGACAGTCCAACTCCCTTTTTCCCAGGACCAGTTCCAGTTGGTAGTTATGGCTATGTTCCCTGTTTTCCTCACCCCAATCGCCGCCAATGAGGTAATGGCGGGCCCTGAATGTGCGCCGCACTCCAAGCTTGTACATGATGAATCCTCCTCCGCAGTCAACTGGGTGCTTCGAATTAACGATTTACGACTCCATCTCTCCTGCTGGCCGGTGATCGAAGATGACCTGAATCGTCTCTTCCGAGTTCTGGTCGATCAGATGGTAGGCCAAAGACGCGTCGGCCAGGGCGAAACGGTGGGTGATACAGTCGGACGGACGGACCAGACGCAACATTTCCCAAGCTTGAGTCAGCCGTCGTTGGTTAGTCCATCGACCTCTGAGTTCGGGAGCAAGACTGCTCACCTGGGAGCTTATGAGAGAAACACGGCCACGATGAAAGAAGGAGCCTAAGTCGAGCGCACTCTTTTTAGTGCCATACCATGAACCGATCACCACCCGTCCACTAAAACGCGTAAGGGCAAGAGCAGTGTTCAGTGCTGCCGGGTTGCCTGAGAGTTCGTAAACCAGATCCGCCTCGCCGCCCTGGCCAGCAACACCCCCTAAGCGGGTGACGGATGCGGGATCCTGCGGATCAACACATTCGCCGGCGCCAAGACGTAACGATGCCTTTCGCCGCAGTGGATGGGAGTCAAGGCTTACAAGTTTGGCCAGTGGAAAGCGCGAGAGCAGTGCTGTTACCAGAAGACCGATGATGCCCTGGCCGATGACGATAACGTTTTCGCCGATAAGCGGACAACCGTCAAGCAAAAGGTTGACCGCAGTTTCCATGCTGGGCAGAAAAAGGGCAGTTTCATAATCCAGATCATCAGGAATGGGATGGAGGTTCTCAGGGGCGCTGCAGAAGAGGCTCTGGTGGGGTTGGAAGTCAAATACCCGACGACCAAGCCAGTCGTCTGATACCGCGGCCCCCGCAGCGATCACACGGCCGACCGCAGAGTAGCCGTAAGCGAGGGGATAGGCGAAGGCTCCTGCCAGGCTATCAAGGGTGGTATCTACCGAGATCCCCTTTGGCCATTGACCCCGATAAACCAACATCTCCGTCCCTGGACTGATGGCAGAAAATTGGGTCTGCACCAGGACTTCATCATCAGCAGGTTGAGGAGCCGGGCCAACTCTCGTGGCTACCTGGCCCGGCTCGGTAAATTCCAGGCGATGCTGCTTCATAGTTCCAGTTCCTGCCATTGCGGCTGGCCCCAGAGGACGATGTCGTGGCCGCAGGGTTGGTAAGACACCGGGTTGAGATGCAAGAGGGAACCATTGCCAGCCAAAGACCCATTCAAGACCGGCAGACCTCCCACCAGGCTGGGAGCGATGGTTATGATCATCTGGTCCACCAGGCGTGCCTCAAGGAAACTGGTGATGACCTGGCTGCCACCCTCTACCATGATACTTTTGATACCTCTCTTGCCAAGCTGGAGCAGCAGATCCTTCAGATCTATCCTGCCAAGGGGGTCACGGTGGCAGCGGACGAGTTCTGCCCCCCGCTTTTCTACCGCATCTATTCTCTTCTGGTCACTCTTGTCAGTACATGCCAGCCAGCAGCGGTGATCGGTGTGGTCAAGCAGCCTGGCCTGCAGGGGGAGACGCAGCTTGCTGTCGAGAACGATGGGTTGGGGGCTTGTTCCCTTGATGAGTCGAACAGTCAGCTGGGGATCATCGACCAGCACTGTGTTGATACCGATGACAATGGCATCACAGGCGGCGCGGATACGGTGTGTTAAAACCATCGATTGATGGCCGCTCAATTGCAGCTGCTTTCGATTCCGGGTGGCGATGCTGCCATC
>CAZOWJ010000084.1:0-15170 GCA_964583415.1 uncultured Desulfocapsaceae bacterium
TAGTGATATTATGGTGGTTGTGGTTGCAAGCGGCCGGGCTGATGTCGGCGTATGGCAGCAGTATCGACGAAATATCGTCGATGATTATCGTCGTGCCTTTGGCGATGAGCCTGGAAAAATCAGAGCAGTCACGATTATCACTGATACCGATAATACCAGGGAGCAGCTAACGGCCTGGTATGGGGCGATTGGCTTTACAAGAGAAAAAGCCGGGTATTGAGTCGGGATGAACCAATGAATGAAATCTGCCATTTTGACAGGCTCTTTTCTTTTAACGGCAAACATGACAGGTGAAAATAGTTTATTCTATCAGTTAAAACCTGGTACTTTGGACCAGGTGGGAGAAATATGGCTCAGCCAGCAATAGATTTTTTCTGTTCGTTTTCTTTGTTTGCCCAAAGAAAAGAACCAAAAGAAAGGGCACCCGTGTCACTCGGCCCTTCGGGCACCTTGCGCGCCCTGAAATCTGCCGGGAGTTTGAAAACTCGCTCCGCTCAAACAGTTCAAACTCCTTATACGTCAGATGTCAAGGTGCTCAGCTACGTGCCAATGGGAATTGAACAACAGCCCCTTTGAGGGGCTAACAATGCCGGGCCCTCTGGACCCGGATATTTACATTAATTTCTTGATTGTAACACCATGAGGCCCATGTTCGGTATGACAACACTGTTTCCCGATTCGACACCTGCGCCATTTTCAAAATCGACGATGTCCCCAGGGCTCACCGCTGCTGTGTCTATGATCTTATGCCACATGGTTGAATCACCATGGGCCTCAATGTTCGGTACAATAAACTGTGCGTCAAGCTCCCTGTTACCGTTTACCATTACAAAAAAATCACTGTCGCAATGGCCCTCTACCCCTGTTCGGTGCAGGGTAAATGCCAGCGTATGAGCATCGGTCGACCAATCGTGAGAGCCTGGCTGCAGAGACTGCCAGCTGATATCGGGCCTGTCTCCATGATTTGAACCGGTCGGATTGAAAAACGCTGCCCGCCGGAACAGGGGATATTGTTTCCTCAAGGAGATACATTTTCGGAAAAAGCGAAGCAGGTCAGCGTTCTCTTCACAGAGCGACCAGTCAATCCAGCCAATCTCGTTGTCCTGGCACCAGCTGTTATTATTTCCCTGCTGGCTCCTGCCAAATTCGTCGCCAGCTATAATCATTGGGATCCCCTGAGACAGAAAGAGCAGGGCGGTAAAGGTGCGGATACGTCGGGAACGGAGTCTCCCTGTGTCCGGGGAACATGGAACACCTTCTTGGCCACTGTTCCAGCTCAGGTTATGGGCTTCACCATCACGGTTCTGTTCACCATTATCATGGTTGTGTTTTTGTTCATAGCTCACCAGGTCGTAAAGGGAAAAACCATCGTGACTGGTGATAAAATTAATTGAATTTAACGGGCTGCGACCATGTGACTGGTAGAGATCAGAACTGCCGGCAATTCTCGTCGCCAGGGTTCGTACGGTATCGTCATGACCCGCCATGAACCTGCGGATATCATCCCTGAATCTACCGTTCCACTCCAGCCACCGGGGGTTTCGGGAGAAAGATCCAACCTGGTAAAGACCTGAAGCATCCCACGCTTCTGCTATGATTTTAACATCTTTGAGCACAGGGTCTTCAGCGATTAACCTGATCAGGGGCGATTCGTCCATAACCTGACCATTTTCATCTCTACTGAATATCGCCGCAAGATCAAAGCGGAACCCATCAATATGCATTTCCGTCACCCAGTAGCGGAGGGATTGCAGGATGAGCTCTCTGCACACAGGGTGATTGCAATTGAAGGTGTTGCCGCATCCTGAAAAATTGAGATAGCTGCCATCATCGGGATTTACCAGATAATAGGTGGGGTTATCAATTCCCCTGAAACAGGTGGTTTTCCCTTCATAGTCAGATTCCCCTGAATGGTTGAAAACCATGTCGACGATAACTTCAATATTTTCCTGGTGGAGACTTCTGACCATCGCTTTGAAATCATGGGCGGCGTCAGCCGTGCCGGAGCCATAACCGGATTTTGGGCTAAAAAAGGAGATAGGGTTATATCCCCAGAAGTTAAATAATAATTCTCCGGTGGATGGATTGAAGAAACGATTGTCTCTTTCATCCCATTCGGTAACTGGCAGCAGTTCTACAGCGGTTATCCCCAGCTCTTTCAGATAGGGTATTTTATCCACAACGCCCTGATAAAGGCCAGGACTTGACACATTGGAACTCTGGTGGCGCGTAAAGCCACGAACATGAAGCTCGTAAATAATGGTGTCAGCCAGCGTTGTACCCGGGGGAGCATCACCCTGCCAGTCAAACGGTTGCTGCGGCCCGGTAAGACAGACAGGTCTGGTTCCGTAATGCCCTTTCTCACCCCATCCCCGGTGGACAATGCTTCGTGCATATGGATCAATGAGGATGTGGTTGGGATAAAAAAATAATCCCTGATCGCTGTTGCTCTCTCCTTCCACCCTGTATCCATAACAGATTGCCTGGTCGATGATATGCAGCTTGACATGCCAGATATTTCCACTGCGGTTTATTTCAGGGTCCAGGATTATTTCGACAAGATCATTTGAGCTGCCCTTGATATCCGAAGCCATAACCAGGGCGACCTGTTGGCCATGCGGGCAAAACAGGGCAAAATTGATTCCATCGATATCCTTGGATGGGCCAAGTGGGAGAGGTCTGCCGCTGCTTGTCTGAGGATGTTTTTGTTTGGACATTTTGATAATGATTATTATAATCAGTTTAGTTTTGATTAACAATTACTCCAGGTAACTATAACAGGGATATCATCTGGACAACAGCAGAAACGACTGTATGACAAATGCAGGTAAAGACGATGAGAGGAGTGGTTTTATGGGCATGTTTCATAAGTTGAAAGTAGGTGACATGACAATCAATTCTATCGATTGGGAGATGACACCTGACCTGACATTCGGAACATTCGAATCATGGGGAGGGCGTGAACGGGTCAGAAACAATAACGAGCTTATCTATTATTTTTTTGTTGATAACTGGGGCGATAAACCTAAATTGTGCCTGATGGAGCGCGGAGTCAAACATGCTAAGATAATAGCAGAAATCAAGGCTCCTCTGGCAATGGTCAGCGAGTGCGTGGAGAGCCAGGGAGCGGTCTCTTTTTTTGAGCGCAGTTTTGCAATAGATGAAACCATTCAGGACTGGTTGATAAAAAATGTCCTTGATGATGGTGATGCCAGCCTGGTCCATCCTGTAATAGAGCAGCAGCGTGTTGAGGACATGGGACCGCGACTGCCAAAGTGGGATGGCCAAAAAACAACAGGTGACGCGGTTATCCTTCCTTCCAGACAGGCGGTTCTGACGGACGAACAGGTCGGGGAAATAATAAAAAAGTGGAATTTTTTTGACTCCGCAGAAAACCTGGAAGGGTGTTTCCTCACGCATCTCCACGACAGTGGCGCACAGACTGTTGTCGATCAGCACTCCGGATTAATGTGGCAGCGGGGCGGGCTTGACATTTCTTCTCTTCGTACCATGAACAGGAACATCGAACAGCTCAATAAAGAGGGATTCGGTGGCCATCATGACTGGCGTCTTCCGACACTGGAAGAGGCCATGTCTTTGCTTGAACCTGATATGAATGATAAAGGAATATACCTCAACCCCAATTTTTCACGCGAGCAGCCGTTTGTATTTGTTGCAGCTCAGAGGTCGCCGGGTGGCTATTGGTTTGTTGATTACAAGCAGGGGAGATCTTTCTGGTCATCAGGTACGATTCCCGGAGGATTTGGGCGTTTGTGCCGCGCCTCAACCGAATAGTCTTTTACCCGTCAATTGCAGATAGAAAGCCGCAGGTTCCTGTTACGTGGAACGGCGGCTTTGTTTTTTGGTGCTGCAATTTATTTTACTTTTGATCATCGCTTGTTTTTTGCGATCGTATCGAATAGAGAAATAGTGATGATCGACGATGTTGATCTTAATTAATTAACCATCGAACCATGGCAGTATTGTAATAATCTGGCTGTATTTGTTGGTGTCTGTGAACGTGGTGATGACCCCAAAAGTGTGTTGACCATCAAAGGTTCTAGGGAGAAGGAAATTATGAGTGAAGCGTTTAAGATCAGGTTTGCCGAACGTATGAATCAGCTGCCGCCTTATCTGTTTGGCATGATGAATAAGATGACGATGGAAAAACGCTGGAAGGGTGATGATGTCATTGATCTGGGTATGGGCAATCCGTCTGATCCGGCGCCGGGTCCGGTAACGGAGAAATTATGTGAGGTTGCGGCAGACCCGAAAAGTCATCGCTATCCCGTTGCCGGAGGCCTGAAGAACCTGAAACGGGAAATCGCTCTGTATTACGGCCGCCATTATGATGTCGACCTTGATGGTGAAAGCGACGTTATCTGCACCATCGGTTCCAAAGAAGGTATCTCTCACATGTGTCTGGCATTGCTCGGGCCTGGAGATACCGTCCTGGTGCCTGCCCCCGCCTTCCCCATTCACGTTTATGCCGCAGTGATCGCCGGCGCCAACGTGCTCCGTATCCCGCTGACCACAGAAGATGAATTTCTTGCCCAGATTATTGGTATGTGCCGATCACTTTACCCGGGGCCCAAGCTGCTGATGCTCAATTTTCCTCATAATCCGACAGGGGCTCTGGCCAGCCGGGAACTCTTCATCGAGGTTATTAAATATGCAAAAAAATATAATTTCATGGTGATTAATGATTTTGCTTACTCGAAGATCACCTATGATGGCTATGTGGCCCCCAGTTTTCTAGAGGTTCCGGGAGGTATGGATGTTGGTGTGGAATTTGGCTCATTTTCCAAATCCTATAATATGGCGGGCTGGCGTCTGGGTTATTGTGTTGGTAACGCCCAGATTATCAAAGGACTTTCGATGATCAAGGGATATTACGATTATGGTATCTTTTCTGCAATCCAGGTGGCGGGAATTGTTGCGATGCGTGATTGCGATGATAAAATTGCCGAACAGGTAGAAGTTTATCAGAGCCGCCGGGATGTCCTTTGTGAAGGTTTGGAACGAATGGGCTGGGACGTTGAGATACCGAAGGCCGGCATGTTTTTATGGGTAAAAATACCCGAACCCTACAAGGCCATGGGCTCGATCAAATTTTCAATAGAAATGATGAATCGTGCCAACGTTGCACTTGCGCCTGGTGCAGGTTTTGGAGAAGAAGGAGACGACTATTTGCGGCTGGCCCTGGTCGAGAATGAGAACCGAATCCGGCAGGCCCTGAAACAGATGAAGCAAAGCCTGAAAGATATTGACCGGGAGATCTCCGCAGGGACATTCGATATGAAGCCCCTGACACTTGATAGATAACATCGTTTTTTCCTGTTTCCCCATCATGCAGTTTGATGGAATCTGCCTGGCTCCGGCAATTGAGCGGGCTTTTAACAACTCCCGGTGATGGCGGAGCAGGATGTGAGTATTATCGGCATGGTTTTCATGACCACTGGAACACTCTGATGTCTGGTTATTGCCGTCTTTGCTTTTTCTTTCGGTCGCCGTTTGAACCGATCATCTCATGCTGCACAGCAACTACGAACGGCCAGCGATATTCTTTTTATTCCGTTTGGTCTTAAACCGGCGACTGCAAAACGTAATTCCTGATTGTTTCACAGAGTTTCAGGCAGCCTCTGCCTGAAAAGTGGATACTATTTTTAAAATGTATATTGACATTTTCGAAAGTATTGGTACAATTAAGTGAATGTACATTTACATTTGGTGATTTTATGAAACTGACAGAAAAGCAAAAAAGTTTTTTAGACTACCTGAAAGAGTATTTTGCTCGTGAGGGAGGGGCTCCCAGTTTACGCAGGGCAGCGGCAGACCTTGGTGTCAGTCATACCGCAATAGCACAATTTCTGGCGCAACTGGAAAAAAAAGGTGTGGTTGAGCGTCAAGGTCGTTACAGCCGGACAATTCGGCTGACACCCACTGACTCTGTCAGGCCCGCTGCCAGGCAGGATCGATATGCTGGCCGTGAATTGCCGATTGTTGGTCAGATAACTGCCGGTATGCCAATGTATGCCCAGCAGGAATGGGACGGCAGTGTCATTGTTGATAGCCAGCTGTTCCGTGGTGACAACCTGTTCTGTCTACGCATTAAGGGCGACTCGATGCGTGATGCCGGGATCTTTGACAGTGACCTGGTCGTCTGTGAGCCGCGGCAATATGCTGAAAATGGTGAGGTTGTTGCCGTTCTGGTCCATGGTGAGGAGGCGACGGTGAAGCGTTTTTTCCTGAAAACCGATTGTGTGGAACTGCACCCGGAAAATGATGCATACCCGGTCACGCGTTATCGCTTCAATGAACTGCTGGTTCAGGGGAAGGTTGTCGGAGTGGTCCGGGGCTCACATCCACTGTTTTCTGCTGAAGCATACTGAGCAGCAGAATTTGTCTTCAGCACTTCAGGTGGCTGAGACAGCAATGAACGAGAACATGCAGAGTCCGACGAAAATATCTGTACCGGCTGCCAACGGCCACACCGGTTGTGACATCATGGTTGGTACCTGTGGATATTCCTATCTTGAATGGGTCGACAGCGGTTTTTATCCCCCGAAAACAAAATCATCAGAAATGCTTGGCCTGTATGGCGGCTGCTTTCCAATCGTTGAATTGAACTACACCTGGTATCAGATGGCCCGTAGTGATGCCCTGTCCCGGATGGTTGACGCTGCGCCACCTGATCTCCTGTTCAGTGCCAAGCTGACACGGACTATCACTCACGAACGTGTTGAAGACTGGCGTCAACAGGTGACGCTGTATCGACAGGGTATCACGTCCCTGAAAAAGAGGTTGCTGTCAATTTTGGTCCAGCTGCCACCGGATTTTGACAGGACAATCAACAACCGTTGTTTTCTGGCTGAGCTGCTTGATCGTCTTCATGGAGTGCCGGTCGCTGTGGAGTTCAGGCATCGTTCCTGGGCCGTTGACAGTGTTTTTTCCGAGCTTGAACGCAGGGGCGTCTCTCTGGTTACCGTGGATGAGCCGGATTTACCCGGATTGTTTCCTGCACTCGATGTTGTGACCAACCCGGCTCTTTTCTATGTTCGTTTTCATGGACGAAACTTACAGGGGTGGCGGAGTGGCACTATGCAAAAGAAATTTGATTATGATTATGGCGAAGCCGAACTCCAGCAGTGGTGTGAACGATACCTTTCGTCGATGGTGCAGCGGTCCGATCAGGGTATTATTTTCTTTAATAACCATGTCCGCTCTCAGGCACCGCGTAATGCCAGGCTGCTTTCTTCTCTGATAAGGGATAGCAGACAAAGGCTGGCAGTATGAACAGGGAGCGCTTTGTTCTGCACCTCAATGTTGCTGATTTTGCTGTTGCTGTTGAACGTGTTGTCGATATTTCTTTACGGGATAAAGCGGTTATTGTTGCCCCGCTTCAGGCAGCCCGGGCAACAGTATATGACATGAGTGATGAGGCCTACAGCGACGGTGTCCGCAAGGGGATGCTGGTGCGACAGGCTGCCCGTCTGTGCCGTTCAGCCTGTTTGCTGCCGCCTCGTTTTGACCTCTATCAGAAGGCCATGAGTGCTTTTGTAAATGAAGCGCGACACTATAGTCCTGTTTTGGAACCGGGTATTGGAGATGGTCACCTGTTCCTTGATATTACCGGGACTCATCGATTGATAGGCACAGCACCCGATGTGGGCTGGCAGCTACGCAAACAGGTACGTAAAAATCTCGGCATCGATCCGATCTGGACTGTTGGGTGCAACAAACTGGTGACCAAAGTGGCCTCGCGACTGGTGAAACCGGTCGGAGAGTATATTGTCTGCCCCGGAGAGGAAGCGTCCTTTCTCGCACCGCTTCCTCTGCTCTTTCTCCCGGGTGTTCAGTTTCGGGAACGGGCTCGTCTGGAGGAATTTAATATCAGGCAGATCGGCCAGCTTGCCGCCCTGGAAAAAAGACAGCTCTATACTGTTTTCGGGAAACGCGGAGAGACGCTTTACGATATCAGTCGTGGAAAAGACGACCGGGTGGTACAGCCGCAGGAGCATCAGTCGCCTGTTATCTGTCGGGAGTATGCTATTCCCGGTGACAGTGCTGACCGGCAATTCATTGAAGGAGTTGTTGCCGCACTTTCTGTTCGCATCGGTTTTACCCTGCGTGATACTGGTATGGTTGGAAAACGGCTGGTGTTGCGACTGGATTACATTGATGGCGGCAATTCCATAAAGCAGATATCATCTCGTCGTGGAATTTCAGATGATTTTACCCTGCAGTCGAGGTCCCTTATTCTTTTAAAACGGGCCTGGGGGCGTCGCGTGCGCATACGGCATTGCCGTTTGACCTGCGAACAACTCCAACGAAAATCCCCGCAATTATCTCTTTTTGCTGAGCGGTCGGATTCGGACAGGAAAAAAGAGTATGTCCTCTCCGCACTGGACCGAGTGAGGGGAAAATTTGGTACTGACAGCGTTCGCTTCGGCTCTCAAGTGCCACTTCATTGACTCGTTATGGTTCCGCTTCGGGTGCGTTCATCTTTTTCCCTGCTGAAAGGCACTGCCTCTCCTGCTCTGCTCTGTCAAAGGGCGCGACAGTTTGGCTATGACTGCCTGGCGTTAACTGATTTTGAAAATCTTTATGGTCTCTGGTCATTTCTTGCTGCCTGCAAACGTGAAGAAATCAGGCCGATTGTCGGGGCTGAACTGGAGGTGGAAACCGATTGCCAGCGGCTCGTGTGTTTGGTGCAAAATCATCAAGGGTATACTAATTTATGTAAGCTGATCAGCATGAAAAAAGCGTCAGGAACGTTGAACATTTCAGGACTCCCAGAAAAATTGTTCCACGGCCTTATCCTGCTGACAGCAAATTCATGCCTTTTACGACAACTTCATGACCGGGGCCTTTCTGTCGCCGCAGATCTTGGTAGTCGTCCGACGGCCCATGGACGTCAATTAAGGAATAATGCAGCAAAGCTCGGACTGCTCGCCGCCGCAACGCCTGACAGCGATATGTCACATCAGGATGAACATCTGCTGCGCTGTCTGCTGAAGGCTATTGAGACGAAAACACTCTTGTCCCGGAACGGGAGAGATGACACCTCGATTGTCGCAAACAGTCTGGAATTGCCAGAAGTATATCGTCACAGATTCAGTGTATGGCCTGAGGTGATAAGAGCAACCGAAGAGATTGCTGATCAGTGCAGGTTTTCGGGTCCTGACTTCGGAATAGTCATGCCGCCATGGCAGCAGACAACGGTTTTGAACGCCAGGGAACTCCTGCATGAGCACTCTTACAGCGGTGCCCGACAACGCTATGGTGAGGACCTGAGTGAAATCGTTGTCGAACGGCTGGAGTATGAATTAAGAATTATTGAGCAGATGAAATATTCTTCATATTTCCTGGTGGTCAGAGATATTGTGCATCCGCTACAGCCCGATGGGAGCAGGAGGCGGAGAAGAATTTGCGGCCGCGGCTCAGGAGCGGCTTCATTGGTGGCATATTGCCTGGGGATTACCAATGTCTGTCCCATTCGCTATAATCTCTATTTTGAACGTTTCCTTAATCCCGGTAGAAGTGATCCTCCCGATATTGATATTGATTTTCCCTGGGATGAGCGAGACTCTGTTTTAGATGATGTTCTTTCCCATTTTAAAGAGCATGCCGCGATGGTGTGTAACCACGTCTGTTTTAAACCACGTATGGCGATCAGGGAAACTGCACGAGCCTATGGTCTACCTGGATATGAGATTTCCAGAATGACAAAACGGCTGCCATGGTTTTTCAGGCGTGACGACGAAAGTCTGAACGATCAGGTTGCGGCTCTGCCGTCTTTAAAAGACCAAGATTTCTCTGAACCGTGGCCGGAAATTATCACGCTTGCCGGAAAACTTGTTGGTTTACCACGGTATCTCTCTGTACATCCCGGCGGTGTCGTGATTACACCGGATCCGATACGAAATTATGTGCCTGTGGAAAAATCGGCCAAAGGCGTACCGATTATCCAGTGGGAAAAAGATGGTGCTGAAGAGGCCGGGCTTGTAAAGATTGACCTGCTGGGCAACAGGAGCCTGGCGGTTATAAGGGACAGTATTGCCGAGGTCAGGAAAAATAAAATCACCTTTACTGAAAAGAACTGGGCACCCGAAGATGATGAGCTTACCCGGGCAGCTATTGCTGAAGGTAAGACCATGGGCTGCTTTTATATTGAAAGTCCGGCAATGCGTCTTTTGCAGAAAAAGGCAGGTGTTGGTGATTTTGAACAGCTCGTCATTCAGTCCTCGATCATCCGTCCGGCAGCCAATGACTTTGTCCGTGAGTATGTACGAAGACTTCATGGCGGTGCGTGGAGTCCTCTGCACCCGTATCTGGAAAGTGTTCTGGATGAAACCTTCGGATTGATGGTCTATCAGGAAGATGTTTCCCGTGTTGCAGTGAATCTTGCAGGATTTTCCCACAGTGATGCTGACGGCCTGAGAAAAGTGTTGTCGAAAAAAGATAAAGAACTGCGGCTGCGCGATTATCGGGAAAATTTTTATTCATGCTGTCGTGACAAGGGCCTGAGTGAAGATGATATAGAGAGGATCTGGGCGATGATGATGAGTTTTGATGGTTACTCATTCTGCAAACCGCACTCTGCTTCTTATGCTCGTGTTTCTTTTCAGGCAGCATACCTGAAACGTCATTACCCGGCAGAGTTCATGGCTGCCGTTATTTCCAATCAAGGCGGATTTTATTCCACATTTGCCTATGTTTCGGAAGCAAAACGAATGGGACTTACTATCCTTTCTCCCGATGTGCAGGAGAGCAACAACCGGTGGAGCGGGGAGGGGCGAGCACTACGGGTGGGATTTTTATCAGTATCGGGGCTTTCGGTAGAAACAGTAGCGCGTCTTATTGCCTGTCGGCAGCAGCGACGATTTATCAATGTACCGGATTTTCTTTATCGCGTTCAACCTGCTGAAAATGAAGCACGATCGCTGGTTCATGCTGGAGCACTTGACAGCCTGGACCCTGAAGGGAACCGAACCGCATTGCTCTGGGAGATTGCCTGCAGGGAACAGAAGAAAGGAGCGTCTGTCAATATACCACTTTTCACTGACGAGCGAACTCCAGTCCCTCTGCTGCCGCGACAAAAAACGATGGAACAATTGAGAGATGAATATCGGGCCCTTGGTTTTCTTTGTAAAACGCATCCAATATCTTTAATCCGCTCGCCCAAAAGACCGACAACTAAAGCTTTTGAGCTGGAAGAGTGTGTCGGCCGTACCATCTGGTTTGCCGGTTGGCTGCTAACCGGCAAGATGGTCTCAACGAAAACCGGTGAGGTTATGGAGTTCCTGACATTTGAAGATGAGACGGGACTTGTTGAGACAACTTTTTTTCCAGACATTTATCATCGTTACGCACACCTCTTGAGCAGCGGGAAACCTTATCTGCTCAAAGGAATTGTGGATTCAGATTATGGGGCAGTCACCCTGACGGTAAATCAGATTTCAGTGCTAAAATCAGCACGATGAACTATTTGTGCTTGAAAATGGAGTGAAAGCTGTATAATTAAAGGAGAGAGAATAAAAACCATAACGAAGTGGGACTATGAAACGTATCCTGGTTATTGATGACGAAGAGCTGATTCTGAACTTTCTGAAGGACCTGCTGGTTGCGGAAGGGTACGAAGTGATAACCGCTTGCAATGGCGAGGAGGGGCTTGCTCTGTTTGAGGAACAGTCGGCTGATCTTGTTATTACCGATATCATCATGCCGGTGAAAGACGGCCTTGATACGATTCTCGAGTTAAAAAAGAAAGCGCCGGAGTTGCCGGTGATTGCCATATCAGCCGGCGGCAATATTCCCAAGGAGCGCTATCTTGCCGTAGCAGGTTATATGAAAAATACCAGAACACTGGCCAAGCCGTTCACACGGGATGAACTTATCAGTGCCGTGAAAGAACACCTGCAACCTGATGAACCGCCAGAGGGATTGTCGCTGTAAATTCTTTATGTGAAAACGTTTCATCCGGTGATGAGACTCCATATCAGGGATCTTTTACCCTGGTTTTTCTACTTCCAAAAAAGACTCAGGTTTTGCTTTTTGCCGTTTGTGAAGGCAGGGCTGCCGTTCGTTCTTTTGCTGAAAAACCATATGATACCAGCTTCTTGATGTCTGTCCACATGGTTTCACTTGCCATTATTGCGATAATGATTTCGTCGGGCCCTCTCTTGAATTTTCCAACATAGGTCTGCCGGGCTGCATTGGTGTATCCTGTCTTACCGGCAAGGGCACCGTCAATCTGCCATAATGCCTTATTATGATTCCTCAGTAGTTTTCCCTCTGCCGTATGAATTTTTGTCTTTTTCATTCGATTGGCAAATTCCTTGTTTTTCATTGCCAGTCTGAAGATTTTGGCAAGATCCCGTGCCGTTGTCTTTTGCCCTTTGGCAGTCAACCCCGATGCCGTCTTGCAGACGGTATTGTTCGCCCCCAGGCGCCTGGCCTGTTCTGTCATCATCCTGGCAAAAGATTTTTCTGATCCTGCAATTTTCTCAGCGATTGCGACGCTTGCATCGTTAGCTGAGGCGAGAAGCACGGCGTTAATGAGATCGTTTGCCAGGTATGTTTTTCTGGAATCCAGGTAGACTTTTGAGCGCGGCTGCTTGGCAGCCTTTCTGCTGACGGTTACCCTCTCTTGATTTCGCAGCCGGTCAATGGCAATCATCCCGGTGAGTACCTTGATAGTGCTGGCAGGTTGTCTGGGGGTGTCTGGAGATCGTGAAAAGAGTGTCTTGCCTGAAACAGCATCCATAATAATGATGCTCTTGGCAGATATAAAACGGAGCCTGAAAGGAGCTACGGCATCAGCATAGAATCGCACTCGCTTTTTGATGGAACTGATATCACGGTGCCGGCCAAAGGTCTTAACGCTCTTTGGTACAGTTGATGTGCGTGAGTATACCCTTGTTTTTGACTGGTCCTTGAGTACCATCATTGAATGAGCAGGCGGAATAACCCAGCCAAGAATGAAAACCAGAAAAAGAAGCGTAAATCGGGGTATGATAGAAGTAAATTGAGCCATCATAGTAAAACAGTAGATTCTAACCGAAAAATACACTAACTATGAGATCGTTTGTATTCTGCTGTCGCCCGCTTGTCAAGGACTTTCAGCCTCTACCTTCAGCCTGAACCGATATGTGCACTTCCAACATGCACTGCCTGGAAGTCTTCTTGATTGACCATTATGGGGTGATTGTGTAAAATAACCCCATACTTAAACCGCTTATTGGTCGGTTTTTATTAACTGACTGTTAGAAAATAGCTCACGATTCATTTAATTCAATGAGGTAATGCACCATGGTGGATGGGCCGGATGTCCGAATGACCCTGAACTACATCATCGATTCCAGCAAGGATAAGTTCGGTGATTTGGCTGCGATTGGTATGGCTATGGAAGAGCCAATAACCTATGAAGAGTATCATGATCGCATCTGTGCTCTTGCCATGAGAATGCAGAAAGAGGGCTTGGCAAAAGGCGATCATATAGCGATCCTTGCAGAAAACTCTCAGAATTGGGGGACTGCATACCTGGCAGGGGTGAGAATCGGTGCTGTTTGTGTACCCATTCTGCCCGATTTGCCTGAGGCCGATGTTCATCACATTTTAAATGAGATGAAGGTGAAAATCCTTTTTACCACCCAGCGGCAGATAGAAAAAATATATGATTACCGTGGAGAGCACTACGGTTCGGTTATTACACTTGATGACCATCAGGGTGCCAAAGGGTTATTACAGCCCATTCAATTCTCCGGTTATCTGGAGGAGGCTCTTGGGGAGTATCGTGAAAAGAATATTGTAGGTGAGGAGATAGCCTTTCCCGACATTGGTGAAGACGATCTGGCCTCAATTCTTTATACATCTGGAACTTCCGGATTTTCAAAAGCGGTCATGCTGACCCATAAGAATCTGACCTCAAATGCCTATGCCGCTTCCGGACTGCTTGAGGTTAAGCCCGGATCTGTATTTCTATCCATCCTGCCAATGTCACATACCTACGAGTTCACCACCGGGTTCATTCTGCCCCTGCTCACGGGAGCACGTATCGCTTATGCGGGTAAGACTCCAACGCCGGCAATACTGCAGAATTTATGTGCTCATGAAAAGCCCTTTGCTATCTTTGCGGTCCCGCTGGTTCTGGAAAAAATCTATAAAAAGCGAGTGTTGCCGAAGATAGAAAAGAGCAGGGTAATGAAACTGATCTGCAGGACAAAGGCAGGGAAAAAGTTTATTAACAAGCGTATCGGTAAAAAATTGATTGAATTCTTTGGGGGTGATCTCGTCTTAATGGGGGTTGGCGGGGCCTCTCTTAATCCTGATGTGGAAGCATTTCTTCTTGAAGCCGAGTTTCCCTATCTGGTTGGCTACGGATTGACAGAATCAGCACCACTCATTGCCGGTGGACCTGCGGGAGATAAAACCATTGCCCTCGGTTCGGCAGGCAAGCCGATCCCGGGAGTCGAAGTGAAAATAGTCAACCCGGATGCAGAAACCGGCATTGGAGAAATATGTGCCTGTGGCCCCAATATCATGAAGGGATATTTTAATGACCCGGAGGCAACTGCCGAGGTAGTTTCTGCTGATGGCTGGCTGGCAACAGGAGATTTGGGACTGATTGATGAACAGGGTAACCTCCATATTAAAGGGCGCAGTAAGAATGTTATTGTCATGGCAAATGGTGAAAACGTTTACCCGGAGGCAATCGAGCACAAAATTAATGCATATCACTGGGTGGTCGAGTCTTTGATCGTCGAGCTTAATGACCAGCTGCATGCCTGGATTTACCCTGATTATGAGAGTATTGATGATGTAACGGTAGGGCAGAGCCGCCAGCAGCGAAAAGAGTATTTGCAAACCCTGCTTGAAAAAATGAGAAAAGATTTGAATAGTCAACTGCCGCCCGCTTCAAGAATTGCTGAAGTTTTCGAAAGGAGGGAACCTTTTATAAAGACGGCAACTCATAAAATAAAGCGGTACCTGTATGACGGTCACGCCAAGATTGCATAGGAGAGCAAGGATTTTTGCAGGATAGTAGTAGCTGTTTTATAACAGCCCCCAGGAATTGGTTCGAATAACAGGGGGGTAACTCATTACCATAAGGGGAGAGACGAATGAAAAAGGCAATTTGTGTAATGACGGTGGCATCTCTGTTTGCC
>CAZOWJ010000085.1:0-14927 GCA_964583415.1 uncultured Desulfocapsaceae bacterium
GTTATCGCGCCGAGCTGGCAGCCCTATACGATCGGTGAAAACGAGAAACTAATCGTTATGGATCCGGGAATGGCGTTTGGCACCGGGCATCACGCAACAACGAGGCTCTGCCTTGAAATGATCAAGTCAGAAACCCAATGTTTCCAAAATGCTGCGGTACTTGACGTGGGTACCGGGACCGGGATTCTCGGCATGGCCGCCGCTCTGTGGGGAGCGGATCGTGTTCTCGGGATTGATAATGATGATGAAGCGGTGGCTGCAGCGGAGCTCAATATTCGCAGAAACGGGCTTCAGGACAAGATGAACACTTCTTCCAAACCGCTGGCTGAAATATCGGGAGAATATCCACTGATCGTTGCCAATATTATTCATGATGTTTTAATAGCGCTGGCAGAGGATCTGGCAAAAGTAACCCAGCGCGGTGGGATACTTATTCTATCAGGGCTGATTTATGGCGATCAGACAAAGAGCATAACTGAGCGTTTCCAGAAAATTGGTTTTAGCCTGCTGGAGGAACAGCAGGATGGCGAGTGGGGTGCGCTCAAGTTAGAGAATATATTGTAGACTCGGTGCCTGCAGTTCAGCTGTCGGCTGCATGCAGTGGAGAGAGCTGGTAGTCATCGTCAAAGATTATTGCCATACCATTCTGCTCGTGCCTGATGATTACCCCGGAAGCCTTCGCCCAGACCGGCTTGCCTTTAAAACGGCGGAGTGTTTCAAGAGAGAGAATAAATTTCAGGTTCTGCAGTTCCTGGATAGAAATAAGAAACTCAAGATGGACCTTTGATGATACGGGCAGAGGGTTGTCTGTGGCAATAAATGCTCCTCCTGAACTGATATTGGCGATTACACCTTCAAACTGGACTTGTAAGTCAGTCTCAATTCCTGTTAAAACCCGTACCGGCAGCTCCATGGAAAATCTCTGCTGGAGACGCTGGTCGATAAAACTGCTATTCCCGGAAGGTTTTGACATAATGTTATTTAATCCAGATAATTAAAATTTTTCCTCTACTCCAAAAATAGTTGAAATTAAAATGATTGTCAAACGATAGCACAGCCAATTATGGCCGGTAATCCCCTGATTGAATAAATAATGTGGCTTCTGGGCTCAAACAAGCGGGTGGAAAAGTGTAATGCGACGGTTCCTGTTTAATCCAAACGAGGCAGCAGAGTCAGTAGTCAGGCTCTGCAGTGAAGAATCTCATCATATTACCAATGTTCTCAGGCTTGCAGCGGGTAAGCACGTCGAGCTTTTTGATGGTCGGGGAAATCTTTTCCTTGGAGAGATAGAGGAACTTGGCAACCATGTCAGGGTCCGGCTGGTTTCCCGGCAGGAGACAATCCCTCAGGAAGGGGCAGCACTCTGGCTTTTTCAGGCCGATCTTAAAGGAAAGAAAATGGACCTTGTCATCCAGAAAGCAACAGAGCTCGGTGTCGAGAGAATCTTTCCTTTCACCTGTAGCCGCAGCCAGGGTCGGGTTGGTGAGAACCGCAGGAAAAGAAAATCTGAACGCTGGCAGAAGTTGATTGAAGGTGCGTGCAAACAGAGCATGAGACTGACCTTGATGAGATGTGAGAAGGAAGCGTCAATGACTGCAGCGTTAGGGAACGAGGCGCTCTCTCAATCTTCTGGCCCCAAACTGCTTTTTTGGGAGGAGGAGAAGAATGTTACATTATCAGATGTTGACTGGACCCAGCCATTTGACAGGGTCTCCGTCATGCTTGGTCCTGAGGGTGGTTTTTCTGAGCAGGAAATTGCTGCAGCTCATGAGCTGGGCTGGCAGAGTGTCAGCCTAGGCAGGCAGGTTTTAAGAGCTGAAACAGCAACAATTGCGGCGATCTCAATCGTTCAACATCACCTTGGAAAGATGTAACCATTTCAGACCTGAATCGGTGCATATTTGACACCGCCATATGCCGGTCTGTAGAAATCGAAGATCAATCGGACAAATGGAGTGATCCTTAGGGCAGAATAGACTCGAAAACCTCTCTTTCCAGCCATCCTTGTCTACCAGTTTCGTCTGTTACATACCAGTAATCACCATGTTTCTTTTGAGGATATACCAGGCGTCCCTGCTTGATTGAACCGATGGAAGCACCGTTTTCGAACGGGGATACCAAAAGGCGGCTGTCTCTGATTACCACAGATTGATGCCATTCTCTATATCGCATCACGGTGCCCAGCGCGCCAGCACTTAGCGAAAATATACAAAGAAGGATAACAAACGATTCCAGCACCATATTTTTCCCTTTGCTCAGCCTTGTAAGTGAAAAGACCAGGTATCCGGCCAATGAGATTAGACAGAGGATAGACCACTGTCCAAGCGTGAGCAGGCTGAAGAACATCTGCAGGGCTGACTTTTCCGGAGGAAACAACCCTTTTTCTTTTTTGACCATGGCAAGGTTTCCGGAAATATCAGAGTCCTTGGGGTTAACGGACAATGCTCTTAAAAAATAGAGCACACTGTAGCCGGGCTGGTCAAGTTGAGCATAACTGTTGCCTATGTTGTACAGGATATTGGCGGAGTGTCCTCCAGACAGGAGATTCTTATAGCAGGTAACAGCGTTTTCAAAAGCATTGTTGTGGTAGAAGGTATTACATGCTTCAAGTGATGCTGCATTTTGCTTTCCACTGTCAGCAAAAGAAACTGAATAGCATAGCAGGATCAGAAAAACCGAAATGAGGGAGCGTAAGGTTATCATGTCAGTGTACCAAGTATTTCCGTGATTTCTTTATGCAACTGGTCTCTTTCTGATTTTGAAAATTCAAATGCACCATAGGAGGCATTATCACCGTGAACAAAGAGTCTCGTTATCGGGTGGTTGGAACCCAGATGTTTTTTGATATCTGCTGTCGTTATGGAAGCGGCCTCACAATTCCAGAGAAGCGCAAGAAAAAGTTTCAAATTGTGCTGGGCAGCCCTCAGGTATTGGTCCTGGCTGGCCGAATGAATCTGGGTCAATAAATGTATACAGGTCTTTCTCTGTTGCTCAATCTTTTTCTGGCGAACAATCCCCGGATTATTATTCAGAAAATGAATACGGAGCCGGTAAGCGGAAACACCGGCTATTGCAGCAAGAAACAATACGCCAATTATTAGAAACAGCGGCTGTCTGAAAAGGGGTTTGATTTCACTGGTGAATACACCTGGCGTCAGTTTGACCGGCGCCAGCCCGGTAAACGGCAGAAGGGACTCAGGAAGAGAGCTGCTTTCAGTCTGCTGCTGCGCTGAACTCTGTGGCAGTGATTGACTGGCAGCAGCAGGAGGCCCGCTCAGTTCTATTGGAATAGGATCGGTAAAGAGTGTCTGGTATTGTTCCCTGACCGGATCAAAATAACTGAATGTAGCCGGTGGAATTTGATTTACCCCTGGATCTGTGATGACAATTGCCTGTTCAAAAATTTTCTTATCTTCCTCCTGTTGATTGCCCTGCTGAAACGATGATGCAGGCGAATAGACTTTAATGCCGTCAGGTTCAGTGAGCGATGGTGCCGAGACGTTATCAAAATTACCGTTGCCGGTGATTGACATGGTTAATGTTACCGGATCTCCCGGGGCAATGCTTGTCGGTTGAGCCTGCATACTCAGGGTGAACCTTCCTATGGCACCGGAGAATTGATCAGGTTTGCCCTCTTCAGGCAGAGCGCTTACGTTCATACTGATAGAAGGGCTGGTAACCTTAATCGGTTGATTTTGGTATCTACCAAAAAAATCATCGAAGAAGTCATCCTGCAGTCCTCCGCCGAAACCAGGCAGGCGGCGGTTCTGCTGAGCTGAACGGACGAGCATACTGACATCCATTTCCAGACTCAAATCGTTCTGTCCTTCTTTTATACCGGTAAGGATGGTGTCCCAGGTGAGAACCATATACCGGTTTCCGTCAATGATTTCTTCCTGCTGCCGGGGTTCATTACTCAACGCATCCATCAGAAAGCCGTCGCCGGTTAATTCCGGTAATGCATTGAATTTAAATTTGGCTCCGCGATCGAAATAGGCCTTGATGGTGGCAGGAATTAACTCGCCAACATAGGCTTTTTCTTTTTCAGGGATCAGCCTGATAAAGGCGACATTTTCATTTTGTTCAGCGGCCACCCTCTGCACTGCAGATGATCCTGACTGTTTTTGTTTTGGCAGTGTTGCAGGGGAGTCACTTACTGTACATAAAATCGGTTGTGTAGAATAGGTACCGCTCTTGGTGGTAATTGTTATTGGCGGTATTGTATAGTCCCCCGGTTCTGTCCCCTGAACGAGCCAGGTATAGGTGACTGAAGATGATGTCGCACCGTTTATCATTTGAAACTGGCTGCTCTGACCGCGCTGGTGAAAGATGAGTCCTTTGACTTCCGGCATGGTAATCTGGGCATCCTGCTTGCCCTGGATGGTAACAGCAAGCCGAGCAGATTGCTGGGTAGAGAAGGTAGGTGGAGTTAAGGTGGCAGAGACGGGACTGTCTTCTGCTCTCAGCCCTGCCGGCTGGAACAGCAACAGGGTTATAATACAGATCACACTGTAAAGAAGAGGGAGGGATTCTTTTGCCTTCAATCCATTGTAAAAAACGCTCATCATTACCAGTCTTTCCTTATCTTATTGTCTTTATCGGGCTGTATGGGCACATAAAGGTTGAGCCTGCCCTCTTCGCTCTGCACCGCCTGCAGCAGCTGCTCCGCCTCTTCCTGTGTCATTGCCTGAACTCCCGCTTCTCTCTTTGCGGGAGAAGGGGCCTGCTGATCGGAGGCTTCGTTATTAACGCCAGATTGTCCATCCTGGCCTTCCGCACCTGAGTTTTCAGGGGTAGCCTGATCTTCTTCGTGCTGCTCTGTTTCCTCACCAGACTGGGAAGATTTTTCTTCCTGCTTTTCACTGTTGGCCTGGTCAGATGCTGATGAGTCGGAATCATCATTTTCACCATCTTTTGCATCCTGCTGGCCTGATTGCTGCTGTTTCTGGTCCTGATTATCCTGCTCACCCTGTTGCTCTTCGGAATTTTCATCACTTTCCTGCTGCTCAGGAGTTTTGGACTGCTGTTGTTTGAGCTGATCAAGACGTGACTTGACAAGGTCATGATTGTATTGAGCATTGTTGTTTTCAGGATTGAGTGCGAGTGCTCCCTGGTAGGATTTCAGTGACTGCTCCCACTGTTTTATCGTTGCCTTCTGATCACTGTTCAGTGCTTCTTCACCCTTTCGATAGTGAACGTTGCCAAGATTATAATAGGTTTTCTCCTGCAGCGTGATGTCATCTGTGACAAGTGTTTTTTTAAAATTATCGGCTGCTTCTTCCAGTAAATTATTCTTGTAGGCGACGGCACCGCTATTAAAGAGCAGCTGCGGGTTGTCCGGTTCCTTTTCAAGCAGTGACTGGTAATACTCTGAGGCTTCCAGAAAGTTACCCGTTTCATAGGCACTCTCTCCCTTCGAACCTTTCGCTGGTGTACCCGAGGCGAGAAAAAAGCAGACCAGGATGGGCAGGAGGGAGCCGGCAGTTTTTGACTTTCTTTTGGAAAGTTGAGAAACCAGTCGGGGAAAATTGTGCCTTGTTTTTCTTCCTGTAAGTACAAACTCCAGTGATATCAGAATGATAGCTGCTGCAAGCGGCCACTCAAACCGATCTACAGGTACCTTCTTTCGTCTTTCTGCAAGCTCAGTTTTGGGAATCAGGGCTAACTTCTGCTGATAAATTGTTTCAAGGCCCTGCCCCTGGTTGCCAAGCGGTACATAGAATCCGTCGGTTGCCTCTGATAGAGCAGTCAATCCTTGTTCATCGAGTCGCGACTTGACATAGGAGCCACTGCTATCCTTGATAAAGCCACCGTTTTTCTTGTCCGGTATCAACTCTCCTTCGCCGGTACCGACACCGACGGTGTAAATACTCATGTTCTGTTTGGCTGCCTGAGCCGCCGCCGCCAGAGCATCACCCTGCAGGTTTTCACCATCGGTTATCAGAACAAGGATCTTATGATTGGCCTCATTGCTGAGCGTTTTTTCAGCAGAGTCGATAGCCTGCCCGAGATCGGTGCCGCCGGTCGGGATGATAGCTGTGTCTATGGCAGCAAGAGATTGTTCAAAGGCAAAATAATCGGCGGTAAGCGGGCATATCAGATAGGATGAACCAGCAAAGGGCATAAGTCCGACCCGGTCGCCGCCCAGCTGGGAAACAAAATCCATGATTGCCAGTTTGCTTCGTTCCAGCCGATTTGGACGAATGTCTTCCACCAGCATACTCTTTGATGTATCCAGAGCAAAAAGGATATCGATACCTTTGTGTTTAACGTTGACCCATCGATAACCATACTGGGGGCGTGCCAATGCAGTAAAGCAGCAGAAGACAGCACCAAGCAGAAGGATCTTTTTGACGAGTCGGCGGCCCGAAGAGACGTTTGCGGTCAAATTTTTCAGAAGGGGGGCTGCAACGAATAGTTGCAGCTGTACCTTCCGCTTTGCCTCAAAATAACTCCAGAGAAACCAGAGCAGCAGGCTGACGATAATACCCGCCAAAATCCACAGAGGGTGAGCAAAAGAAATCATCACGTGCCCTTATGGTAAATGGTTTCGGCGAAACAGCATGCCGATCATCAAAAAAAGAAGGCTTGCTGCAATAAAAAAAGAAAAAAGCTCACGATACTGTTCAAATTGTTTGATTGACCGGGTTGTTGTCTCCATTTTGTTGATTTCCTGATAAACTTTTTCAAGCGATGTCGTGTCTGTGGCCCGAAAATATCGTGCTCCTGTAAGATCCGCCACCTGAGTGAGGGTTTCTTCGTCAATATCAACTTTGCTATTGATTAATCGCTTGCGGCCAAAGGCATCGGTAACCGGAATGGGGGCCTCACCCCGCGTACCTGCCCCGATTGTATACACTTTTATTTTCAGCGCCTGGGCTGCTTCAGCCGCTGCTATTGGCGGAACTTTACCGCTGTTGTTCATACCGTCTGTGAGCAGAATCATAATCCGCGATTTTGCCTTCTGGTTATGCAGCCTGCCTACTCCGGTACCAATTGCCGAACCGATTGCTGTACCATCTTCAATCATTCCGATAGAAATGACTTCCAATCGTTTTCTGAGCCAGTCATGATCGAGGGTTAGCGGGCTGATCAGGTATGGTTTGGCGCTGAAGGCAATGAGGCCGATACGATCATTGGGGCGCTCATCGATAAACTGGTCCACGACAGATTTAACGACTTTAAGACGACTTACCGGTTTTCCCTTGAGTGTAAAGTCCATTGCCTTCATTGAGCCTGAGACGTCCACTGCCAGCAGGATATCAATACCGCTTGCCTCAATTTCAGTTGTCGTATTTCCCAGTTGCGGGCGGGCAAGAGCGATTATCAGGCAACCGATGGCCAGAAGTTTCAAGGCCATCAACAATCGTCCTGCCATATTTTTCCTGCCGCCGGCTATGGTGGCAGCCATGGCTGTCGAAGAGAACAGCAGGGAAGGTGCCGGCCCGCGTTGACCTTTGAGCAGCGCCAGGAGAGGAATTGACAGGAGCAGCCAAAGCAATTCAGGGTGAACAAAACGCATGGATTTATTTCTCCTCAGCCGGTTTTGTTCGGGTTTTATCAATGAAACTGTGAACACTTTCAGCCAGTGACTTCACAACTTCATGCTCTGGGAGAAAACGGCTGAATTTAATTCTGTCACAGAGCATCAGGCACTGTTTAAGGGTGTCGTCATGTTTTATCATTACACTGGACTGGCCGTCAAAGGAGGTTTCCAGACTGGAAAAAAATTCTGAGGTTGTGCAGCTCGTCGTTGGAATAGAGAAGCGGGCCTCAATATACGATCTGAGAATCTGAGACACCTCACCTGCAAAAAAGAGTATGCCGATCTCAGGTAATCCATCTTCCGCCTTTTTCAGGGAGCAGAGGGCAAGGACTGCCGGATCAATTTTTTGATTATTCTTCCTTTTCTTCATAAACACCCAGGTGAACCAGATGGCGCCAATCAACAGAATTGCCAGCAGAATAACAAGGCTGTAAAGAAGAAATGGCGGTGGTTTCGGAAGGCTGACCGGCCCATAAATATCACGTATGTCTTCAGTCGTCACAGGGGGTGCGGAGGCGTCAGCGGTATCCTGGAGAATCGTCGAAGGATTCGGTACCCGGAGCGTAGTTGCGTGCAATAAAACAGGGGGGAGGAGAAGCATTGCTGCCATACAGGCAAGAGAGAAAAATATGGTTTTCCTGTTCATCGGGCACGTCTCCGTTTCCGGGTACCGAAAAATGAAAGAAGTGGTGTTATAAAAGAGCGGTCAGTTGACAGATCCAGAGAATCTATACCTGCTGCTCCAAGCGTACGGTGTAATTTCTTGTTAAAATCTTCAGCCAGCTCGGCCCATCCCCGCCGGATGGCCGGGTCTGATGTATTCAGTTCAACCTGCTGACCCGTTTCCGCATCCTCGAGCGTGAGCCAGCCGCAGTCGGGAAGTTCTTGCTCACGGGGGTCTGCAATAACCACACCGATGAGATCGTGATGCCGGTTGCAAACCCTCAGTTTGGGCTGTAACCGTGCAAGCTGCTCCTCCTGGCTGCCTGAAAAGAAATAATCCGAAATAAGAAAGATAACGGCCTTTCTCTTGGTAACCTTGCTGACAAATTCCAGTGGAACGGTGAGGTCTGTTTCCTTACCCTTTGGTTCGAAATAGAGAATATCCCTGATTACCCGGAGAATATGGGAGCGTCCCTTTGCTGGGGGGATATATAATTCGATAAAGTCGGTAAACAGGATAAGGCCCACCTTGTCATTGTTACGAACCGCAGAAAAGGCAAGGACTGACCCCAGCTCGGCCATCATTTCACGTTTAGAGCAGTGGTCTGATCCAAAATCATTACTGGCGCTGATATCAATCATTAACATGATGGTCAGTTCACGTTCTTCGGTGAACTTTTTCACATGCGGTGTTCCGGTCCGAGCGGTCACATTCCAGTCAATCGTGCGAATTTCATCTCCGGCAACATACTCCCTGACCTCGTCAAAATTCATTCCCCGTCCCTTGAAAACGGAATGGTAGTTGCCGGCAAGGCTGTCGGTCACCAGTCGATTGGTCCGAACCTCAATCTGTCTGACCTTCTTGAGTATCTCTTTTGTCTTCTGCTGATTCATCTGGTCTGCAGCTGCGCTTTATGGAACGGGAACGGTGTCGAGGATCTTTCTGATTATATCTTCACTGGTGATTGATTCCGCTTCCGCTTCATAACTGATTCTAATGCGGTGCTTCATCACATCACCTGCGGCCTCCTTTACATCATCCGGGGTGACATATCCTCTGCCCGCGAGGTAGGCAAGACTCCTGGAACCTGATTTAAGATTGAGGGTAGCGCGAGGTGAGGCGCCGGTTTCAATATAGTCGGCAAGATCAAGGTTAAAGGCCTGGGGATCCCTGCTGGCGCAGACAAGAGAGACGATATATTCTTTGATTTTATCATCGATATAGATTGAATCTACCACTGTTCTTGATTCAAAAATGTCTCCGACATTGGTCACCGGAGAAATTGGTACATGTGAGTCTGCATGGTTTTTGGAGTCAAGGATCAGACGCTCTTCCGCAGCAGACGGATAGGTGATGGTGACTTTAAGCATAAATCGATCGACCTGGGCCTCGGGGAGCGGATAGGTGCCTTCCTGCTCGATCGGGTTCTGGGTGGCCAGAACAAGAAACAGTTCCGGCAGCTGGAAGGTGGTGTCTCCGATGGTAACCTGTTTTTCCTGCATTGCCTCAAGCAGGGCAGACTGTACTTTTGCCGGTGCACGGTTAATTTCGTCTGCAAGAACCAGGGATGAAAATATCGGCCCTTTCTTTACCTCAAAAGAGGTATTGCGTGGATTATACAGCTCAGTTCCGATAATATCAGCGGGCAGCATATCCGGAGTGAACTGGATTCTTCTAAAGTCGGTATTGATTGCCTGGGCCAGCGCTTTCACGGCCAGGGTTTTGGCGAGTCCCGGTAACCCCTCAAGGAGGATGTGCCCGCCGGTGAGCAGACTGACAAAGAGACTGTCTATAAGGTGGTCCTGTCCGATAACGACTTTTTTCAGTTCGTCTCTGAGCTCAGGAATCCAGGATGAACTTGCGACAACCTGCGAAGTGATAGCCTGGACATCATCATATGTTCTGTCCTGAGCAGAAGGTAGAGGCTGGAGGGCATCCTCTACTGAATTTTTGGTAAACATGATGGCTCCTTGTGGGCAAATGCTTAAGATGTTGATGATTGGAAATTTACTATCTGATAGCACAATACTTTATGAAGATTACCGTAACCTTGCCTGAACATTACAAAGATGTAATGTTGGGTAAAATGCTTCTCTTTTATTCTTCAATGAAATTGGTGGTGCGATATGCTCGTATTCTTTGCTGTAATTATCTGCCTGGTGATGCTGGCAGTTTTTGTTCAGATAGGGTCAGGGTACGGACAGCTTGATTCACTTGACGCCATAGAGCCTGGGGACAAGAAAGACCAGCCACTGGTATCAATCGTCATACCGGCATGTAATGAAGCACTATCCATTGAGCAATCATTGCGGTCACTCTGTCACCTCGATTATTCAAATATTGAAATTATTGTGGTTGATGATCGTTCCATCGACCGCACGTCAGAGGTCGTTGAGTCGGTGCGGCATGATTTTCCCGCTATCCGGCTGATCCGTATCAGTGAACTGCCCGAAGGCTGGCTTGGCAAGCCACATGCACTGCAGCAGGGAGCCCGCGAGGCAGAAGGGGATTATCTTCTATTCATTGATGCCGATGTCTCTCTGGAAAAGACAACGATATCCAGAGCTCTAAGTGCCATGGAGGAGAGGACGCTGGATCATTTGAGCCTCATTTTTAAAAATAGCAGCCCGGGCCTGCTGCTCAACGCCTTGATTGCCGATATTGGAGCCGGTCTTTTTTTTCTGATCAAGCCGTGGAAGGCAAAAATTGCTGGCAGCAGATATTTTATGGGTGTTGGAGCGTTTAATTTGGTGCGAACATCGGTGTACCAGGCGATCGGGGAACACCAGGAGATAAAGTTGCAGATCGTTGATGACGTCTATCTGGGCAAGCTGGTCAAACAAAACGGGTTTCGTCAGGAATGCATGCTTGCGGAATCGCTGGTGACCTTGTCCTGGTATGGTTCTGTGTCGGAAATGATTTCTGGTCTGATGAAAAATGTTTATGCTTTTTTTCGCTATCGGCCCAGCTATGTTGTTCTTGGAGTCTTGGTAATTTCAGTAATGACCGTGGTGCCCATGGTGGGAGCAGTCTTTGCCCAGGGGAGTGCAAAATTGTTTTTTATCCTGACGGTTCTGATCAGGGTTGCAGGTACAGGAGGCGGTATGATCCGCATCGGCTTGTCACCGGTCTCAATCATTTTTCTCTTGGTCACGCCATTTATTGCACTATTTATCATCTTAAAGGCATTCTTTCAGGTTCATCTGGCATCTGGTGTTACATGGAGGGGGAGCTTTTACTCTCTGGATAAACTGCGGGGAGCAGACTGGGTATTATCCGGGTTGTTCTGGCCGCTGGTCCGGAAAAAGTAGTTGTGGACACCGGTGCTAGAATTTTCTATATCCTTGTCATTACATAGAGAATTCATGGTGTTCGCGGATTATCATTTTCCTGTATGGACGAAGAAGCGGCTTGAGTGGGGATAAACGAAAGCTTGCTGAATAAACAGCTGGACGAAAGGGGTACGAAATGGAACGTGGTATTGAAAAGGTTCTGGTGACAGAGGAAGAGGTGAAGTCAGCAGTGGCTCTTCTTGGTGAAGAGATAACGAGCTATTATGCGCAACAGGAACAACTGGATCTTGTTGTCATCGGACTGCTGCGTGGCTCCTTCGTTTTTATGGCGGACCTGGTCAGACAGGTTAAGCTTCCATTAATTGTTGATTTCATGACGGTTTCAAGCTATGGGGACGGCACGGTCAGCACCGGGGATGTCAAGGTGGTTATGGATCTTGATCAATCAATTGAGGGCAAGGACGTATTGATGGTGGAGGATATTATCGACACCGGCAAGACCTTTAACAAGGTCCTGTACCTGATCAAAAATCGTCATCCGAGATCTCTTAAAATATGTACCTTTCTCAGTAAACCGTCACGGCGGGTTGTTGAGGTACCCATCGATTTTTGCGGCATGGAAATTGCCGATGAGTTTGTCTGCGGTTATGGCCTTGATTATTCTCAAAAATACCGGAATTTACCATATGTTGGTGTTCTCAAGCCGGACCTGCTCGCCTGATTGCTGCTTACCTGCGGCCCTTTACCGATCCCGGACCTGCGATGGCAAGGAGTATCCATCCGAAAATAAAAAGGAACCCACCGGCAGGTGTGATATACCCTGCATCAAAGGTGGTAAAGGCCATAGCATAGAGGCTGCCGGAGAAAAGGATGGTGCCGGCCAGGAAACAGATTCCTGCGGCCATCAGGTGCATCTGGATTTTGCGTTTATTGGCCATGGCCAGAGCCGTCACAATGAGAGCGAGCGCGTGAAACATCTGATAACGGACAGCCTTGTCGATCCACAATGTCTGGACTTCGTCAAAGATGTCAGCGTGAGCTCCGTATGCTCCTATCGCTACTGACAGGGCGGCCAGGATTGCACCGCAGAGGAAAAAAATGTAGGCCATGGTGAATTCTCCTTTAGAGAAATGATTAGTCTGTCAAAATGAGTCGAAGTATCGGTTCTGTCAATACAATTTTTAAGGTTCCCAGCAAAGGAGCGAGGAAATCTTAAGACCAGGATAAACGAAATATCCAAGTGCTGCTGCGAATTACACTGCAGCAAGAGAAATGCAGCTGCTGTATCTGGACAACGGAAAAGGAAAATCAGATCAACCCAGCCAGTCGATCAGGATCAGGCTCAGCCAGGGGAAGTAGGTGATAAGCACCAGGGTGATTAACAAGAGGCCAAGAAAGGGCAGGGATGCTCTGTAGAGCTCAAAAATGGGGCGCCCAAAACGGTAGGAGGCGAGGAAGAGATTAAGCCCCACAGGCGGCGTACAATAGCCGATCTGCAAATTGGTGAGAAATATGATGCCCAGGTGAATCGGGTGAACATCGTAACCGGCGGCAATCGGTAAAATAAGAGGAACGATGAGGACAAGGGCGGAAAAAATATCAAGAAAGGCTCCGACAACCAGCAGAAAGATATTAAGGAGGATAAGAAAAGTGTACTTGCTGTCTATATATGCACTGATAATCTCGAATAATTTAGATGGTATCTGCTGGTCTATGAAATAGTTGGTTGAAGCCATTGAGGCGGCAAGAATAACTAAAATTCCACCAAAAAGAACCATTGAGCGCCCCATAATCTCGGGGAGCTGCGTCAGTTTTATATCCCGGTAAATAAAGACCTCAACCACAATTACATAGAGCGCTGTGACGGCGGCAGCCTCACCTGCCACAAAAAAGCCGCCATATATGCCGATAATGATGATAAACGGTAAGGGGATTTCCCAGATTGTTTCTTTTAGTATGGCGCGGACATCCAACGTCTCTTTCTTTTCATCCTTGCCAAGCCTTGCGCCGGATTTAACAGCATATGCAGAGAGTAAAAAGAGCATCAGGAAGCCAGGTATAATTCCTGCGAGAAAGAGATGGTCGATTCTTGTTTCAGCAACGACTCCGTATAGAATCAGCGGCAGGCTCGGCGGGAAGAGAAGCCCGAGGCTGCCGGATGAGGTAATGAGCCCCAGTGAGAAACGATCAGAATAGCCATCCTTGATGAGCGCAGGCAGCAGCATGCCGCCTATGGCAAAAATTGTAACTCCTGATGCTCCTGTAAAGGCGGTAAAGACAGCACAGACCGTCAATGACATGACGGCCAGGCCTCCCGGGAGCCAACCGAGCAGGAGCCTCGATAGTTTGAGTATCCTGGTTGGTGTACCGCTTTCGGATAACATGGTCCCGGCAAAGATGAATAACGGCAGAGATACCAGCAGCGGGGTTTCGGCCAGACGGGTCATTTCGATGATTACCACCGACGGGTCAATGTCGACGGAATGAAACGATAACAGTGCAAGCGCAGATATGATAATAAAGAGCGGTGTGCCGATCAGAGCCAGCAGGAGGGTTGCGATCTTGGTCATCAGACCCTCTTATCCGAGGATGCCTGCTGCCCGGTTGATCTCTTGTCAAAGACTGTCAGCAGAGCTGACAGGATAAAGTGAACAGAAATCATGGCAAAAGAGATTGGAAATATCAGGTACAATATCCAGGATGGGAGGCCAAACAGACTGGTACCGCCGAACTCTATTTCACTCTGCATAAAGAGCACTGCCGCCCGGAACAGGAATCCTGCAACAACAGCTGAAAAACAGAGTGTGATAAACTTCAGCCACGGCTTCGCTCTTTCCGGTATCAAATAGCTGACAACATCCAGAGAAATATGCTGGGCTCGCGCCGTGGCCAGAACTGCGCCCAGGAGTCCACCCCACAATACGGAATACCTGAGGAGTGGATCTATCCAGGGCAGTCCTCCAGAGGTAAACCATCTCAGCCCGATCTGATAGGTTGCAAGGACAATGATAAGGGTGAGTATCAGGGTTACGAGTCCCTGTTCAACCATCTCGACACGGTTAAGTACTGCTTTTAATTTTAAAGACCAGCCGTATCGGATATTGGTCACATCACTTTCCATTGCTGCGGTATTGTGAGAGGGCTGATTGAAGACTTTGGTATGCCTCTTCAGAAAATGAATTTCCCCTTACCTTCTTAATGGCACTGTCTCTATGTTCTTCCATGATTTCAATGACTTCATCCGTCGTTTTTACAAAAGTAACACCTTGCTTTGAAAGAACGGCGCGGGAGTCACGGTTTGACTCCCGGGTTTTTCTGATAAGGTCTGAAAAGTATTTTTCTGCTGTTTTTTCAATGATATCGACCTGTTCAACGGAGAGTTTTTCAATTGCCTTTTTACTCAAAATAAAACAACCGTATGCGT
>CAZOWJ010000086.1:0-14920 GCA_964583415.1 uncultured Desulfocapsaceae bacterium
TGGCGATAAATAAAACAGAAAAAGAATTCCGGACTGCATTTCCACAAGTATTATGGTTGTTTTTTGAACCGGATATTACCGACTCATGACAACTTAGCCGGAGCTTCGTCTGTTAGTTCTTTTGAAAAAAGACATCCTTTGATGCACCACAGATAGGGCACTGCCAACCGTCAGGAAGTTTTTCAAAAGGAGTACCGGGTGGAACTCCTTCATCAATATCACCTTCTGCCGGGTCGTAGATATATCCACAAAGAGGACAAACATATTCTTCCATTTTTACCACCAAATGTTCAATTTCAATAAGGTTTCTCTACCAGGTAGACAAAGCTGGCTTATGATGCTCGGTCCATTTATACATAATGGTGTTCAATGGGTCAATAGGAAGCTGATATTGTTGAAAATTCATTTATAAAATTGATAATTACAGCATTGAGGTGCTGGTTTAGCGGAAGAGCCCCCAAAATAGTTTTCCATCGGGTTTTCCGCTTCTGATGTGGTTTTGTTAACTGAATCTATAGCGAAGACGGTTAAAGTGCATCAAGGCATACATGTGCCGGATGATTAAACTCAGTTTGTTGAGCATATGAAAACCTTTTGCAATAACCTGATAAACAGACAATGGATAACAAAAGAATAATTATTCCCCTGACACTAACACTCATTGTTCAGGCCATCGTTTCAATGGTTGCTCTGACTGTTCCTGTTCTGGCACCGTCTGCAGCACCCGATATCAAAATTTCCGCGGCCTATGCGGGAATCTTTGTATCGCTGATGTATATCGGAAGTATGCTTTCAAGTTTATGGAGCGCTGACTTTATTCTGCGATATGGTGCCTTGAGAGTCAGCCAGGTCTGCTTGTGTCTTACAGGAATTGGTCTGATAATGACCTCTCTGGCAACGATTCCGGCGATGGTCATCAGTGCCTTTGTAATCGGCTTAGGATATGGTCCGGTAACCCCATCAAGTTCTCATATTCTTGTTAGAAATACTCCACCCAGGATGATGTCTTTTGTTTTTTCACTCAAACAGACAGGGGTTCCGCTCGGCGGTGTTCTTGCCGGAGCCATTGTACCATCACTGGTGATTTATGCCGGTTGGCAGAACGCGGTAGTGTATATCGGTCTATTCACTTTATTGCTGGTTCTGTTGCTGAGTCCCTTCCGATCGGCTATTGATAATGATCGTCAGCCGAACCGAAGGATATCCTTCCGTGGGGTATCCCGGCCATTACAGATGGTTATTTCTCATCTTCCTCTCAGACGACTGGCAATCATCTCATTTCTTTATGCCGGTATGCAGCTCTGTCTCTTCACCTATCTGGTTATCTACCTTACAGAGGATGTTGGTATGGCCTTTATTGCAGCCGGGCTGACACTTTCTGCTGCACAAATGTCCGGAACAATTGGCCGCATTCTCTGGGGAGTACTCGCTGATCGACTTATAAAACCACGTAAGCTGCTGGGTCTTCTGGGCATCGGTATGTCACTTGGAGCCGTAGCAACCGCATTGATCCAGAATGACTGGCCGCTGATAGCAATAGTATCGGTTACCATCATCTTTGGCGCTACTGCTGTCGGCTGGAATGGAGTCTTCCTGGCGGAAGCGGCACGCCGTGCCCCTGAGGGCCAGGTGGGTGCCGCAACCGGAGGCACGCTGTTCTTTACTTATTTTGGAGTGGTGCTGGGACCTCCGATTTTCGCCGGAGTGGTGTCTGCTACAGGCAGCTATCCACTTGCATTTATTTCTTTTGCGGCCCTTACCTTTATTGGCGGCATCATGACACTTTTATCCGGGATGAGACAACGTTAGAGTTCCTGATGTCAAAGGAAAAATGTGCTGCTTGTGCTACAGAAAAATGGTGCCGGTGAAAGGATAAGCGTTATGTCTGGCAGGTTCCAGATCTCAGCAGAGTAGTAAAGGTATCAACCTCAACAGGTTTGCAGAAATAGTAGCCCTGGTAGATTGAACATTCCTTTTTAGCGAGATAGGCAAGTTCCTCCGCTGTCTCGACCCCCTCGGCAATTACTTCCAGGCCAAGATTTTTAGCCATCATTATTATCGTGTCAACCAGAATAACGTCATGCTTTCCGTCTTTGATTCTGTTAACAAATGAGCGATCAATTTTAAGCGTATTTAATGGAAGCGTTTGCAGATAATTCAACGATGAATAGCCGGTCCCGAAGTCATCAATAGAAAATTTTATTCCAAGCTGCCTGAGGGTAATGATTTTTTCAACAATATCGTTTCCAGTTGAGATAAGGCTTCCTTCAGTGATCTCTATTCCCAGGTGATTTGGATCGGCGCCTGTTTTGTCTATCACCGCACGAACCGCCTTAACAAATGCCGGAGCACCGAACTCTTTTCCACTGATGTTCACAGAAATAACCATCTGATCTTTTAGCAACCCATCGCTGGTCCACTGCCTGATCTGTCGACAGGTGGAACTAAGTACCCATTGACCTATGTCCCACATGAGTCCAGTTTCTTCGGCAATTTTCAGAAAGGTTACCGGTGCTATAAGCCCTCGTTCCGGGTGATGCCAGCGGACGAGCGCCTCGGCTCCGAGAAGCGCTCCTGATTCGTCAGCCTGTGGCTGATACCAGACTGCAAACTCATCATTGAGCAGTGCTCGTCTTATATCAGTTGTGAGGCGAAGCCGTTCGTCAGCAGCTTTTTGCATACTTGGCAGGAAGAAACGAATTTCATTAGTGCCCGCTCCTTTTGCCTTGTACATTGCAGCGTCAGCCTGCTTGAGAATATCGTCGGATCCCTTTTCCTGCTTGGGGAAAAGAGAGACACCAATACTTGGGGTGATATGCATTTCATACCCCTCAATTTTGCACGGGGCAGAAAGGTAATCACGTATTTTTTCAGCACCTTTTTGTGCTTTTTCTACGGCGCCATCCATGTCGCCATCCAGTTCGGTGAGTATGATGATAAATTCATCCCCACCCATTCGTGCGACACAATCCTCCTGCCGAACATTATCGGTGAGTCGCTTTGATATTAACTCTAGCAGCTTGTCCCCAACCGAATGACCGAGGGAGTCATTAATTGTTTTAAAGTTATCCAGATCCAGAAATATTAAGGCACCATATCTGCCATGTCTGGTAGCCCTGGATATTTCGTTATCCAGTTGACTCATCAGTAACCGTCGATTGGGCAGTCCGGTAAGGGCATCATAGGTGGTGTGATATTGAATCTGTTGCTCTGATAGTTTCTGTTCGGTAAAATCTTCCAGGATTCCCACACCGCCGATAATTCTCTGTTCTGTATTTCTAATAGCCTTGAAAAAAGCACGGATAGGAGTGGTTTTGACACTGGTGACAGAGGTGTAGTCACCTTCAAAAAAACCATCTCCTTTGCTTAAAGAGGCCTTTATGGCGTTAACTACTCCTCTTTGTTTAATATTGGCCAGCATGTCTAAGCCCACAAGTTTTTCCTTGGAGGATCCAATAATATCACTAAAGGCACTATTGCAACTGATGATGGTACTTCCTGTGTCATAATGGAATATTCCCAGGGGGGCGTTATTGAAAATATGTTTATAGCGGTCCTGACTGGCCTTGAGCTTTATTTCACGTTCAATACTCTGAAAGCGCAATTGAATATTCTCACGAATATTTCTGTTAATTCGGATTACCCCTGACAGAATGACAGCCAGGAAGAGGAGAATAAGCAGGCCGACAAGAACCGAATCACTGGTTCCATGAGAGATCATGCTGCTGGCCAATGGCAGCAGAGTCAACGACAGGTATCCGCATGCAACAGTAAGGCTCGGGCACAGGGAGGCAATTGTTCCTGCCGACAGTCCGATCACGGCCAGGAGAAATATGATCTGAGCCTGAGGATTTTGATAAGGAAACAGGAAAAATGGTGCTGCACCCCAGACGGCAGCAACCAAATAGGCGCCGATCAGGAAACCAATATGCCAGTGAGTAATGTTTTTAATCCCAGGCGTGCGCTTATAAAAGAGATAGAGAAGGTATATTCTGCCAGTCGATATCACCAGAAAAATACTGAACCATTTGATGATACTGCTTTTTTCAGCAACACCCAGCAACGACCAGCAGAGAATGGCACCCACTGCTACCGAGACAACTATCGGTAAAGTGGAATTGACGTAGAGGAGCCGTACCTGCTCAGCGAAAATTTTTGTAGAACTCTTATTGATATCAACCATGTCGTATTGCAAAGACCAAGTATTACCTTAAGCAGGTATAGCCATTAAAGAGTATCCCAAGGGTACGGAAAAGTAAAATGCAGATGGAATTATTCTAATGGATCACGGTAAAAATAATTCAGCCAGAAGATGCGGCAGCGTGGCAGTGTGCCCTCTGGTAAATGGATCACCAAGATAGAAGTGGTTTCAGCGGTGGTTTCAGGATAAAAAGTCGTGCGGGATGTGAATTTTCTTGGTTGTTATAGATTTAGAGAAAGTAACTGCACAGCCAGACTAAAAGTCCTCCGATAACCCAGGTGAGGCTCGATGAAGTTCGTTTTGAGGCGTCATCGGTATCTTGAACCGACCTTTGATTTGGAGATTGCTTCAAGACTGTCTTACTGAGCTGATACTCTGGGTTACCCCTGCCGTGAAAGTTGCCAAATATTCCAATCGAGAAGATAGCGATTGGCACAGCACCGACCCAGAACAACGTATCCTGAAGCGATAATGCTGAATCTCGCATCAGGTATCGGATAAATAGGCTGAGCATGATCAGCAGGAGCGTTATCAACAGTATGCGAACAGCATAATGCTTTAGTTGTGCTATCATTATTACCTCAACGCTTTACTTTGAGACCAAGAGCTGCAATAGAGTTCATTATCATCCATAATTGCACGAATATCATCCTCAGGTATATCGCTTTCTTACTCGTTTGAGTCCTGATTAACGGGTATTCTAACGATAAAACAGAGTATCGTCACGAAAGAAGTGTTACGGATACCTCTTAATGAAGCGGGGCTGCGCAATTTGGGGTATTAGTGATCTCATGATATTTTTTTTTCATCCTGCTTAATTCAATTTCGCCCGGACAGCAGTGGCTTTCTGATGACTGACTCAAGACAAACCTGACTCATTACCTGATTAGAAAATGAGCAGTTCACAACATTTTGAGATTATTCGCCTTTTTCGCAAAATAAAAACAGTTTTTTATTTGTTAAGACTTATTGTGTAATTAAATTGCTAAAATATTCTCAGGAGGCAGTAATGAAAACACTTTTAACCAAAGGCGAAAAGGTTCGACACAATAAGATGGCGGACTGGGGTGTTGGGAAAATTGTATCAGTCGATAGGTGTGGTACAATTCAAGTAATTTTTGAAGGAAACAGGAAAGTATCTATCGCCAAGGGTGCGAAATATCTTGTTAAGTCACCATAGAGTACAGTCGCACGAATCTATTTCAAAGAATTTCCACTATTAGCCATCCATATGTGTCTGATATCAATATAGTTATTCGTTAAGTTGTCGATTTTTGGATTTATTGCTGAATATCTGTTATGCTACTATTAGTTAAACAGGTCAGTATTTTAAAGATCATGGATGGTCCATGATCTCATATGGATTTAAATATCAATTTGGAGGTGCTTTTTGCAGACAGTTGTTAAAAAATGGTTTCGGGATAAGGATTCTGGTTTTCTCGATAATGGAAGTGGGCCAGATATAATAGTAAACAAAGCCGACCTTGTTGGTTGCCAGTTTTTAAAGGTTGGCGCAACTGTTGATTTTGAATGCCACTTCAATGAGCAGCAATTAATCGCTAGAAAAGTAAGGCTTCGGAAGCAGAAAAAATCTAATAGTAAAAACAGTGGAAACAAGGGTGTCAAGAAATTTCCCTTTGGTGTAATGACGTAAAGAAAAATCACCAGCAGGGGTCATGAACATTCGGCTCTCATCATTTCTAACAACCCTGCCTGACAAGGGATTGTCCCTGGACCTCATGTAGTTGTACCGCTGGGACCAGAGACACCGGATCTTAATTACTATCTTTCAATTTAGTGACAATATCCATGAGGCTCTTGATAGCCTTTCGGGGATTTTTGTGTCCTTCTGCACCTGTTTGTTTCGATGAAGCTGTTGACTCAACCTAGGTACCTGATATGGCTTGAATAAATGAATCATTCTCGGTTTATTTTTTGGCATCATTGATATACAAACATCGTAAACGTATTAGAAGGTGGCAAGAATGGAAATATGGGTGGATGCAGATGCCTGTCCCCTGGTGATCAAGGAGATTTTGTTTAAAGCAGCAGAGCGTACCAGGGTACAGCTGACACTGGTGGCTAATCAACCGATAAAAATACCGTCATCACCCCAAATACAATTTATACGAGTATCACCCGGGCCAGACGTTGCCGACAGTGAGATTGTGAGAAACCTCAAGGTTGGGGACCTGGTAATTACGAGTGACATCCCGCTTGCCGCGGAGGTGGTTGGGAAAGGAGGCTTTGCGCTCAACCCTCGCGGAAAATTTTATTCAATAGAGAATATTAAAGAGCATTTAAGCACGAGAGATTTCCTGGATAACCTCCGCTCCAGTGGCGTAGACACCGGAGGGCCATCTACACTGAGCAAAAAACACCGGCAATCTTTTGCCAATAATCTTGATCGGTTTTTGAGTAAACAGCTGAAAAGTCTATAAACAAGGCTCTTTCGGTAAACGAGTACCTCAATGCAATAATCATCATTCAGTTGTCCATCAAATTGCCTTTGCTTGCCGCCTGGCATACTTCTTTTGCATGTCCAGAAGAAGTATGGAGAAAAATACACCCGACGCCGCCGGCCCTGCGGGCTCCCCTGTTAAATGCGCTAACTGTCATCATGGAGTAGAGCTTCTCAAGGCAAATCAGCGTTGCGCAATGGTGAGATAAATCTCGAATAGACCTGGGAATGTATGTTTTTTATCTGCCTAGCTTGAAAATGGACCTGCTTATGACCATTTTAAAAGTATAGCCTTTGTTGACTCAATCCGATGTCGAAAAGGAGGTCGCCATGGCACAATCAAAGATAGACAGCCTGCACGAACATATAACGGCCGTGAAAAAGGGAAAACGCGCTTTCGAGAACGCCTTCCAGGCAGTGACCCGGATGATCCTTGATAAAGAGATAGACAAGGTGATGGTTAAGGGAAAGAGCACCTTTGATTATAGAATTTTCCGTGATGGCGCTAAGCATATCATCGGCTTGTATGATGAGATCAACTCATTTGTCTCATTTGTAAAAGATGCTTCGCAGGGTGGATCATCCCAGGAGATGGCATTTGTGCTTGTTGGTGAGCCCGGCAACGGTAAAACGTTTCTTGTTGAATATTTGTGCAGTATGTATCGGCATTTTTTATTTCGTCCGGAAAACAGGCGATATACCTTCAGGTTTAAGGGGATGGTTGATTTAGGCCATTATGGAAACATCGATGTGATCGAGTCACAGACCTATGAAGACCCGATGATACTGGCCATGAATCTTCTGGAGTCTACGGAAGATTCTCAAAAACATCTGGCACGACGATATCGGCTGTCTGAATCACTCCTGGAAGAGTGGTGGCAAAATTATCGTCCGCTGGGAGCCTGCTCTGCGTATATATGGAATGACATCAGAGAGTACACCGGCGGAAAGCTTGACGATATGTTGAAATTTATCGAGATAGTTCCGGTACCTCTCACTGAGAGTCTCGGCACCGTTACCGGTAAATATCCAGCCAAGGACAAAATTACCTCGTCTGCGGTCGATTTGCTGGGTGAGGAGTCGATTCAGCGCCTTCTGCATATAACAGATACAAACAACCCGTACCGGTTTGATCTTCGGAGAGGCGCCCTGGCCCGTGTAGCTGGCGGAGGCATTCATTTCAGTGACGAAATATATAAAAATAAAAAAGATCTTGTGCAGGTATATCTTGGCATTATCCAAAACCGGACCATTGAAATTGACGGCTATAAATGGCCTATCGATACCCTTATTGTCGCAACCAGCAATAACGCGGAGTTCAATAAATTCCTGGCAGAGAAGGAGGAAGCACCGATCATAGATCGTTGCCGTATTTGTTATGTCTCCCATAATACCGATTACCGGTTGCAGCGTCAGCTGACATCATATGCCATCGGTGCCGAAACCAAGACCACGCTCACCGGTGAGATGCTGCACCAGGACCCAAACCTCAATTATGCTGCCTCCATTGGTGCTACCCTGACACGATTACCACGCTCTGAGAAGCTTACAGCTATTGAAACCATGAAACTTGCAGCTGGCGAGGTGGCTGGAGAAAAATCAATCAAGACACTTTCAGAAGTTATCGATACCTTAAATCAAGATGCTGATGTGACGAGCCGCTTTGGACAAAAAGGTCTTGGCCAGCGGAACCTTGGCAGGGCCATGCAGCTGATGCTTGAAAGTTCAGAGACCAATGAAGGTCAATGCATGTTCGCCTACGATGTATTTGGTGCGCTTGAACGAATTATTCTTGACTACGTGTCGGAAACGACAGACCGGGCGAAATTTCTGGACGACCTGAAAACCGCACGAGGATTATATCGGGAGCGGATCATGACGGAGATGTTTAATGCCTACATGGATGAACCTCTGGCAATCCGGAAGGATGTTCTTAACTATGTGAACATGATTATTGGCATCGATGCGGAAAATCTTGGACCTGACAAGATGTGGAAGTATAAGAACCCACAGAGCGGAGAGTTACAGGCCTTGAAGATTGATGAACGCTATATAAACTCTGTCGAGGATTGCCTTGGCTTGAAGATAAAGGAGCAGAAGGACACATTTAGAACCTCTATTCGTAAAATTTATGGGCAGAAGATTTCAACCAATCCAGATTATGATTTCATGGATAACCTTGAACTTGTCAAGGCAGTTACCGATGTCCGTCTGAAATCGGATATTGCCGGAGCCGGCAGTCTCATCGGTGCACTCGCCAACAGGACAAATGAGGAGAATCAGAAACTATACGATCGTATGGTAGATACCATGCTGAACAAACTTGGATATTGCACTACCTGTGCCCAGAAAACCATAGAGTATTTTTGCACCCAGGTGGATGAAACGTAAATGTGTTTATCCAGAGGTTCTTTCATCAGGCTGAGAGGTTGAGATGATAGATAATCTTCGAAGAAAATATCAGATTCTCAAAGCACAAGGCATAAGCAGGGAAGAGGATCAGAAGATTCGCCTTGAAATTGACCAGGCAGAAAAGCAGTACGCGGAGCGACTGGCTGCGCAACAAGATCACCTTTTCCCTTTCCGTTCACTCTATGAATACAACGACATCGATAGCTGGTTTGCAGATGCAGCCATACTTGCTGTCTTTGCCTCTAATCGTTCACTTGATGATTTAATGGCCAGGGATAAGAAGCGAGAGGAAGATGGGTTTCCACGCAAAATACGCCTTGGAAGGGTGGTGAAACCTGGTGGTAAGAATGATGACCGGGTTGTTGTGGTGCCAACAACAGTTGAAGAAAAATTCCTTCATGATACAGCGGAAATCACCGAGGAAGATGGTGGTGAAGGTGAAGGTGAAGACCCCGGCTATGGAGGTCAGGGCGATGGCGAGGAAGGTGAGGTTATTGGTGAGCAGCCCATCAGGGACAGCCAGGAGGGTCAGGGCGGCGCCGGGCAGGGTGGTGGAGGGAGCCACGAGATAGAATCCAATGCCTATGATCTCGGCAGGGTCCTCACAGAAGAGTTCAAGCTGCCAAACCTTAAAGATAAAGGAAAAAAGAGGTCGCTGACCAAATACTCATATGATTTAACTGATCGTCATCGTGGCTTTGGCCAGGTGTTGGAAAAAAAGGCAACCCTAAGGCAGATTATTAAAACAAACATTGGGCTTGGCCGGATCAGTCAGGGAGATACCATAGAGACTGATTCGTTGCTCATTTCTCCCAATGACAGAATTTATCGCATATTGTCAAAGGAAAAAGATTACGAATCTCAGGCGGTTGTTTTCTTTATTAGAGACTACTCCGGCTCCATGAGTGGACGGCCGACGGAGATGGTGGTGAGTCAGCATGTCCTGATATATTCATGGCTCATCTATCAGTATGAAAGCCAGGTTGAAACCAGATTCGTACTGCATGATACAGAGGCAAAGGAGGTCGAAAACTTTAATATTTACTACAACGCCAAAGTGGCCGGCGGCACTCAGGTAGCATCAGCGTACCGTTTGGTAAACGGGATAGTAGAACAGGAGAATCTTCAAAGAGATTACAATATTTACGTTTTTCATGGGACTGACGGTGATGATTGGGACACCACCGGTGAAGAAGCGATTTCGGAACTAAAAAAAATGCTCGCTTATGCAGCCCGGATAGGAATTACAATTGCTGAAAACAATTTTGGTATACCGGGGCGCAGTGACGTGGAACACTATGTAAAAAAATCAGGATTACTGGAGGAGAAATCTGATCTAATCAGGCTTGATGTACTTGAGCAGGGTAGTAATGAATCCAGGCTTATTGAGGGAATCAGGGCGCTGATATCATGATAGCGGCGGGTGACATATGGAACTGATCAGCCAGCATGCAAAAAAAATAATGGAGGGGTGCAAAGAAAGAGCCCGCAGTGCCGGGCTTGCATTTCAGGATGATACCCTCGAATATATAGTAACCAACCGCGATATGTTGGAGTTATCTCCAAAAACGATGATCCCGACGCTTTATGACTATTGGGTTCAGGATGTCGAGGTTCTCAGGGAAACCGGACGATACGAATTATTCCCCTCAAATCCCTATGAAACGGTAATCAATACCCGCCCGCCAATATCATTTTACAATGATAACAACCCTGATTGGCTGAATGCGATGATTTTTTATCATGTTATCGGTCATATAGACTTCTTTCAGAATAACCTTTTTTTTCAGCATACCTGGAATTATGATTTTACCGGTAAAGCGCTTTCCGATAAGCGGCTGATCAGCCAACTTCGCTCGGAAAAGGGGCGCTGGGTTGACTATGTGATAGAATTCGCAAAAGCAATTGATAACCTGGTCGGTTACTTTTCAGTTATGTCGGAAGACGCTCAATTGCGAGCAGCTCAGACAATTACTGCTGTTGATTATTACTTCGATATTTTCCTCCAGGAGAAAATAAAGGTTTCGGTGACAGACTATGTCAAGGAAATTGAACAGTATAATCGTTTGGTGACTGCTGACCCATCCGCTGGTGAACAGTCGTTTCTTGATGACGTACAGAATCGGTATGCTGAATTTGAGTCATACTGGAATAAACATCAGTCCGCGAAAAAACATGCGCGTCACGTTGATCTCCTCCAGTTTCTGATGGAGCATTCTGGATTTCTAAACCAGGAAGAAAACAACTGGATGAAGATGGTAATCGAGGTTATTAGAAATACCTCCCTCTATTTCCAGCCTCAAATACGAACCAAGATACTTAATGAGGGGTGGGCAAGCTACTGGCATGAAAAGCTTTTTCTTACCGATAACCGAATAAACGGCCATGAAATTGATTTTGCCATCGTCAATGCGCGAGTAACGTCAATGCCGCGAGTCGGGCTTAATCCATATGCCTTGGGCATGCTGCTGTTCTCGTTTCTTGAGAACAGCGCCAACAAAGGGCGAATCAGTATCGATTACCGCCGTCTCCGCGACAGGAGCAAAAGAATACATTTTGATACCGGCGCAGGAAAAGGCAATGACTTCATCTTCAACATACGGAAAACGTATTGTGATTCTATGCTGATATCAGAATATATCAATCAGGATTTTGTTGACGAATACAAGTTGTTCGTGGCTGGACGCAGGCTTAATGAGCAACGGATGACCTGGCAGTACTACGTGAAGAGCAGGAAGGCGGAAGATTATCGAGAAATGGTTCTGGATTCACTTTATCATCCTCCGTCTATTGAATTCGAGGTTGTCCGCAATAATTATCTGCATTTAAAGCACCTGTTTGAAGGAAAACCATTGGTGCGCGATTATATTGCCGGGACCATGCTTGGAATTGAATACCTTTGGGGGAGCCCTGTTATTCTGGATACCTTTGAACCGGTCCAGGAGAAGGAGTCTGCGGACCCCGGTGACCGGGACAATACGGAGAAACCCAGGCAGCAGGTTACCTGGAAAAAGTTCCGGTACACGATGCGTGACAGGCAACTGACCCGAGAAGAACATACATGATCCTGAATCAAATAAAGAGTGAGCGAAATCATGCGTGATATCAGCCGGGCACTTGATAACCTGAAGCAAAAGAACAAAGAGTGGGAAAAGCAACCGCTTCTGAATTATGCCGAATTTCTAGAACAAGTTGTCGAGCGGCCGTCCAGGATAATTAGGAACATATACCAGTTGTACACGGACCTGATCGATAACTATATGTGTGAGGAGGTTGATGAATATCACGATGACCCGGAATCAATAAACTATTTGGCATATGACTGTTTAGAGCTCTTCGCAGAGGGAACTGATCGACCATTTTTTCCTGATCGGCTTTTTGCCAATCGTCTGGTACGTCATGTTGATTCATTATCGGTGGGTGCCCAACAAAATAAGGTGTATATCTTTGATGGGCCACCAGGTAGTGGAAAATCAACCTTTCTCAATAACCTTCTACGTAAATTCGAAGAATACACCATATCACCAGAGGGGCTGCGGTACGAGCTTGTATGGCGGTTACCGGGAGATCCCTCAGGTGCTCATATTCACTCAATTGATACGCTCACCGATAGACTCAGCTCGCTGCTGGATAAAGATAGAAAAGATAGGTCGAATCGGCAGCTGAAGTCAGAGGCTGAAAGTGATCAGGTCTCCGAATTGTACTTCGATGTTCCCTGCCCAAGTCATGATAATCCGATTCTTATTATACCGCGTGAATCGCGCCGGTTGTTTTTTGACGATCTTTTCGAAAATGACACATTCAAATGGGAGTTTTTTACAGATAAAAAGTACGAATGGGTATTTCACGAAAACCCGTGTACGATCTGCAGCTCAATTTTCAGTGCCTTGATGGAAAAATATCATGACATCAGAAAAGTACTGGAATGTGTGTTTGCTCGCCCGTACATCTTCAAAAGACGGCTCGGGGATGGTATCTCGGTTTTTAACCCGGGTGACAAACCGGTAAAGCGCACGGTTTTAAAACATGAACTCATACAGCGCAATCTCGATCAGTTATTTCCCGATTCAAGACCCGTGCGTTACCTCTATTCGCACTATGCCAGAACAAACAACGGCATCTACGCCTTGATGGATATAAAGTCCCATAACATTGAACGGCTGATGGAGTTGCACAACATCATCAGCGAGGGGGTTCATAAAGTCGAGGAACTGGAGGAAAGCGTGAATTCTCTTTTCTTTGCCCTGATGAACCCGGAAGATAAAAAACAACTGGAAGATCTGCAGGCATTTTCGGATAGAATTGAATATATACATATACCATATGTGCTTGATATAAAGACTGAAATTGAGATTTATCGTGAAATTTTCGGAAAGCAGATAGATGAGAGTTTTCTTCCCCGCGTTCTCCACAATTTTGCACGGGTAATCATCGCAACAAGGCTGATGATTACCTCAGAAGCCATGCTGGATTGGATTAAAAATCCAACAGAATATGAATTATATTGTGACGGCAACCTGCAGCTTCTCAAGATGGAGATATATACCGGTAATATTCCCAGTTGGCTGTCTGAGAGTGATTTGAAGAAATTTACCGCAAAGCGGCGGCAGAAGATTATTACTGAGTCTGAAAAGGACGGTTGGCACGGATTTTCCGGAAGAGATTCTATTCGGCTCTTTAATGATTTTTTGTCTTTATACTCCAGCGACAAAAAGCTGATTGACATGTCCATGCTTGGAAAATTTTTCAGAAAATACTGTAAACAGGAGACTAATCTTATTCCACCGAATTTTCTTGATTCCCTGCTGCATATGTACAACTACATAGTACTCCAGGAGGTAAAAGAAGCGCTGTATTATTATAATGAAGACCAGATTGCCATTGATATTCAAAACTATATGTTTGCCGTAAATTTTGACCCGGGAACAACTGAAAAATGCATATTTACAGGAGAAAAGCTGAATATTACTGAAGCGTTTTTTACCCGAATTGAGTCGAGGCTTCTCGCAGACCCGCAGGAGGCTGCATCATTTAGAAGCGATGTGCAGAAGACCTATACAACAGCGTCACTCACGCAGGAGATAATGCATGAGGGCTTATCTGTCGTCGAGACTACACTGTTTCAAAATCTTTTCCAGAAGTACGTTTATAATCTTAAAGAAAAAGTTCTTGATCCATTTCTGAAAAATGAAAATTTTCGTATGGCAATAAGAGATTTTGATACAGATGGGTTCAGAACATATGACCCGAAAATCAGAAATGATGTTGTCTTCATGATAGAGAATCTGCAGAGCAAGTATCTCTATTCCCGGCAGGGCGCTAAAGAAATCTGCATGTACGTTGTTGATAATGATCTTGCCCAGAAATTTGAGGGCAGATAAGATCATGTCTACAATTTTGTGTACAAGATTATTACCCTGGAAACAACAAAGGCTCGCTATCGTAATAATAGCAAGCCTTTGTGTATAGTTGGTGGAGCTAGTCAGTATCAGTATCAGTCCGTCACTTCGTGACTCCCTTCAGAATTATTGTGTCAATAAATAAAATATTAACTCATTTAGACACAATGATTACAATGATTGCATTCCCAAACATCGTGTCCAATAAGCATACTTAATCTGACGTCTGAAAATATGGATTGACGCAATCATAATTAATTATAATTAATTATGAATCACAAGTATACAACGGAGTGATGATTATGGCTCAAAGCGAAACCAAAGTATTAACCACGCATGTTCTCCTACCGCTTGCCGAAAAGGTCGATCAAATGGCTGCTCGACTTGAACGGTCGCGCGGTTGGATAATGAAGCAGGCACTGTCAGCCTGGATTGATCAAGAAGAAG
>CAZOWJ010000087.1:0-14879 GCA_964583415.1 uncultured Desulfocapsaceae bacterium
TATTTGTTGCCCTCCCGCAATCACGACTTTCGGGTTGCTGAAAGACCGCGGCAAATTACTTGATTGAGGATGCCTTGTCAATAGCTTTTGACTAGAAATTTAAAAAAAGATTAGACCCCTTAGCATGTGGTTGCTATGTTATTTATAATATGGCAAAAATGGTCCTGGTAATCTCGCATGATTTTCAGATCATTTCATTCACACATATCTAACACCAACGGTTAAACATGGAAAATAAGAATGAGTTGCTCCGCTCACTTCCAAAGGTTGATGAGTGTCTATTGATATTGTTACCCTATCTTACACAGAATACGGTTCCGACAGCTATCGCCAAAAAAGCTGTTCAGTCAACAATTGAAGTAGTCCGTCAAGATATCCTTGGCGGTCATACAGGCAATGTTCCCAGCAGCCTTGATGAATGGACCAATCAATTCATAGATTCAATTGAAAATTTAAATGCTTTTAATCTTTGCAGGGTTATAAATGGTACCGGGGTCGTCGTGCACACCAATCTTGGCAGATCGTTGCTTTCAAGGGGGGCTACTGAACAGTTGCTATCTGCTTCAAGCAATTACAGCAACCTCGAATTTGATTTGAAAACCGGTAAAAGGGGGAGTCGTTATTCCCTCGTTGAAGAGGTTCTCTGCGATTTAACAGGCGCAGAGGCGGCGCTGGTTGTTAATAATAATGCTGCTGCTGTATTGATAGCCCTTGATACGCTGGCGCGAGGCAGTGAAGTGATCGTTTCACGAGGCCAACTTGTTGAAATTGGCGGATCATTTCGGATTCCCGATATCATGGCTAAAAGTGGAGCCTGCCTGGTGGAAGTTGGCGCAACAAATCGAACCCACCTGTATGATTACGAGCGGGCTATCACCGAGTTCACCTCTCTTTTATTGCGTGTTCATACCTCAAACTTTCGTGTAATTGGTTTTACCTCTGAAGTGAGTGCTGAGGAAATGGTTGAACTTGGCCGCCAGCATGAAATTGGAGTAATGGAAGATCTCGGAAGCGGCAGTTTTATCGATATGTCCCGATTCGGGCTTCCGGGTGAGCCGACCGTTCAGGCCGTTGTTAAATCAGGAGTGGATGTTGTGACCTTCAGTGGTGATAAACTCCTGGGCGGACCTCAGGCCGGCATCATTGTCGGCAAGAAAAAGTATATTGATCAGATCAAGAAAAATCCTCTTAACCGGGCGCTCAGAATTGACAAATTCACCCTGGCAACACTGGAGAGTACCTTGCGTTGTTATTATGACTTTGAAAGAGCGCTTGAAGAAATACCTACGTTGAGAATGATAGGTGAAAGCCCGGATGATATAAAGAAACGAGCCCAGAAATTTCTAAGAAAGACCCGAAAAAAAATAGCAGAGCGTTGTTCATGTCGCCTTGTTGAAACAAAATCCAGAGTAGGCGGCGGGGCTCTTCCTGAATATTCTCTCGACAGTTGGGCTGTTGAAATGGAGGCCCTCGACAGAGCGGTAAATGATCTGGAACGAGATTTTAGATCGCTTGATGTGCCAATCATCGGCAGAATTGAAAATGATCGGTATCTTCTTGATTTTCGTACGATACAGGAGCAAGAAGTTGAAGAACTTGCACTGCTCTTAACAGATTACTTTAATCAGTCCTGCTGAATCATGCATCTTGAAACAATCCCTCTGACAACTCATCATGACAGTCTCAGTCTAACAGACTTCGTTGTTTTCTCTTCCAGCTATTTTGAGGTTGTCTGTACAGAAATTCCAACAGCACAATCGGTTCAATTTCTGACCCGTCCATCATTTTGCAGCATGCCTTCCTCCATGGCAGCGAAGGAGCGAGAACAATGGTTTGACCGAGTACAGGCAAGAAACATTCCTGAGACCATAAGTGAGCAATCATTGCTGTTCCCCATTCCTTTGAAAGGGGGTGATCCTCTTGTTGCATTTGTGCCTGATGTCGACCAAACAATTGTCAAAAGAATGTCGTCAGACTGGCTCACCGACTGCGCCTCCTCTCTCGTTGAACAATTTCTGAGGATCAAAAATACCAGGCTCGATCCAGTAACAAACCTCTATAACAGTACGCTTCTCTCGGAAATGTTGGACGAGGTTGACGAGAAAATGAATTACCAGGTTGTCATTATAGAAGTGCACCCCCAGGCCAGACTGCCGAAAGACGTCCTGAATCATGTCAGGCACGCAACACGGTCTTTAATCGAATTTAATAGATTTGGTTTTCCTTTATTTTACCTGGGCCATTCTGTGTTTGGTTACCTGGTCCCACATAAGGAAAGTGAATTTCTCAAGACCTTCTGCCTGTCCCTGATCACTTTTATGAAAAGTAAAGGGTTCAAGCGTATACATTGTGGCAGCAGCAAAGCCCTCGATGAAAATATAAAAGGTGACCACCCCCCAAAAAAAGGTCTGCTTATCCTTGATCAGGCATGGACAGCTCTACACACGGCATGCAGGAGGGGGCCATTTGCCTTTTGTGATTATGAGGTTTTAGCATACCCGGATCAATTTCCACTGAACCGTTTGTCAAGAAGTACCATCTCAAAATTACAGAGGAGGTGGAGAGCCAGTGCAAGCCACTCGCTGATTTATTTTGTTCCCGACTACCAGAAACCGATGCAGATGGCAGATGTTGTTGTGCGTTTTTTGGGGCAGCATAATTATGTGATGAGCGAAAGAGGTTTTTTTGTAATCAGAAGAAACTCAAGCGCTGAAGAGTCAAAACAATGGGCACAATCTATTATCAGTAAACTGATTGAAGAAAGGGGAGATAGCTTCTCCCTGTCAGCCGGAGTCAGTGAATATCCATTTCAGCGGTATTCAAAAACTGAAATCACAAGAAATTGTCAAAAGGCAATTTTGCATGGTGAATTTTTTGGGTATCGGAGCGTTGTTATATTTGATGCTGTTAGTTTGAACATCAGTGGAGATATTTACTACGGGGAGGGTGATCTGTCCGGCGCTGTGCGTGAATATCGGTTGGGCCTAGATCTCGATCCAGATAACATCAATCTCCTCAACAGCCTTGGTGTTACCTATGCCCTTATGAACAGAACTGCTGAAGCCCAGCTGGCTTTTCAGAAGGTTCTTGATCAGGAATCGTCTAATTTTATGGCTCTTTATAATCGTGGTCTTGGCGAACAGGCTCATGCCAATCATGGTAAAGCCGTACACTATTATCTAAGAGCCTTTGATGCGTATCATCAGGATGATACTGATGACCTGAATATTTTAAACGATCTATCGTACCAGCTTGGAACCGCCTATTTTAATAATCAGGAATTCGGGAAATCGATTGAATGGCTTGAAAGGTGGTATAATAAACAGGATGAGGCCAGAGGAAGGGGAAAATGTTGCCGCGCCATCGGAATAAGTTATTTTCGACTCTCTCGTCCCTTTGAGGCAATGACCTGGCTTCAACGGGCACTTGCCTTTGATGAGGATGATGCAGAGGCATTATCTATTCTCGGAGAATTGTATCTTGTTGAAAAAGAGGGTAACGACATTGCCTTGAAGTTAATGGAGAAAAGCCTTGAACTCGACAACAACAACCGTCAGTTTATGCTCAGGCTGGCCAGAGGGCTCAACGCCTGTGCCAGGTATAATGAGGCTGTACCCATTTTAAAAAATTGTATAAAGAGCAGCAAATTCAGGTCTGCTGCCTGGTTTGAGTTGTCAGTTTCGTTTAAAGGTTTGAAAAAATATACTAAAGTGCGATATTATCTAAAGAAATTGATAGATGGTGAGCACATCTCCGGGGACATTAAGACGAAAGCTCGTCTTTTTTATTCTGAAATCTCAGCAGGACAAATATAAATGGATTGCGTTGAACGCAGGAAAATTAAAAGAGAACCGAAATATATTCTGGATAACTCTATAGTTGGTGACTCCTGGAGGATGTTTCGCATCATGGCCGAGTTTGTTGATGGTTTTGATGCAATGTCTGCTGTTGATGTTCCCGCAGTCACCATATATGGATCTGCTCGAACGCCTGTAGACCATCCCTGGTATGCGCTCACAGAAACCATTTCACGAGGGCTTGCTGAAGCCGGTTATGCGGTGATAACCGGTGGTGGCCCGGGACTCATGGAGGCGGCCAACAAAGGGGCATCAGAAGGTGGTGGGGTCTCAATTGGTGTGAATATCAGTCTTCCCCACGAACAAGAACCCAATCCGTATGCCAATTTCCCGCTACATTTTAAATATTTTTTTGTTAGAAAAGTAATGTTTATGAAGTATTCACAGGCGTTTATCTGTATGCCCGGTGGCTTTGGTTCGATGGACGAATTGTTTGAATCCTTAACCCTGATCCAGACAGAACGAATAAAACCGTTTCCAATTATTTTGGTGGGAAGTGATTTCTGGTCTGGACTTGTTGACTGGCTAAAGGATACAATGCTTGGTAGTGGTAACATAAGTAGAGAGGATCTTGACCTATTCACAGTGCTCGATGATGCCGATCAGGTGGTAGAGTTTGTGAGGAAGAATGTTGTGATATAGTTTTGTGGAACGATGATAGTCAGATCTCTTGATTCAATATCAATAGCTGAGAATCCGGGAGAGATTACTCCTGTTTGATCTTTATAAGAGGTGAGTGAATGGCACAAATCGATGCATTTTTCAAATTAATGAATGATGAGGGTGCTTCAGATTTACATATGGTTGCAGATCAGCAACCTGTCTTGAGAATTCGCGGTGACATGGAGCGGGTAAAGTTCAAGAAAATGGAAAATGAAGAACTTAAGGCCATGCTTTACGAGATCTGTCCGGAAGACAAAATCAAGGTGTTTGAAGAAACGGGCGATATCGATTTCGGATATGAGATTCCGGGGCTTGCCCGATACCGTTGTAATTTCTTTCAGCAGAAATACGGAATTGGTGCAGTATTCAGGGAAATCCCAAGTGATATAATGAGCTGTGAACAGCTCGGTCTGCCAAAGGTAATATCCCGACTTGCTCATCTGCCCAAAGGTCTTGTGCTGGTAACTGGGCCAACTGGTTCCGGTAAATCAACCACGCTTGCAGCAATTGTTGATGAAGCCAATAAGACAAGAAAAGACCACATACTTACCATTGAAGACCCTATCGAGTTTGTACATCGTAGCCAGAATTGTGTTATCAACCATCGGGAGGTCGGCACCCATACACGTGGTTTCGGGCAGGCCCTCAGAGGGGCTTTGCGTGAAGACCCCGATATTATCATGGTTGGTGAGATGCGTGATCTTGAAACTATCTCGCTGGCAATGGAAGCTGCCATGACCGGTCATCTTGTCTTCGGCACACTTCACACCTTGAACGCCATGAAAACGGTCGATCGTGTTATTGAAATTTTTCCCGCAACCCAGCAGGGACAGGTTCGTTCAACACTGGCTGATGCGCTCAAAGCAGTTGTATCGCAAACGTTGTTTAAACGGACCGATGTAAAGGGGCGCTGTGCAGCCTTGGAAATCCTGATTGCCACTCCTGCAGTACGTAACCTGATACGGGAGGGGAAAACATATCAAATTCTCTCTGCGATGCAGACCGGAAAGAAATATGGTATGCAAACAATGGATGACGCAATTCTTGAATTTCTCGACAAGAAGATAATCAGTTCAGATGATGCATATTCAAATTCGATTGAAAAATCAAAATTTCTCAAGTATTTAAGACGCCCACCATCAGATTTTACCGAAGTTTAAAAAGGATACTGGGCTTTTCAGGTCAGGTAATGGTTGAGGTTTTAATCGGGATCGGTTGCGGTCTTTAATGCAAAACTTCCATTTCCTCCAGAAACTCTCACCGTGCCATTATGATGGGTGGTCAGCAGTGCTATCCCCAACTTGTCAGCTGATGCCCTTGTGGTTGGTGCCGGAAAGAGGTGCTTACTGCTGGCACCTGCAGAGACAACCAGATAACGGGGGTCTACAGCTTGCAGGAATGCTTCTGAATTTGAAGTAGAGGAGCCATGATGAGGAGATAACAGAATATCATGGGAAAATACTCTTCCTTCCTCAATCAGCGTGTTCTCCTTTTCAGAGCTGATGTCTCCTGGAAATAAAATTGAAAAATCTCGGGTTCTCAAACTGACAATCAAGCTGTTATCGTTGTTGCCGGTGCCTGGACCATCCCAACCCTCGCCTTTTTTTATATCACCTGCCAACTCACCAACTCTTGACAGAGTGGAAAACCCATACGTGATAAAAACCCCGTCTTGCGGATATTCTATCTTGATACCACGTTCTCGAGCCTGTGAGATAAGCGCATGGTACCCTGGCTTGCCTGACTGGTTTCCAGGCAGCCACAGGCGTAACGGCCGGAATCTTTCAAAAAGCGCCGTTATTCCGTTATAATGGTCAGCATCAGCGTGTGTGATGATAATATCATCAATACGGCCAATACCAAGGGACCAGAGGTAGGGTGCAACTATTTTCTCTCCACAATTAAAACCTGGTGTTGTGACTGCGCCGGTGTCGATGAGAATAGTTCTGCCCCCAGCCAGTTGAACCAAGCTTGAGCTTCCCTGACCTACATCGATAAAAGAGACACTATCGAATTTTCGAAATTTGCTGGTAAACCCTGAAGCTGGAATTATAAACAGTATCAGGGTTGCAGAAAATGCAATAGTTGCCACTATTCTTACCTGTTTTGAAGTGGCTGAGATAAACAGCAGAAAGGATGCATAGTAGAGGACTATCGAGAATATGCTTATATCCGGCAGCCACAGAACACTCATGGGAATGGTACTTAGATGGACGATATAGTTTGTGACTATTTCAAGGGACCATGTGCCGAATATCAAAACAGCTTTTGCCAGGGGAGAGTAGATAAATAGAAGCGGCAAGGCAATGAAACCGCAGGGCAGGGCCCAAAAACAAATAAGTGGTTCAACAACAAGATTGGCGAGTAGGGTAACAGTTGAGAGTTGATTAAAGTGATACACCAGAAGCGGCAGCGTTCCAATCGTTGCACTGATTGTTATGGCAGCCAGTTCAATAGTTCTTCGTACCAAAAGCCTCGGTATTTTTTGTGTAGCTGATAGCGCCTGATAAGAAGGTATGAATGGTAGTAATATCGGTGTGATCAATATGATTGAGGCAACAGCGGCAAATGAGAGCTGAAATGACGCAGATTTAAGGGAAAGGGGATCAATGGTCAAAATTATTAAGGCAGCGGCAGCCAGAATCGTCAGAAGAGATTTTGGTCGATTGACGCAGAAGCCAAAAATAAACATCAGGGACATGATGAATGATCGCGTCACTGGAGTATTTGAACCGGCCAGGAGTGTATAGAGCAGGAGCGGACCGATACAAAGTATCATTGACAATTTTCGAACATTGATGGTGAGAATCAACCGAGTCGACAACCGTGTCAGAAAATAAAACAGTGTGAAGAGAAAGAATCCGAGCAAGGCCATATGCATTCCTGATATGGCAAGGATATGGGCAACACCACTTCGTTTAAAGGCCTCAAGCAGGGCTGGTGAAATTTTTGATTTATCACCTAACAGGACTGCCTGGTAAAGGGCGGCGTGATTTTCCGGTAGTGTACTGGAAAGATAACGGGCGATTACAGTTCTGATTCTTTCTACAAAATAAAGGAAATCAGTATAAAAATCCGCTTGGAGTGGTGAATCAATTTCATGAATTAAAAGAGGGGACTGGATAGTTCCGATAAGGTAAATTTGTTTTTCAGCCAGGTACTTCTCATAATCGAACAGTCCAGGACTCTTGGCAGAGAACGGTTTTTTGAAAACCGTCCTGACCATAAATGAGTCCCCAGCTGTTATTGTTTCCGGCCATTCTTCTTTCAACTTCAACAGAACCTTTCCCGAGACAGGTTTCAGCAAATCATTGTCTTTTTTTCTCAGAAAGGCGGAATCAACGATAATACGCTGTCCCTCTCTGCCTCCCGTTACCATACTGGCAAGCGTTCCCACCAGAACCGCCTCCTGGCCATCTCCGACAAAGTGACTGATGTTAGTGGAAGGCGGATGATGATTGATATTTTGTATGCCGTGCCAATAGCCAGTTACGATAAAGCTGAGGCAGAGCAGGATGATGGCGCCATCATAGAACCTGAACAGGGCCAGGGACAGTACAAGAAAGGAACAGATGCTGAAAGTGATTAGTGTCAGGTTGGAATGGAAAGGAAAATGAAAAGAGAGGATGAGTCCGAGAATAAAGCAAGAGGTTAGTGTTATCAGTAGATAATGTCTAAACTGTTTGTAATAGGTAATCACAAATATTTTCTGATGATGGCCAGATGGGCAGGAATTACGTTTGTGTGTTGACTCATGTAGCGGTTTGCATTTTCACCAGTGTCTTTTCTCAACTGCTCAGAATCGATCAGTCGCTCAAGTGTGCCAAACAGTGTGTCACTTGAGACTTGAAAGGCTGCCCGGTTTGAAATGAGTTCCTGACTGATCTCCCGAAAATCATCCATGTGGGGACCAAACAGGCATGGAATTCCGCAAACCGATGCTTCCAGGGGGTTATGCCCACCTTCAGAAACAAGACTGCCGCCAATGAAAGCGATGTCAGATAGGGAATAGAGTTCGGCGAGATCGCCGATGGTATCGATAAGCAGAAGATCGGCAAGTTGGTCTGGACGAGCGGAGTAGCGTTTCGTTGACAGGCCGAATCTCTCTGCAAGACGAGCAATGTCATCGGCTCGAGACGTTTGTCGTGGGGCAATGGCAAGATTGAGATGATGACGACTGGCGATCAGTTCCTTATAGGCTTCCAGTATAATGTCTTCCTCACCGGGATGCGTTGAGCCACACAGTATGAATAAATTTTCGGGAGGAAGTGTAAGCCGCAAAGAGGATTCTGAGCTGGCTGCCAGACCGGGTCTATACTTCAAATTGCCTAATGTCTGCAATTTGTTTTTGCTGATGCCCAGACGGTTCATATTTTCTGCATCAACAGCTGTCTGCATGCACAGTAAGGTGAAATGATTGAACATGGGGGTTATAAAAAAACGGAAACGACGGTACTTATTCATTGATTTCTCGGAGATTCGGCCATTAACAAGCAGCGCAGGGATGTTGCGAGCGTGGAGTGAACCAAGCAGGTTGGGCCAGAAATCAGTTTCAACCAGAATGAACAGGTCTGGATTTATAGTATTTATAAAGGCTTTCACAACAGGAGCAATATCCAGCGGAAAAGGAACAATAGTATCAACGAGTGATCCAAGTTTCTCCTCTGCCAATTTTCTGCCGCTTGTGGTCGTAGCCGACAGAACGATGCAGGTATCAGGTTCTGCCCTTACGATTTCTGTTATCAGTGGAATAGCTGACGTTGTTTCCCCTACAGAAAGCGCATGAATCCAGATAACCGGGCTTTTACTCTGAGATGTTTGGAATGATTTGAGCCCACAGCCCAGGCGTGGCAGGAGCGCCTGCCATTTCTCTTTCCTGGCAAAATAAATATACAGCAGGTAGAGAGCTATCAGCGGCGATAAAAGAAGTTGTAAAATGTTATAAAATAGTCTCATTAGTCTATGATCATGGATGTAAATCACTTGATAGTACCATAGGAGATATGAGATAAAAAGAGTCCTCTCCAATTTATATCTATAAAAAAGTCAGTTAACATATTGTTATGAATATTGTTTTATTAGAGTCATCAGAAATTGTTGAGCAGCGAGCTGTTCTTGAGGATGAACGTGCAAAACATATTGCCAAAGTCTTGAGATCCTCCCCAGACGATTCAATTCGTGTGGGAGTTATAAATGGACTAACGGGGTATGGTGTTATCGAAAAAATAAACAGGAGGCCTCCCTATTCGGTTGAACTGCATGTTAATCTGATCGATTCTCCTCCCTCTCCTTCCAATGTCGATGTTGTTCTGGCACTGCCAAGGCCGATCATGTTCAAGAGAGTTTTGAGTCAAGCCACCAGTCTGGGAGTGAAAAGATTCCATATCATTAATGCAAGCAGAGTAGAGAAAAGTTTTTGGGACGCCCATGCACTTGATGAACATATCTATCACAGACATCTGCTGAAGGGATTGGAACAGGCAGTGGACACACGATTACCGAAGGTTTGTTTTCATAAGGGGTTTAAATCATTTATTGACGATAGCGTCCCTCATTTAAAAGAAGAGTACAAGTATTTGATCGTTGCTGACCCGCGTTTTGCCACTATATCTGCGGAGAAAGTGGTTGAAGAACCGGGACGTATTTTATTTGCTGTAGGTCCTGAAGGCGGCTGGATAGATTATGAAATAGAGAGGATGGAGCAGACAGGGTTTAAAGGGATTGGCCTCGGCAGTAGGATTCTGAGGGTAGATACTGCAGTTATTGCTTTACACAGCATGCTTGCCTCGTCCAGTTGTTGAGAGATAACATTATACATCGGTGTCTATCTGGTTGAAGAATTGATGGATTTCACGTGCAAGTGCCGGGCCGATACCTGCAACATTTTTCAAATCCTCAATTGATGCACGGGAGACTTTTTGCAGGCTGCCGATTGTCCTTAATAACTCCTTTTTTCTTTCTTCACCAACCCCTGGAATCTGGTCCAGAGTTGAGGTAAATGTCTGTTTTCTTCTGAGAGACCGGTGAAAGGTCACTCCGAAGCGGTGTGACTCGTCCCTGATCCTCATGAGGTAGAGAAGCAGCGGGCTGTGCGATGGTAATATTATAGGGTTTTTTCTGCCTGGTCGATAGAGCTTTTCTCCTTCATCTTCTCTTTCTTTGGCGATGCCGATCAGGTTGACCATCGCAGCCAGCTTGAGATCCGAGGCCACTGCTTCTGCAACACCCAGTTGTCCGCGCCCACCGTCTACCATAAAAAGGTCAGGCAGATCATTATCAACAAGAGCCCTGGAAAATCTTCTGTGAATAACTTCTCTCATCATCGCATAGTCGTCTGGTCCTGTTACCGTTTTGATCTTGTAGTGCCGATAGCTCGTGGGATCAGGTTCTCCAGAATAAAAGCTGACCAGCGAACCGACCGCATTGGTGCCGCTGATGTTTGAGATATCTAAGCACTCTATTCGATGGGGCAGAACCGGGAGATGCAGTTTTTTCTGTATATTTTCAGCAAGATTCTGCCATGACCGCTTTTTGTTCTGCTGTTCATCAAAGAGCTGTTTGGCATTGGTACGAGCCATGTGAACCAGCTCCTTTGGTTCTCCTCGTTGAGGAATGCTGAGTGTGATTATCCTTTCCGATAGATCCGAGAGTCGTTCAGCCATGACCACCCTGTCTTCAAAATCATGGGGCAGGAGTAGTTCTGCAGGAGGGAAATTTGATTCATCATATAACTGCTTTATAACCTGCGAGAGAATTGCCTTGTCATCTCCGTAGGGATCTTCGAGAAAAAAACGACGACTCCCTCCAAGTATGCCTTTTCTTACATACAGCAGTGCAACCGAGACCGAAACACCCTGACGATAAAAACCAAACACATCCCTGTCTTTCTGTATTTTCGAAAGGACAATCTGTTTTTCAAGCGTTTTGTCAAGGGCGGAAATTCGATCTCGTAGGAGGGCAGCCTTCTCGAAATCCTCCAGCTCTGCTGCGCGAATCATTTCCTTTTTAAGATTCTTTAGCAGGGGCTTATTTCGGCCCTCCATGAACATGATGACCTTATTTACCATATCCTGGTATTGACCCATATCTGCTTTTCCGGCGCAGGGCGCAAGACAGTTGTTCATCTGGTGATTCAGGCAGGGTCTTTTGCGGGGCTTGAGTTTTGCGCCTTTGCATCTTCTGAGTGGAAACAATGAAAAGAGAAGTTTGAGTGTGGACCACATGGCCGACGAAGAAGAGTATGGACCAAAATATCGCGCACCATCCCTTTTTTTTCTACGGGTCATGAAAACACGAGGCCATTCTTCCTGAACGGTAACCTTGATGAACGGATAGCTTTTGTCATCACGCAAAATAACATTGTATTTAGGGCGATGTTTTTTTATTAAGGATGACTCGAGAATCAGAGCCTCTTTTTCGGTATTTGTCATCAGTGTATCGATTTTACTCACCTGACGGAGCATAACGGATGTCTTGCTGTGGTCAGACCCGGAAAAATGAAGATATGATGATAACCGTTTGAAAAGATCTTTTGCCTTTCCGACATAGAGTACGGTAGAAGATTTGTTGAGCATCAAGTAGACGCCGGGGGCGTGAGGAATGGATGAAAGAAACTCCTGATCTAACATTTGCTAAAGTATTATGGTATTTAAGGTGATGGTGAATTTAAACGCTTTAAGCCTGACACTCCCAATTGATGATTGACAAACAGTAAGACGGCCTGCTTATATTTCCAGCAATGAAAAGAAATGTAGCTCCTTGAGATCAACCTGACATTATAATGAACTTCTACCATAAACTGGCGATAGATCGTCTGAATCAAAATTATATTTCTGGCTGGTGCTACCAGAGATTCAACAAGAGAACTGTTGTAAATCTCTGTTTGCGATATAAAGGCAAAGTTATTGGTCAGACATCAGCCAACATTTTCAGGGAAGATCTGTTTGAGCTGGGGCTTCATCCGACAGGAAAATGTGGTTTTGAGCTGATTATTGATCCTCCTGTTGCCTCTTTTGAGAAAGGTGCGTACACACTGACCCTGGAGCATTCAAACCGTCGTTTGGCAGTGCTTCATCATGACATGATCAGCCGTCGGAAAAAAGAGTGGGGTCTGGGGGATTTGAGTTTTCTGGTACCGTCATTTCCGCGGATTCAGCCACTGCTTTTATTTATGCATATCCCTAAAACGGCAGGAACTTCTTTTAACACAGAGATGTTTACACTTCTTCCAAAGAGTAAAATCGCAACACATATTGAACTCGACGACAGAAAACGATATGCTCTTCTTGCCAGAAAAAAACGTTTTCTGTCAGGTCATCTGCGATTCGGATTGTTCCAGGAATTTTTCTGTCATGGAAATTTCCAACTCTACACTATTGTCCGAGAGCCTTACGCGCATCTGCATTCCCACCTGAAATGGATGATAAAGACAGTAAATGAGGATTCTGATAATTATTTTAAGTACAGCAATCGCGTTATATATGAGCTCGGAAGAAAAATTGCTCAGGTCAATTTTAAGGTGCCAGCGCAGATGAGTCAATTTGTACAGAATCTGGGTGATGTTGAAGCACGTTTTTTTGACAACATGCAGACTCGTTATTTCTGTAACCAGGAAATTGATCGTATCTCGGATATCGATTATAACCAGGCAATTAAAAACACAGCAAAATTCAATATGATCGGAACTACAGATAAATATGAACATTTCTTAAACGATTTTGTTAAGATAAACAAGCTGCAGAAAATTGAAAAATCGAAACAGCTTAATAGATCAAAATCAGAGCCGCTTTATGATGTTGCAGATCCTCAAGTACGGGAGATTCTCCACCCGCTGGTAGGCTACGATTTACGATTGTATAACCATATATTTGATAAAATAGCACCCATCTAAGGTCTCTAATGGCATCTGTTTCAAACAGCAATTGACCTGCAGGACAGATTACACACTCTTTCATTATTTACCCGGAAGCATAAACGGAGTATTGTTGACCGGAAACAATAACGAGCTCTGTTAATTAGAAATCATCTCTTTCATGCCATGGCCAAGGTAAGTGTAATAATTCCCTGCTACAATCAGGGAATCTATGTCTTAGAAGCTGTCGATTCGGTTCTTGCTCAGACCTTTCAGGATCTTGAGATAATTATTGTAAATGATGGTTCTACGGATGAAAATACAAACACTACTCTGGAAGCACTCAAGCGTGATAAAACGAGAGTACTCAGGACCACAAACCAAGGGTTAGCGGCAGCAAGAAACAATGGTATTTCGGCAGCGAGTGGTCAATATATCCTCCCTCTTGATGCCGATGATCGTATAGCGCCTCTCTATATCGAAAAGGCGGTTCACCTCCTTGACGCTGAACCCGATGTTGGAATCGTTTATTGCCGTGCCATGCTTTTTGGTGCCGTCGAAAGTGAGTGGGTCTTACCGGTGTATAGTCTTGAAGAGATGTTGAAGGACAATGTGATTTTCTGTTCAGCTCTTTTCAGGCGTGAGGATTGGGAAGCAGTCGGAGGGTACGATTCCGGCATGAGTTATGGCTGGGAGGATTATGATTTCTGGTTGTCTTTAATAGAGAGGGGCAGAACGGTCAGACAACTTGACAGTCATTTGTTCTATTATCGAGTATCCCCTGATTCGATGGTCAGGACGAAAGAAAAATGGCAGAAAATCGAGATGTTTACACGTATTTACCATCGTCATCAGGAGTTTATCGGTAAGAATATTGAGGTCTGGATTGGAAATCTTATAGAGCTGCGGGAACCCTATCATACATGCAGACTCTATATCGATATTGGAAACGGTCTTAACGAAAAGGATAGCATTGTCAGAAAGATAATAAAGGGGACTCAGCGAATTTCTTTTGAGCTGAATACAGTTCCAAAACCAAGAATAATTCGTTTAGACCCGATTGACTGTTCAGCGTGTATAAAAATTGAACATCTGATCATTCATGAAACAGAGGATTCAACCAGTTTGGTTACCGATAATTTATCAAGTAATGCTGTGCACAGAAGTGGGAATGTCTTCATGTTTTCAGATACTGACCCTCAGATAACCATACCGGTACCCCGAAACGTAAACACCATTCACTCCCTTGAGCTGGAACTTACCGTTCTATCGGTTGGAAATCAGTCGTTGAGAGAAATAATAGACTACCAGAAAAATCATTATAATTATCCTGTTGCTTTGCACAAGAGCGTTGCTGGGTGGTTGCGAAAAAACATTACAGGTCAGCGCTGATATGGGGGTATGGTTAAGTCGTCTGAGAAAAAACATTCGAACGATCAGGCAAATTGTTCGTGAAAGGCAATTTTGTCTTTTGAGGTATCTTTCAAGTATTGATGATGACTATTATA
>CAZOWJ010000088.1:0-14666 GCA_964583415.1 uncultured Desulfocapsaceae bacterium
AAAAAAATCAGTCCCCTCGACACCATAGAGAAAAATTTAATCTGTCTCCCGTTGCAAAATTGGAAAAACTTTAAATGAAAAACAAAAAAGGTCCAAAAGCCATGGATGTTAAAGTAGAAAAAGGAGTTTCTCCCGTAATCAGGGATGTCATTAAGGATATCAGTCCTGATATCTCAAGTAAAAAACCCTCCCGAAAGGTCAGAAACATTTATCGTGTCCTGAAAAGGGGGGATAAAGAACAGATTGTCACCGCAGCGCTGTTAAAATTCTATGATACTGAAGAACTAAAGCCCTACCAGGCTGAGCTGATCAAAATGCAGAATCATCTCGAACGGCTGGGGAAAAAAATGATAATCCTGTTCGATGGCAGAGATGCCTCAGGTAAAGGCGGCACCATCAGAAGGGTTACCCGCTACATGAATGAAAAGCGCTACCGTGTTGTTGCGCTTGGTAAACCGAATGGATCACAAAAGACAGAACTGCATATGAAACGTTATATTGAACAGTTTCCGCATGCTGGAGAAATTGTTCTTTTCGATCGGAGCTGGTACAATCGTGCTATGGTTGAACCGGTTATGGGATTCTGCTCTGATGCGCAATATCATCGTTTTCTTAAGAAAGTAACCTCTTACGAAGAAAATTTTATCATGGATGCAGGAAAGACAATCCTGCTTAAGTTATATTTTTCCGTATCAAAGCAGGAACAGGCTCGTAGATTTGAGCGGCGTAAAAATGATCCCTTGAGACAATGGAAGCTCAGTGAGGTTGATCTGCAGGCCCAAAATTTGTGGGATGATTTTACTGAAAAGAAAAAAGTACTTCTCCAGAAGACCAACACAAAGAAATCAAAATGGTGGATTATTCGCTCAGATGATAAACATCTTGCCCGGAGGGAAACGATGAAACTGATTCTCTCATCGGTAAAGTATCTGGGCAGAAGCCGAACGCTTAGCTTTAAAGCCGATCCGGATGTCGTTATCCCCGGTGGTAAAGAACTCAAAATAATGAAAATGCAGCAGAAGAAATTTGGTGCGCCTCTACGTTAATTTTATTTGTTATGATCAATCAATAATTCAAATGGAGACGGTGAAGACATGACCAAAAACGGTAAGAAAAAAACTGACGACAAGAAAGACAATACAGAAAGCAGCGTTAAACTTTTTGAACTGACAGCACTAAAAAACATTGATTCCAAAGAATCCAAGGATAAAAAAGCAATCTGGATTAAAAACTGGCACCTGGCCTATGAAATTGAGCTTCGCAAGCTGCAGGTCGAATTAATGAAACTGCAGCAAGCAATGAAAGCCAGAGGCACGAGAATTCTACTGATTTTTGAAGGGAGAGATGCTGCAGGCAAGGGTGGTACGATAAAACGATTTATCGCACACCTGAATCCTCGAAATACACGGGTCGTCGCCTTGATGAAGCCCAATGAAACCGAGTCGACCCAATGGTATTTTCAACGGTACATCAGCCAGCTGCCGTCTGCCGGAGAACTGGTCTTCTTTGACCGCAGCTGGTATAATCGTGCCATGGTTGAACCGGTTATGGGGTTCTGCACCGATGAGCAGAATAAACGTTTTTTAAAAGATGTGCCGATGCTCGAGGAACTTCTGGTCAAAGATGGGATAAAATTGTTCAAGTTCTATTTCTCTGTTTCCAAGCACGAACAGAACAGGCGGTTCGAATCACGTAAAACTGATATTCTCAAGCAATATAAACTGTCACCGGTAGACAACCTTGCCCAGGAGTACTGGGATCAATACTCGTTAAGAAAATTCCAGATGCTGCAGGAGACCAACCGCACCCTCTCACCATGGACCATCATCCGCTCCGACAATAAAAAACTGGCCAGATTGAACTGTATCAAACACGTCCTGGCCCAGATGGACTATGAAAACAAATTAAGCAAGAAAGAGCTTACTGTTGATCCTAAAATTGTGGTCTCAGGCATCGACGAACTGAGGCACATGGAGGAGCATCTGATGCAGCCGGGGAAACTGCATGGCTGATAAGGACCTGCCAATCAAGATAAGGGCCCTTTGGCCGGCTCTTATCTTAAACCCTCCCGCAACATTTTTTGTATTTTTTACCTGAACCGCAGGGACATGGAGCATTTCTGCCAATTTTCTCGCTTTCACGTTTGATTGGCACAGCAGGCTTTGCTCCCTCGCCTGCTGCTCCTTTGTTCAGTCTCATTTCCTGTTCCTGACGCTGACGCCTTTCTTCCTCACGTCGCTCAATCTCTTCATCATTGACAACGCGAACGCGCATCAGGTTGGTGATGGTCTGCAGCTTAACGGTCTCAATCATGTTCATAAACAGATCGAATCCTTCTTTTTTGTATTCATTTAACGGATTTTTCTGTCCGTATCCTCGCAGGCCGATCCCCTCTTTCAAATGATCCATGGACAGCAGATGCTCTTTCCAGTGATTATCCACCATCTGCAATAAAATGATTCGCTCAATCTGACGATGAGTCTCGGCGCCATTAGCCTCTTCCTGGGCAGCAAGGGCTTCTTGGGAAATTTCAAGCAGTTTTTCTCTCAAAGAATCTTTCGTGCAGCTACTTTTTTCCTCGTCTGTCCACTCGACTTTGTGGTTGAAAGCTTCAGTCATTCTTTCATCAGATCGCTGCCAATCCCAGTCTTCAGCTGAACGACGATCATCGGCTACTTCTGTTAAAATTCCATCGATGAGGTCTTCTGTCATATCCTGCAAGACATTTGGCAAATTATCCCCGGACAACACTTCTCGTCTTTGACGATAGATTATCTCCCGCTGGTTATTCATCACATCGTCATATTCGAGCAGATGTTTACGAATGTCAAAATGATGCCCTTCCACCTTCCGCTGGGCATTCTCAATGGCACGGCTAATCATGGTATGTTCGATGGGCTCATCTTCTTCCATTCCAAGCTTGTCCATAATCCCTGAGATTTTGCCAGAACCAAATATTCTCAACAGATCATCCTCAAGCGACAGGAAAAACCTGGAGGTTCCAGGGTCGCCCTGTCTTCCTGAACGCCCACGCAACTGATTGTCAATTCTCCGTGATTCGTGGCGAGAGGTGCCGAGTATGTGAAGGCCACCAGCGTCAATTACCCCCTCACCAAGCTTGATATCTGTCCCTCTACCTGCCATATTGGTAGCAATTGTTACTTTTCCAAGACCACCTGCATCGGCTATAATTTCAGCTTCACGTTCATGGTGCTTGGCATTTAAAACTTCGTGTGGAACTTTATCTTTTTTCAGTAGCCTGGAGATTTTTTCCGATACATCAATTGAGATGGTACCCACGAGAACCGGTTGTCCAGCATCATGCTTTTCTTTTATCTCATCAATGATGGCCCGATACTTCGCCTTCTCGTTCTTGTAGATCACATCGGCATAATCCGCTCGTACCATGGGCATATGGGTTGGCATAACGACAACGTCAAGATTATAAATCTTCTTGAATTCCGGAGCCTCAGTATCAGCAGTACCGGTCATGCCAGCCAGTTTGTCATACATCCTGAAATAGTTCTGGAAGGTAATAGAGGCAAGAGTCTGGTTCTCTCGTTCTATTTTTACTTTTTCCTTGGCCTCAAGCGCCTGGTGCAAACCATCGCTGTAGCGCCTGCCTTCCATGGTTCGCCCGGTGAATTCATCAACGATTACTACCTGGCCGTTTTTAACAATATAGTCTACATCGCGTTGAAAAAGAATATGGGCCTTCAGCGACTGATTCAGATGATGAAGGTATTCTATATTGGCAGGATCATAGAGATTGTCAACTTTAAGCAGTTGTTCACCAAGGGAGATGCCATCTTCGTTCAAAGAAACCTGCCGTGATTTCTCATCAACCAGATAGTGAACCTCCCGTTTGAATTTACCCATGATTGTATCAACGTTCTTGTAAAGTTCAGTTGATACATCGGCGGGACCGGAAATGATCAGCGGTGTTCTGGCTTCATCGATCAGAATTGAGTCAACCTCATCCACAATTGCGAAATTGAAATCTCGCTGGCAATAATCAGCCAGCTCGAATTTCATATTGTCGCGCAGATAATCGAAGCCAAATTCATTGTTTGTACCATAGGTGACGTCAGCCCCGTAAGCCTCCCGCCGCTCGGGATCTTCCATGCCGTGAATTATACGACCAACACTCAGACCGAGGCTACGATAGAGTTGCCCCATCCATTCGGCATCGCGGCTGGCAAGGTAATCATTGACCGTAACGACATGAACTCCCCTGCCCCCAAGACTGTTAAGGTATACGGCAAGTGTTGAGGTCAATGTTTTTCCCTCACCGGTTTTCATTTCGGCAATCATACCCTTGTGTAAAACGATCCCGCCAAGAATCTGAACGTCAAAATGCCGTTCACCAAGGGTTCTCTTGGAGGCTTCCCTGATAACGGCAAACGATTCAGGCAGCAGTGCATCAAGGGTTTCTCCCTTCTCAACCCGCTCCTTAAATTCAATCGTTTTGGCTGCCAGTGCAGCGTCATCAAGGGGCTGAACAGAAGGTTCCAACTCATTGACCTGATTGACCAATGGTTGGATCTCTTTTAGAAAACGTTCATTCTTACTGCCAAAAACCTTGGTAAGGACTTTTCCGATCATGATATTATCTATGTATTAGGTGGAAGATTAAAGATATTTAACGGTGCGCATACTAAGCATGATAATGAAAATGTTCAACTTACCAGTACAAAAAAATCAATGATATGGTAGCGTCTTTTTGATCATGGACGATGAAATCACGCGGGCGGCCATAGAAAAAATGTATCGATCGTCCAAAAAGTAATTCTATATCCGAGTACTGTTGAAGAAGCGAGTGAATGGATCTCAAAGCCTCCCTTCCCACCCGTATGGTCACAAAACAATATCCCTACAACATGTTCTTAACCACTTTTTGTAACGTATCACATTATGGTTTTATTTTTTTCTGGGCTTCAAGATGAACGACTGGTTCTTCATGTTTCACCGTGCCTGCATCGAACTCGGCGGTGAACGGCTTCGTTGGTCGAAGCAGAGACTGTCCTGCCCATACACCAAGCAAAAACATCCAGAGAAAAATACAGAAACAGACGATGGCAATACCACCAATACCACTGCGGGTCAATTCAAATTTTATCTTAATTGGTCGTCGTTTCTGTGCAGCCATAGTGCTACATTTTTTCAGGGGCGGATAGGCCGAGAATATTCAAACCATTGCTGAAAACGGTCCGCAGCGCTTCAACGAGACAGAGTCGCGCCTGGCTTAACTCCTTATCTTCTGTAATTACCTTGTGCCTGTTATAATAGCTATGAAAATGGCCGGCAAGCTCCATAAGGTAGAAGATAACCCGATGCGGGGCAAGCTCCCGTGCCGCATTTTCAATCACTGCCGGGAAGGTGGCTATTGATTTAAGTAAGGTTATTTCTTCATCTTCTTTCAGCAATTCACTTGTTATCTGTTCATAGGTTACAAGATCAACTGATTTTTCCACGGCTTGACGAAGAATTGAACAAAGCCTTGCGTGGCCATACTGTACATAATACACCGGATTCTCCTGGCTCTCCTTGGTGGCTAGATCGAGATCAAACTCCAGCTGGCTGTCCGGCTTACGCATCATAAAGAAAAAGCGCGCCACATCAGTACCAACTTCGTCCAGCAATTCATCTACAGTGACAAAGGTAGCCTTGCGTGTCGACATCTTTACCTGTTTCCCGTCCCGCATCAGGGTGACAAATTGGTGAAGGAGGACCGTAACTTTAGAAGAATCATAGCCAAGCGCGGTCAACCCAGCCATAACATCAGGAACCGTGGCGATATGGTCAGACCCAAAGATATCGATAAGCCAATCAAAATCACGCCTGAATTTTTCCCTGTGATAGGCAATATCGGGCAGCCGATAGGTCGGTTCGCCCGTTGACTTGATAATGACCCGATCTTTTTCCTGACCAAACGCTGTTGTCTTAAACCAGGTTGCCTCATCTTTTTCGTAAACGAGTCCTTTCTCCCTTAATTCCTTAACAACCGAGTCTATGTGCCCATCATCATAAAGAGAGCGTTCATTATAATAATTGTCAAAGACGATCCCCATCCTCTTGAGCGTAGAAGAAATAGTTTTAAATATCTCCTCTTCAGCTTTGCCTGTGAACGGGGTGTGGTCTGAGGATTTAACAAGAGAATCCCCAACGTCATCAACCAGAGACCTGGCGATATCAATGATATAGTCTCCCTGATAACCATCTTCGGGAAACTCCGCACTCACGCCGCAAAGTTCTAAATATCTGGCTCTAACCGATTCGCCAAGTACGCGCATCTGTCGACCGGCATTATTATAATAGTACTCTCTGTAGACGTCGTGCCCGGTCACCTCAAGCAGTCTGGATATGGCATCACCAAGGATAGCCTGGCGGCCATGGCCTACAGACAGTGGGCCTGTCGGGTTGGCGCTGACAAACTCAACCATCACTTTTCTGCCACGGCCAATATCAACTCTGCCAAATTGATCTGCCGAACGTTCAACCACCTTGAGCAGCTTTTGCCACCTGCTCTTCTGGATCGTTATATTGACAAAACCTGGCCCGGCAATAGCAAGCTTTGAAATGAGCTCGTCTTCCTGTTGGAGCCTGGATACAAATTGGGCGGCAATTTCTCGAGGGTTCCGTTTTTCAATACCGGCCACAACCAGGGCGATATTAGTTGAAAAGTCACCCTGATTCTCATGCTTTGGAACCTCAACAGTATATTTCCCCAGAGCATCTTCAGACCAGGCGCCCTCACGCACTCCCTGGTGAAAACAGCTATCTATTATTTCTTTTAAAACAGACCTAATCATAATCTTATATATAAATTCTCTGGTTATTGTTTCCGAGTGAGCAGAGGATCTCATAGTTGATGGTATCAGCCCAGCTGGCTATTTCGTCTGCATCTATGGTTTCGCTCCCCTGCGACCCGAGCAGAACGACCTCATCTCCTGCACTCACTCCTTCTATCTCTGTTATGTCAGCCATACAGAGATTCATGCATATTCTGCCGCGAATCGGTGCCCGTTTCCCGTTAATAAGGACCTGCGCCCGATTCGACACAATTCTCGGATAACCATTACTATAACCCACAGGCAGGGCCGCAAGTTTCATATCATATCGGGCTGTAAAGGTGTGACCATAACTGATACCGGCCCCTCTGGAGACTTCATTGACCTGTAAAACCCGGGATATATAGCTCATTGCAGGTTTCAATTTTTTCCCGGTTATGGTCTTACGACCTTCTTCACTGTCCGGACAGTACCCGTAGAGTGAAATACCCGTTCTGACCAGTTCGCCGTGAGTTTCAGGAAAATAAAGTGTACCGCCAGAGTTGCAGGCCGACATGACAGGTCTCTTCATCCTGTCCATCGATTCAACGATCCCTGTAAACAGACGATAAACATCATGGCTGTTTTCAGAGTTTCTGTTATCAGAACAGGGATAGTGGCTCATAATTCCCTTTAATGCGAGATGAGGAGAATCATCTACGAGCGAAAACAGCTCCTGGGCTTCACGAGGTTTGAAGCCAAGCCTGCTCATTCCGCAGTCAAATTTAAGATAGATTGAAATTTTCTGTTTTTTGTTCTCGGCCAGTGTTGCGATAGTAGTTAGATCTTCTCTTGAAAATATCAGCGGTGTCAGATCATGAGAGAAAAAGTAGTCACCATAAAGTGGGTCAAATCCTAAAAATATGAGAATATCGCCGGTGCAGCCGCTATTGCGTAATTCAACACCTTCAGCAATCTCTGCAACGCCGAATTTGGTGCAGTTCTCCCTTGCAAAGGCTGCGGCAGAGGCTTCAAGACCGTGACCATATGCATCACTTTTGACCATTGCCATAATATCGGTCTGGGGGCCGAGCAGTTCACCGAGCACACGGAGGTTATGCTGAAGGTTTCTGGTATCTATTACGACTTTATTATACGAGGAAATTGTCATAATCAACGACGCTCTGCCTTGAGGTGAGCCCATTCCTTCCAGGCATGCCTGCTGGAAAACATAAGCGCCCAGCCTATGGTAACACAAATCGTCCCAACGATAGAGTGTGAAAGCGAAAGTTTTCGTAGAAAAATCCCAAATAACATCATCGCCAGGACAACCAGCCAGGTTTTCCAGGAATATACAGCACCGATGCAGGTGTTATCTGAGAAATTTCTGATTCGATCAAGTCCGCTGCGTGCTGAGCGATCCAGTACAAGGTATGATTTCAGGGTTCCTGCTGCGATTCCGGGAAGAATTAACCATAGCCTTCCAGCTTCAATGAGATAGCTGAATCCACGAAAGAGGAGCAGAGCGCCGATTATCGTCCACAGCGATGCGGCACTCAATATATGGATTTTACGAGCCACACCCGGTTTATACTGTTTGATGGTTCGCACCCTTGAGAACAATCCGAATGACTCAAATAAATAAGCCCATCGCCCCAGCAGGGGGATGGGCTTATTTAGAAGCAATATACTGGTCGAATTACATTTCGGTTACAGTAATAGCACCTTCCGGACAAACTTCGACACAGGTCTCACAACCAAGACATTCGTCAGCTTCTACTGGATCAGCTTTGCCGTCTACCATCTCAAAGACCTGTGCAGGACATGCTGCAACACATTCTTCATCGCCACTACATTTGTCTTTGTCAACTATAACTTCAAACATTACACACCTCCATACGGGGAAATAAATAAGCTAAACATTACATATATTTAGCCAGCCTAGCAAATAAACGCTACAATCAATCGTTTCGTGTAAATATCCATTAATGTACCACCCAATTTTTGTCAAGTGAAAAAAAAGAGATACCACATTGTACCAGCACCTTCTCTTTCTCTCTTTTAAAAAAGTAGTACCACAAAAGACATAAAGCATACCAGATAATAAATTGCACGTATAAAATATCGTAAATGGCCGCTGACTGATCATGGGTTTGATCAAATTCGATTGCGTTCATCTCTTTTGGCATTACTGTGTAGCCTCAATAGAGCGGATGGAAAACAACAGAAACTCATAAAAACATTCTGGAAGGTAATGATGTCTAAAATGACAAAACAAAATAAAAAGGAAGCGTACCTTGAGAAACGGGAGCGGGCAATGGTCGAGGGAATCCTTGAAGGGAGCCCGGACGGCATTGGTGTTGTTGTCGTGCGGCTTGACTGTGGCTGCCGTAAGATGGCGGCGATAAGCAAAGAAGGTGAACCCGCCTCCAAAATTATCATGTACCGGGATAATGCAGAAAGTGTCTGCGACAAATGCAAGGACGATCAGGGTGCTTTCATGCGTATACTCGAGCAGTTTATCCTCTGGAAAGAACCTGAACCCACACAGGATGAGAAGGATAAAATATCGGTTAAAGTGATGGGTACAACCCAGGCTTCAGTTCATTGACCGGTCATTCTCCGGCATGACGAAATTCCCGACATTTCTCGACAAGAGATGAGGCCCACAGTGGTGTGCCCTCCGCATGGACATGGGTATAGAGGGCAAGAACATTCTTGTATGTCAAACCGTCTCGACCATTCATGAATCCTGTTCCTCGTGTCATCTCGAAGGCCAGGTTCGTGGATCTTCCCTGGTATTCAATAATCGTTGAATAGCGAAACTCGTGTCCCTTGACGGTTGAACCAACCGGGTAAAAAGGATTGCTGCAATCAACATTGAATACCGAGTATCCATGCGCCTGAGGCCTGCTTGACATGCCAAAACGAACAGCAAAAACATTGGTCAACGGATATTCCTGGTTATCGATCACAATCGACGTACCAAGATATATCAGCCCGCCACACTCTGCATAGATCGGCATCCCTGTTTCTGCCGCCTCCCGAATGGATCTCCGAAACGGTTCATTGGCTGCAAGTTCACGGGCACTTGTTTCCGGAAACCCACCACCAATATAGAGACCGTCAACTTTTTCCAGGCACTCATCCTTGATGGCATTGACGGCAACAAGTTCGGCTCCGCAGCGCTCCAGTGCAGCAAGGTTCTCTGAATAATAGAATTGAAATGCAGCATCCTGCAGTATGCCAATCCTGACAGACCGATTTTCCGGCTTTGCCAGTAAATCAATACCATTGAATGTCTGAGATCGACCCACATTTCCCATCATGGATTCAACTTTGGGGATATCGATATGCTCTTTCATTGTTTCTGCAAGAAAGTGGACCGCACCTTCACTGCCGCTATATTCCTGGTGTGGAATCATACCGAGATGTCTCATTGGAAATATATCTTTTTTCATTCGGGGAACAGATCCAAGGACAGGAATTCCGCAATAGTATTCAACGGCTTCGGAAATAATGCGGCGCTGCCGCTCAGTTGCCACATTATTCAAGATAACTCCAGCAATTGAAATCCGCTCATCAAGCCTCATGCAGCCGAGAACCATTGCAGCAACCGTTCGTGTCGTCTTACTGCAATTTACCACCAGTAGAATCGGTAATTTCAAGGTAAGCGACAACTCTGCCGTTGAGTAGCCGCCATGCGGGGTTACACCATCATAAAGTCCCCTATTGCCTTCAACCAGACTTATATCTGTCCCCTGGGAGCGCTGCTCAAATGAAGCGGTAATAAGATCTTCTGAAACCAGGTACGGATCAAGATTATAGCAGTTTCTTCTGGCAGCACACTTGAGCCATCCGGCATCTATATAATCCGGCCCTTTTTTAAATGGTGCCACTATTTTCCCGGCCTGGCGCCATAGTGCGGCCAGCCCGACGGCAACAACACTTTTCCCGGACCCTCCTGCAAGTCCTGCTATAACGATCCCCTTGGAATGGCTCATCTCAATGTTTTTCCTTGTCATAAAGAGACCATGATTGGTGGTAGAGACTGTTCATCCGTTCTTCCAGTTGCTTTCGATAGAGCTCTATTTCATCCCCGCCCAGCTTCGGCGGCACAGAAAAAGGTTCTCCATAACACAAATGAATGTGTGAAAATGGTAATGGAAGCGCTGTTCGATCCCAGGACTTAAAGGTTATATACCGTGAAGCGGACCAGGTAAGGGGCAAAACAGGAGAGCCGGTGCGGGATGCCATAAGGATTGCCCCCGGCTGAACAACGAGCGGCGGACCCTGGGAACCGTCAGCCACAATGCCGATATGTTTACCGCTTTTAAGATAGTTAATCAGCTCTTTCAGGGCTCTCAAACCTTTTCTGTTTCGCGATCCCCGGACTATGGTGAAATTGAGGTTCTGCGCAAGCCCGGCAATGTAGTCACCATCTTCGCTGGCGCTGATAAGAATCGCTGCTGACACTGTTCTCAAGTGATAGAACATATAGAACACTGAATAATGCCAGAATACTGCTATAACCGCATTATTGCGCTCATCCGCCATCCGCCTGAAGTCAGCTCCATGTATAGAAACCCTGCAGGTAGCAAACCATATCCTCAGCAGCCAGACAGCGACAAACGATACGACCCGGACCATAACCTGCTGAACAATGCCCCTTTTCACCCGATCTCAATCTCCAGTTTTCGCAAAATTTTAATACGGTCCCTCAACTGTGCAGCTTCCTCAAAGGCTAGTTCGCGGGCCGCATCGTGCATCTTTTTCTCAAGCCCGGCTATCTCTTTGTCCAGCTCTTTTACCGAGCCATAAAATGAAGGTTCTTCAGCCGCCTGCAAGCTCTCCTGACTGCCATCACCAGTATCATATCCCGCGTCTTTAAGATACTGGTGAAGGGTATCCTTGACAGCAGAAACAATCGTCTGAGGTTCAATGTCATGCTCCAGATTATGCTCCTGCTGCAATGCACGGCGGCGTAATGTTTCATCTATGGTTCTCTGCATGGAACCGGTCACGACATCTGCATACATAATAACCATACCGTCTACATTACGAGAAGCACGGCCGCAGGTCTGGATCAGTGAGCGATCTGAACGGAGAAACCCCTCCTTATCAGCGTCCAGAATTGCAACCAGCGATACCTCCGGGATGTCGAGACCTTCCCGTAACAGGTTAATGCCGATAAGTACATTATAGTCACCATTGCGAAGGTCCCGTATCAATTCCACCCGATCAAGTGTTTTTATATCAGAATGTAAGTACCGAACCTTAACACCCAGTTTCTCGTAATAATCGGTCAAATCCTCTGCCATTCGTTTGGTCAGAGTAGTGATCAGAACTGCTTCATTGTTGTCCGTTCTGATTCTTATTTCACCTAAAAGATCATCTACTTGAGTTGTAGCAGGTCGAACTTCAATACGTGGATCAAGGAGTCCGGTCGGCCGGATCAGCTGTTCAATAATCCTCCCTTCCACCTGTTCCAGTTCATAGGGACCGGGTGTAGCAGAAACATAAACCACCTGATTGATTCTTTCACGAAACTCTTCAAAACGAAGTGGACGATTGTCAAGAGCCGACGGCAGTCTGAAACCATAATTTACCAGCGTTTCTTTCCGAGATCGATCACCATTATACATGCCATTTAATTGTGGAACGCCAATATGGCTCTCATCGATAAAGAGCAGGTAGTCTTCCGGAAAATAATCAAGGAGATTTGGAGGCGGCACTCCTTCAGATTTTCCCGTGAGGTGCCGACTGTAATTCTCTATACCGTTGCAATATCCAAGCTCCTGCATCATCTCCAGATCGAACATGGTGCGTTGTTCCAATCGCTGCGCCTCGACCAGACGATTCTCTCTATGTAAACATTCAAGATGCAGTCTAAGTTCTTCTTTTACGGTTCGAATAGCGATCTGCATTCGCTCTCTGGAGGTTACGAAATGTGAACCGGGAAAGACCGTATATTCCTGCAACCGTTCAAGTACAACACCGCGAAGCGGGTCGATGACCGTAATTGACTCAATCGTATCGCCAAAATACTCAACCCGGATGGCCTTATCTTCCTCATGAACGGGAAAAATATCGATCACATCCCCTCTCACCCGGAACGTTGAACGATGAAAGGACATATCATTTCGCTCATACTGCATAAAAACAAGACGCCGCTGCACTTCTTCCGGGGCATGGTCTTCTCCGGCCTTGAGAAAGAGATGCATATTTTTATATTCATCTGGAGAACCAAGTCCGTATATGCAGGACACTGAGGCAACAATCAGTACATCCCGTCGCGTTAAAAGTGCACGGGTAGCCGAATGACGCATCTTATCTATAGCATCATTAATTGAAGAATCTTTTTCGATGTAGGTGTCGGATTGAGGAATATATGCCTCAGGCTGGTAGTAATCGTAATAGGAAACAAAATATTCAACTGAATTATGCGGAAAGAGTTCTTTGAATTCAGAAAAGAGTTGAGCGGCCAGGGTTTTATTCGGGGCGATAACCAGGGCCGGTCTCTGGACCTGATCGATAACGGCCGCCATGGTGAATGTTTTTCCCGATCCGGTTACCCCCAGAAGAACCTGGCTTTCAACCCCGGATTCAATACTTTCTGAAAGTATTTCAATTGCACGCGGCTGATCACCGGCCGGTGAAAAAGGACTCTCAAGCTTGAAGGGCTGGTATTCAGACATCAGGATACCTGCTCAAACTCTCTTGCCAGCTCTTTCACTTCAAGCATATGGCACAGGGGATTGTCACGGTCATCAAGGGTAAAGCGCACATCCTGCGTCTCAAGTAATCCGGAGAGTTCCTGCCACTGATCCATGTTGCTGACCGCCTTTCCTTCGCGAGTCCGCCAGTTCCTCTTCTTCCAGCCGGCAAGCCAGGTTGTCGCACCATCGCGAAGATATCCTGAATGGGTATGCACTTCTACAGGGACTTTCTTGGTGAGGCCAGACAACCCTTCAACAACAGCTTTAATATAAAGCTGATTGGCTGTCATACCGGTTACTTTCTGGCCCATCACTTTTATATGATGACGCCAGCAAAGTATCACAGACCATGCTCCGATACCTGTTGAGTGTTTACAGGTTACCCCGGTGTACAGATGTATTGTGTTTTCTGGTTGGCTCGTCTTTTCAGGCTTCAGGGAGGATTCAGAACCAGCTCCTGTCTTTCGCGCTGCCACCGCTAATTCATCGGCACGTTCATTCCATCTATTCGAGGTATGTCCCCTCACCCAATTCCAACTGATTTCATGTTCTTTGCTTTCAGTTAATAAGGCTTTCCAGAGATCAACATTTTTTACCGGTTTCTTGCTCGCCGTAAGCCAGTTTTTCCTCTGCCAGCTGTTAATCCATGAGGTTATGCCATTTTTGACGTATTGCGAGTCGGTATAGAGTGTAATTTTATGCGGACGCTCAAGCGCTGAGAGCGCAGACACTACCGCCGTCAGTTCCATACGGTTATTTGTGGTCTCACCGCCGTATCCTGATGACTCGACAGGATTACGGCCGCCATAGATATTAACAGCCCCCCACCCGCCTGGGCCCGGATTTGGGCTGCAGGCTCCATCGGTGTAAATAGTAACCTGCGGCAGATGGTCATTAGTTGCTGTCATTACCTGTCACACCTTTTGGTTTGATGTAATACCATTCCAGGTATTATGAATTGATTATCCTCAAACAGAGAATTTACCTTCAAACTTCATCTAAAAGCTGGCTATCATAAAGCTTTAGTAAATATCCGGGTCCAGAGGGCCCGGCATTGGTAGCCCCTCAAAGGGGCTGTTGTTCAATTCCCATTGGCACGTAGCTGAGCACCCTTAAATCTGACGTATAAGGAGTTTGAACTGTCTGAGCGCAGCGAGTTTTCAAACTCCCGGCAGAT
>CAZOWJ010000089.1:0-11684 GCA_964583415.1 uncultured Desulfocapsaceae bacterium
CGCCACCAAAACAGAACGGCAACGCCACACCAAAACTGAGCAACAATACCAGTACCCCCAGTGCGATTAAAGAAGCAGTTACTATTTCCATCTTATGACTCCTTTGCTGGTGTGGGTGCAACAATAAGATTTCTTGCGTTTTTGTAGAGATACCAACCGCTGTAACAAGTCATCAGAGCCAAACCAATAAACAGGGAACACTCCGCCCAGAATGTCGGGATATAAAGAGTGGGGCTCTCTTTCCAGACCCTTTTAGCATAAAGAAAATAATCCCATGCCCAGTAGGTGAGCCAGCATGAAACGATCACGGACATTAAATCCGCTATAACGCGCACCACTAATCTGGATCTATCAGTTTTTAAGAAGACATCGAGAACGTTTGCCTTTATCTGTGTATCTTCTCTTGCCGCATTTACGCTGCCAAGGAGATAAAGCCATAAGGTTGGATAGACAACAAGTTCATCGAGCCCCATGACCGGGAGTTCAAAAACATATCTCATCAGGACTTGGTAAAATTGCATCAGTGCAACGATACTGATCAGCAGCGGCAGTATGTATTTAAAGAATTTCTCCATCCCTGTCTCCTCTGACTTCGATGATTTTTCTTAATAAAAACCAAGCAAATTTGTAGATGTCGTAATAGTTAGATCTTCCGTATTTTATTTCTTAACCGCGGCGATCACGGAAATTTCAACTAACAGATCGGGTCTTGCCATTCGGGCCTCCACACAGGCACGGGCCGGTGCATGTCCTTCAGGTATCCAGCTGTCCCAGACGGTGTTCATTTCGGCGAAGTCTTTCATGTCCCGGACATAAATCGTTGCAGAAAGTATGTAGTCTCGTCCACTGCCTGCTTGTTCAAGTAGGGAGTCAACTTTAGCAAGCATGTTTTCCGTCTGTCTGCTCATTGAAATTGAGCCATCCGAACTATCTCCAACCTGCCCACACAGATAAACGGTATCGTTGTGAATGACGATTTTACTCATTCTTTCCGATGTTTCCATACGGATTATGTTACTCATTTTCTTCTCCTAGTGGCCTGTTTGTTTACTTTGATTTTTAAAGAGATTTGCCGGATCAACGCCATCCGCGGCAATATCCATTGCCGCTACTTCCTCAAGAGGAATTTGCTTGAGTGGTGGACGAATTGTCAATAACCCTGCCCTTGGGATAGAGCAGTTCAGTTCCGTCGCAACAATCTCACCAAGAGCGGGCCCACACATGCGACCCTGACAGGGCCCCATACCGCATCGAGTAATGGCTTTTACTTCATTGAGATCCGTTACACCCTGTCTGACAATTGTACGCACATCCCCGATTGAGATGTTTTCACAACGGCAGAGAATTGTCTCGTCTTCAAAGGCAAAGTGTTTGGGGTTGAATGCAAAGAACGCATCAATAAGAGGCCGCGGATAACCATCGTCTTTGAGTGCGCCTTGAATCGGGGCAGCAAGACGATTACGCTCATAATCTGGTATGATTCCAAGGCATCGTGCAACCTCTAGTCCTGCCAGCTCACCTTTATATTCAGCAGAAAGGGCTCCGGTGACCGTTGTTCCATCACCTGCCGCAAATATTTTTTCGAAATTTGTGCGGCCCCACATATCTGTCTGCGGGTACCAGTAGCGGTGATTCTCATTCCACTCCATATGGCATTTAAGGAGCCGGTAAATATGGGTCTCCGGGATGACGCCAAAATGCAACAGGAGCATCTCTGCAGGGAAGCTGAGTTTCTTTGTACCATAATCAGCTTCTACCGAAGTCAGGGTTGTTTCGCCAACAGCTTTCAAATTTGTTATCCCTTTATAATGGGGTACTTTTGATTTCCTGATGTCCTGGAGCATCTTCACCCCTTTCAAAAGAAAAGCGGTACCGAGCAGAGCCTGGGGTAGATAAGGAAGAGTATTAGCTGAAGGAATCTTAGGCGTGGTTTCGAGTATAGCAGCAATTTTCGTCTTTTTTTCGATTAACAGTGCCGCCTCCAGAAGCAGAAGTGGTCCGCTGCCCGCGAGGACAACAGGACCCGAGGGACTGAGATCAGCCTCTTTTGCCAACCCATTCACCGCACCTGCACCCATGACCCCGGGGAGCGTCCATCCGGGTATTGGCACCGGGCGTTCCATCGCCCCGGCAGCGATAATGATATAATTAGAGGTTATCCTCTCGGAAACGCCATCTCTTGAGTAGCAGACCCGACCTTCAGGTTCCACATTCCAGACGGAGGCGTTATTTAAGTATTCTGCGCTACTCTTTTTGAAACGTTTTCCAAGTTGAAGTCCTCTGCGGTATTCTTCCCCCATTTTTCGCAGGTTTTGTTCAGAGGCATTCTCTATATTTCTGTAAATCTGCCCGCCAATTCGATTCTGTTCATCCAGAGTCAAGACTTTTAAACCCATCTCTGCCAGACAAGAACTTGCAGTAATCCCCGCAGGCCCTGCACCGATCACAATCACATCGTAATGGCTGCTCATGATTTCCCTCCGTTCCCTTCTTCCACATTACGATTAACGACCATTCCTTCCTTAACCGTGGTCATACAGGCTTGACGACGTACGCCATCAATTTCCATCAAACACTCAAAACAGACACCCATAAGGCAGTGGGGAGCGCAGGGCTTTTTCGATGCCGGAGATATTCGTGATGTGATCTTGCCGATAGCCAGCAGGGCGGCAGCCACACTCATTTCCCCTGGCACAGCAGCATTTTTTCCGTCAAGAGTTATTTCGACCGTTGTCTTTGTTACCGTCTCACGCTTAAACATTGAATCTACCATTACTAAAATGAGAAATTTGAGATGCCGTTTCTTTTTCAAGAATCCAGTCTGCAATTTGTTTTTCTTTGACAGGGGCTAGAGTGATTGCCGAATGGCCGACTATTACATAAATATTCTTATGATCAGGCAATCTCTCATAGATTGGGGCACCGTCTGGAGTCATAACACGAATTGCCCCCCAGCTTCTTATCCAGTTCAGCTTTGCCAGCTCTGGAAAAAGTCTGATGGCTCCACTGGCCTGGCTCTTCATCGCCTCTACCGTAACCTGAGTATCATGGGCAGTATCTTCGGTGGAGAGGCCAATCATGAAGGTTCCGTCCATTGTTTGGCGTACTGCCAGTATTGGAAAATGTAAAACTTTTTTAACACGCTCGGTGACGATAAGCTGCCCACGCTGAGGATAGATATGAAGCGTCTGGCCGAGTTCTGCCAACAACCTTGTTGATCCGTGACCGGCGGCAATCACGAGTTTGGTGCATCGGTAGGTCTCATCAGCGGTAATAACATCAACACTGCCATCGTTTGTGGGTCTTATGGAATATACAGCAGAGCCACCATAATAGATTCCGCCTCTGTTCTGGAAAGCGCATCGGAGTGCTCCGAGCAGTTTCAGGGGGTTTACATGTCCCTGCTCGGCTGAATACATTGCACCTGAAACGTCTTCACCCAGTTTCATCTCAGGAATCATTGAAGCGAACTCATCGCGATCCAGCATCCTTACCGGGTAATCGAGCCCCTCATCACCGCAAATTTTGCTTAAAGTCTTAACTGAATCGGCATAGGCATTGAATTGATCTTCACCAGTTGCATGCATCGCTCCACCGTTCCACTCAAGCTCTATATCGTAGCCGCTTTCTTCTTGTAGTTTGGCAGCGAATTCAGGCCACAATATTGTTGCCATGCGGCTCCATTTGGCGTAAACAGGATTATTTGCACCTTTTGGCATAAACCAGGTCAAACCGAAGTTGCCGCGTGAGAGACGTTGGGTTGGAAGCTGCTCATCAAGCATGATCACTTTACCAGCTCCATTGCGGATTAGACCCAAAGCAACCGAGGCTCCGCAGATGCCTCCGCCAATGACAACAACATCTATTTTTTTCACTTGATAATCCCCGTTATTCTTGAGAGCAGTTTGAGGTGGTGAACACTCAATCAAAAGATAGTCCTGACATACACCTCCAATAGCGATAATCATGCCATTTATTCCCTAACCCTTTATTTAAGGATGCACGAAATGCTCTGCTGAAGTTAACAAACTGTAATTAATAGTTAAATTTCCCGGATTCGATTGGTTGAGAATCAGAGGTTGAAAGTTATTGTAATAATTTTCGACTTATTAAATTCCGACAATTGTCTCAAATTGAGACAATTGTTGTGTGAGCCTGACTTATAGCTCATAGCAGTTGAACAGAACGGACGTGTCTCAATGTGACACATGTCTCAATGTGAAGCAGTTAAGCGAAGACAAGTCTCAATTACCCATTCGTGTTACATTTGGTAACCGAGTATTTGGATGAGATTCATGGCTGAAAGTCTACGATACTATGGTTAACAATGTAATAATAACGAGCTGTAGTTTGGAAATGTTTAAAAAAAATAGAGAAAATATTGAATGGGTGATCAGGGTAATGTTTACGTTAGGCCTCATGAGTGAAAAAGCTATTCTCAGAAACCAAAAAAATTACCTGAGCTGTTGGGGGTGTGGTAACGATCTGATAATAGCAATACTTACACCATGGTATCAGTCGGAAATATACCTGGATCCATAACCTGTCGGCTGAATTGCCTTGGAAGTAACCCGGCCTGAAACCACTGAATAAAACTATAAATGGAATATACCGGCAGGGCAGTCACTCCTCTAACCGCCGCTGCATACGGTTCCATATTCGTACACTCGAGGACGATCGCACCCACATCAGGGTGATTATCTTTCAGCATTAAGCCTGTCTATACTAGATCTTGGGTGGCAGGACCATAGCACCAACTGCCCATCACCGGGCAGCGTTTAAGGTACAGAAATCGTCACTCGATCTGACATTTTCTGATAATCGATTTCTCTCAAATCCGGCAATAATAGATCTAAGCTGTTGTCCGGAGATGTACGTGAAAAAATGTAAAACTTGCTCCCAAACAGGATAGATAAAGTAGCAATCATTTCTATAGGCAGATGAGCAAATGGTAGATATTTCAACTAACCATGTTCTTCCTGATTTAAGGGGATAAAATCGGCTATTATTATTTCAGATGCTGGTATCACATGGTCGATTAAGGCCGATTGTTCAATATTTCTGATAGGATTGGATAAATTTACGATCGATCCAATCTTTGATGTAAAAGGCAATTTTTCCGGTAAACGTTATGGACCACTTGTACAGTATTCCTTCCCCGTCACCCAGATTATAAATAAGAAGGTAGCTGCCTCCGGGTGAGAATTTCTCCAGCTGTTTGCCTTCAAGACAGGCCATCAGGTTCCGATACAGTACAGAGTTTTGGCGCACAGCATAAACACCGACCTTATCGAGAGGTTTGGTTTCAAAATAGATACAATCTCCCCCACCAAAGATGTTCTGGTACCGGGTTGACTGCAGGTAATCGTTCACCCGTAAGCCTCCATCAGGACCAATCGGTAACCCCGAGCGGGCGAAAATCTGTGACGGCTTGACCCCTACTGCCGCAAAAACAATATCAGCTCGATAATCCTGCCCGTTTTCAAGCAGGATGTGACCAGGTTCAATATGCTGAACGTATCCTGCTTCAATAATCTCAATCCCTTTTCTTTCAAGTATCATCCTGGCCATATGGCCAACTTTTTGCGGTCGTCCGGCCATAAATTTTTTGCCACCCAACAGCAGTATTTTCGGCATTGTAACCATCGGCTGCAAACAAAGTTGATGGATATTACCGGCAATTTCGATAGCCGATGGACCACTGCCGATGACCGCAACAGTAATCTTGTCACGATTTGCCAAAGAAACTATCTTCTCTCGGGCAAGGAGTAATTCCTCAATTGGTTTGGGTGTGAAAATGTTGGTTGAGTCCCCGCGTATCATCTCACGTGTCACATAGGAACCAGCATTGCAGGACAACACATCATAAGGTATCGCCTCTTCACTGTTTTCCAGATAAACCAGCTTTTTATCCGGATCGATACGGTTTGCTATACCGAGGACAAAGCGCCCGCCTTCTGTTTCAACAACTTTGCGCGTGGCAAAGCGAATGTCTTCAGGTTGGTAGGTCCCACCCAGCATGCCCGGCCCCATACCACTGTAGTAATGGTATTCGGACGGTTGGATGACGGTCACCCCAAAACCTCTGTCAACAAAACACTGCAGGTTAGCTAAGGTGACCATATGAGCATGACCGCCACCAATGAGAAGAAGCTGCTTTTTCATTTCACCCCCTTCTGGTTATCAATAGAGCGGCTCAACCTGGCTATATGACTGCGCTCATCACTGGCGATCTGCTGAAGCATACTTTTCGTCTCACCAATTTCAGTCTTGGCCGCTGCCCGCAAATAGATATCAGAAAATTCCATCTAATCAAAACGCTTATCACTCGTATTGTAAATACAGGAAAAAGGCTACTGTTTCAAGATATAGACCATAATAGTAGTCAGGTAAATGAAGTCTGATTAATTTCAAACAGGGGCGCTTCCCCCCATAACCGGCGCCTAAAAAGGAGCAAATTTCGAGTCCTTGAGCTAGCAAAGCAAGCCCTCAAGATATCATCTACCAATGGTCGAAACTATTCAAACGGCTCTTTCCCCGTTGACAGTTACAATTCTTCTATAAATGCCATCAAAGAACGTTTTTCACTCCGCTGACCATTGCACATGTTTCAGGTTCTGTTCTATCGGCGCTGAACAAGACGAATCAATTTATTATGACGAACTTAATTTACCTTTATGAGCATCATAGATCTTAGTCATTACACTGATTAGTATTATAATTAGAGGTATATAAACAGGTTGTTTAGAAGCTGAAATATTTATATTTTAGTTTGGGCATATATAACTTTTTTATGTTAAAATAAACTATAATTTGTTTTTTATCACTGATTCAAAAAAGGTGCTTGCTCTACATTGCTCTTGTTACACGCCGACTCACATGAGGAGGAGGTATCGGATGGCAAAAGAAATAAAGGGTACCATTATCATTTCTGTAGACCGCTGCAAAGGGTGTGGGCTTTGCACGGTTGCCTGCTCGCTTGATTTACTCAAACTGTCAGAAAGCATATTGAATGCGTACGGTTATCATCCTGTCTATATTGAGCGAATGGATGAATGCATCGGTTGCGGGAACTGTTTTCAAATGTGTCCCGATTACGCGATCACCGTAGAGCGCCTCGTCTGCGAAGGAGGTTGATATGGCCAGAACATTGATGAAAGGCAATGAAGCCCTCGCAGAGGCGGCAATAAGAAGCGGTTGCACACATTTCTTCGGCTATCCGATTACACCGCAGAATGAAATTCCTGAATATCTGGCAAGAGAACTTCCCAGGCATGGAGGAGTGTATCTTCAAGCTGAGAGTGAGGTGGCGGCGATTCATATGGTCTATGGGGCCGCAGCCTCCGGCGGCCGCGTTATGACATCATCGTCATCACCGGGAATAGCGCTGATGCAGGAAGGTCTCTCAGTCCTTGCTGCTGCTCAACTTCCCTGTGTAATTGTTAACGTTCAGCGCGCGGGGCCTGGAATTGGCGGAATCCAGCCAAGTCAGGCAGACTACTATCAGATGACCAGGGGTGGTGGAAATGGCGATTACCGAATTCCATCCCTTGCCCCCGCGACCATCCAGGAGTCTGTTGAAATGATGCGTGAGGCCTTTGAAATCGCCGAGCACTATCGAACTCCGGTCTACATTGTAAGTGATGGCATGCTCGGACAGATGATGGAGCCGGTCGAGTTCAAAAAACAGAAGCGAAAATCGACCCCGAACAAAGATTGGGCAGCAGTCGGTCATCGCGGTAAAAGGGAGCCGAATATCGTAAAAACCATGTCACTGGTCCCGGAAATACTCGAGGAAAATAACAGAAGGCTGCAGGAAAAGTATACGGCGATAGAGGAATCTGAGTATCAGTATGAGCGGTTCCGTACCGAGGAGGCAGAAATTATTCTGGTTGCCTATGGTTCTACTGCCCGGATAGTAAAAGATTCCATAGAGCTCATGGCTAAAGCCGGTATCAAGGCTGGATTAATCAGGCCCAGAACACTTTGGCCGTTTCCAGTACAACCGTTTACCAGGCTCAGGCCTGTCTGCAAGCAGATTGTCTGTGTTGAAATGAATCACGGCCAGATGATTGATGATGTGCGGCTTGCCGTTGGAGGCAAATTTCCTGTCACCTTCTACGGGAGGTCTGGCGGTGTAATACCGACACCTGGTGAGATTGCCGAACATGTGAAAGAATTTCTGAAACGGGGGTGAAAAATGTCCAAAATATTCACCAAAACTCCGGGTTTAAAGGAACAGATAACCCATTATTGTCCCGGCTGTACCCATGGAATTATTCATCGCCTCGTCGCTGAAGTTCTTGTTGAACTTGATGTACTGGGTGATGCTATCGGCTGTGCATCTGTTGGCTGTTCGATACTTTCATATAATTACCTCAATGTTGACATGATCGAATCCGCTCACGGCCGTGCACCTGCAGTTGCAACCGGTGCAAAACGTGTTCATCCCGACAAAATTGTATTCACCTATCAAGGTGATGGAGACCTGGCTTCTATTGGCACAGCAGAGATTATCCACGCCGCCCATCGAAGCGAGAATATCACCGTTGTTTTTGTGAATAACGCCATCTATGGAATGACTGGCGGACAGATGGCTCCGACGACCCTGATCGGACAGGTGACAACCACAGCACCAAAAGGACGAGATCCTGCCCACTGTGGCAGTCCGTTGCGAATCTCTGAAATGTTTGCCGAGATTCCCGGTGCATCATATATTGCCAGGGTATCTGTCCATTCTCCAAAGCAGGTTCGTCGAGCCAGGAAGGCAATAAAGACAGCATTTGAGTACCAGGTGGAAGGCCGGGGCTTCTCGATGATAGAGGTACTTTCAACCTGCCCGACCGGCTGGGGATTAAGCCCGATTGATGCCCTCACGTGGCTTGATGAGAATATGATCCCCTATTATCCACTCGGGATTTATAAATCATTGGAGGACGATTAGATGATATCTCAAAAATTGATCTGTGCAGGCTTTGGTGGACAAGGGGTGATGTCACTTGGTCAGCTGCTGGCATATGCCGGAATGACAGAAGGGAAAGAGGTCTCATGGATGCCCTCCTATGGTCCGGAGATGAGAGGAGGCACTGCCTTCTGCTGTGTCAATATTTCGGATAAACCGATCGGTTCTCCTTTGATTACCGATGACGCCAGCTGTGCAATCGTCATGAACCTGCCCTCTTTTCACAAATTTGAACCACGGGTGGCAGCAGGGGGTGAGCTGCTGGTAAACAGTTCACTGATTGACCAGGCGAGCAGCAGAGACGACCTCCACGTCTACTATATTCCTGCCAACGAGGAAGCGGTAAGGTGTGGAAGTGTAAAAATGGCCAACATGGTGATGCTGGGCGCCTATCTCGAACTCACCGGTGCTGTCCGTCGTTCAAGCATTGTGAATGCTTTTAAAAAGGTTTTTGGCTCCAAGGCGGCGACACTGCTTTCAAAGAATCAGAAGGCGCTGGAGCGCGGCGTAGAATGCGTTCGCAGTCAGATTCCTTTAACCGCAGCAGTTTAGGCTGATCCCAGAGGATAAAAAAAGAGACAGATCCAACTGGCTGTTTAAAACCATAACCACCGAAGGGGCCACGGCGATAATCTGCCCGAGAGCTAACAAATCCTCCAGGTGGTTTATATTACAATCGTTATTCATAGTTTCTCGCACACATGAAGTGCGGATATCAGCAATGTATTCCCATCCATAAAAATCTTTACTCCTAAACCCGCAATGCATACTATTGGGCCATCATTAAGAATTTTGCGCCTCCTATAGCGTACCCAAAAAACTCACATAGTATCGGTAATAATCGATAACAAAACAATGAATACAGCAAAAATAAAACGAATAGCTCTGATTCACGCCCTTCCCTTTTCCATAGATCCTGTCCGACAGGCCTTTGAAGAATACTGGCCTGAGGCTGAGCTGGTAAATCTTCTTGATGACTCATTAAGCCTCGATCTTAAAAGAGCACAAACCATTACGGAAGATATCATCAATAGAATCGCGACACTTGGAGAATACGCTCACGAAATTGGTGCAGATGGAATCCTCTACACCTGCTCTGCTTTCGGGAAAGCGATCGATAGTGTCAAACAGAATCTTGACATTCCGGTCTTAAAACCAAATGAAGCGATGTTTGAGGAGGCACTTCAAACAGGCGGCAATATTGGCATGCTGACAACATTTGGTCCCAGTGTAAAATCCATGCAGGACGAGTTCAACGAATTAGCAGCAACACGGAACGCGGACGACCAGTTAACAACAATACTTGTAGAAGAGGCAATGACCAGGTTAAGTGAAGGAGACTGCCCTGGCCACAATACATTACTGCGGCAGGCTGCAGCAGAACATTTCACCAACTTTGATATTGTCATGCTGGCACAGTTTTCTACAGCCCAGGCCTGCATCTCTGTTTCTGAAGTCTTTAAGGGAAAAATTCTCACAAGCCCCAAGAGTGCCGTACTGAAATTAAAACAGCTTTTATTAGAAGGTAGTACATAGTCTGGGCACGGTCGACGGATGAACCATAAATCTTCAAGTCACCTTTCAATAAACTGCCAAACTGGGCCAGGAATAATCAATGATCACAACCCGCCAATGCTCGAGATAAAAGTTGGTTTTCCAGGTCACTCACCAGTTGAAATTATTAATACTATGATCGGTGAGATCAGAAATGGATAGTGTCGATTATCTTTTCATCCTGACAGCATATTTCATTGCTTCATTAATCAAAGGACTGACAGGTATAGGATTTTCGACATCGTGCCTCCCGGTTATGGCATTACATCTTGATTTAAAGGTTGCCATACCCTTAGTAATAGTCCCCTCGGTTGTCAGCAACATGATTATCATGATACAGGCAGGATCTTTTGGCAAAGCGATTCGAAGGTTTTGGCCTATGTATCTATCAAGCATCCCAGGTCTCCTGGTAGGGCTTACTATCCTGATTGCGATCAATGTTAATATCGCCAAGATTATTCTCGGTCTCGTGCTGGTTCTCTATTCACTCCTGACCATGCTCAACAACCCCCATATCCTTCCACAGAAATGGGAACGAAAGCTGAAAATACCGGTGGGGTTTCTCACCGGTTTCATCAACGGACTGACCGGCTCCCAGGTAATTCCCGTCTTGCCATACCTGATGGCACTCGATCTGAGCAAAAACTCATTTGTACAGGCGATCAATATCTCTTTTACCTTATCCAGCCTGATCATGCTGCTCAGCATGAACCAGCTCGGTTATTTATCACCAGACATATTTTTCACTGCAATTGTCAGTCTGCCTGCTGTACTTGCCATAGTCTATTTCTCCGGCAGGATACGAAATCATCTCCCCCAAATTCTCTATCGTAAGCTGGTATTGATTTTTTTGTTAATGATGGGATTAATCATTACCGTAAAATCAATGTTCTAAAGGGAAAACTGACCAGGAAAATCCTAATTCTGAGCGGACCCACTCCTGTCAGTCTTGTCACTGACATCATCAACAATTGTGCAGGAGACCTCCTCCTGAACCCATGGAGGATTTGGTGAGGGGAGAGCATAGTGGCCCACTTGCTTTATCCGGTCAATTTTAAAATTTTATGATGTCATCGGTGCCTTCAAGGCAAGAAACAGGTATTCGCCCGTTTCAACATCATCGTTAGATGTACAGGAGAAGCTCAGCGGGTAGTTTCTTTGAAGTGGT
>CAZOWJ010000089.1:11784-14026 GCA_964583415.1 uncultured Desulfocapsaceae bacterium
AACATCATCGTTAGATGTACAGGAGAAGCTCAGCGGGTAGTTTCTTTGAAGTGGTTCGAGTTGCCAATTGCTTTCTAAATATCATAGAATAAGTGATATCAAGTTTTTGGATACCATCTTGTTATGCCAAGAAATAGAAAATCGGGATTAGGTGTTGAAAAATAATGTATATTAAAGCAAACGCTTCAATGTAACGATTTGCCAGCTACCCCTACGTTTTAAGGACAATAAATGCGACTATTCAGGTTGTTTAAAAAAGATATGGCGCAGGAAGTGGAGGATTGGGTCCGCGATGGGTTGATTGAATCTGCCCAGGGTGAGGCGATCCTGGCACGATATAATATCCAGCTTAAAGACGCCCACGGCACTTCACTGGGTTATTACGTGCTAACGGCGTTGGCCGCATTGTTTGTTGGCCTTGCCCTGATCCTGATTGTCTCCCACAACTGGGACGAGATTCCTCGTTTGACCAGGATGCTGCTGCTGTTCTTCATCACCCTTGCCGTCAACTTGCAGGGAATGCGCCTGCTGCTGGGCGGCCGTGACAAGGCCGGGGTGCTGTGGCTTTTTTTCGGTTCGATCTGCTACGGCGCAACCATCATGCTCATCGCCCAGATCTACCATATTGGCGAACATTTTCCAGACGGCATATTTTACTGGGCCTTGGGAGTCCTTCCTTTGATATTCATCACTCAGAGCCGGCTTATCGCCCTCCTCTGCCTGGTTCTGGCCACCACATGGGCTATAGTTGAAACAAATACAGATTTTTTCCCCGCAAGCTATCCACTCTTCCTGGTTGCCGCGATCTGGCTTGCATGGGTACGCAAAGACTCAGCTCTGCTTTTTATGGGCGGGCTTGCCGGACTGGTCTTCTGGTTCAATTTGCTCCTCGCCTTGATAGGTGGTGACTGGTACAAATTCGAATTGATCATGGATCAGCTCCCTGCCACAATAGCCCTGGGACTAATACTCACAGGGTTCTCCTGGTGGCTCAGGCGACGCTCCGACCACCGGCTTCGGAATTATGGCCAGGTGCTGCACCTATGGTTGATGCGCGGGGGGATCATTTTACTCCTGACACTTAGCTTCAACGATGTTTGGCGCGAACTCGCCAAGGAAAACTACCTTTTCGGTCCCTTTGCCCCGTTGCTTTTGTTTTTTGGCGGAGTGGCAGGATTCTATCTCGCTCGACCATCGGGTGGTAAGGCCTCAGGGCCCATCCTCACCAACGCCCTGTTCTTTTTCCTGGCCTTTCTCTGGATCCACCTGGGAAATGTTCATGATGATAGCCTGGCCATTGCCACTAACCTGATGCTGGTGGTCACCGGAGTATGGCTTATTCGTCGCGGTATCGACGATGCTATTACACACTTCTTTTACACTGGAGTCGGAGTGTTGCTGCTAACCGCTCTGCTTCGTTATTTTGATCTGATTGGGGACTATATCGGGGGTGCTGTCCTTTTCATGATAGCTGCCACCGTTCTATTCGGAGCCGCACGATATTGGCGATCCCACATGCTGCAGAAGGAGGTGGCTGATGTTTAAGGCAATAAAAAAGTGGACTCCCGCCAACAAGCAATTCCTTGTTATCGGCCTGACATTAACTATCAGCGCCCAGATGCTGGTGCTCGCCACGGAATACTTGAGCTCTGTATGGCCCCTCTGGTTTGGTACACCCGTTATTCTTAAGACGGCGCCCATTGATCCGCGTAGTCTGTTTCGCGGCAACTATGTGCGGCTCAATTACGACATCTCCAACATCAATAAGAATTTGACCCAAAAACACTTCAAACCCAGTGAGGTGGGCTATGTGACCCTGAAAGAAGAAGAAGGGGTTTTTATCGCCACCGGACTGCATCACCAAAAGCCCAGGTCAGGAGTCTATATTCGAGGTCGCATTGCAAGTGTGGGAAGCGGCTATCGAATGAAGTACGGTATTGAGGCATACTTCATGCCAAAGGAAAAAGCCCTAAGAGCCCAACGATCTGTGCGTCAAGGTGCAAATGCGGAAGTCTATCTGCTGGGTAGTGGAAAAGCCGCTATCGCCAAATTAAATTGTAAATCAGGTGATTGTTAGGACTGAAGGCGAAGAATAAAAGTACTTACTCTAAATGGACCTTATTCGTCTGAATGTACAGTTTTAAGTGGGTTGAGCGATCAGCTGATAGTAATTCAAGAGGTCGGCGGTTCGATCCCGCCTAGCTACACCAAATATATAAAGCACTTACGGTTTTTACTGTAA
>CAZOWJ010000090.1:0-13934 GCA_964583415.1 uncultured Desulfocapsaceae bacterium
GTCGCCTTCCCCAAAGCAGTTGATCTCAGAGACCAGTGCAGATTTAATCGTCTCCATTTCAATACGGGAAAAATAGCTGGAAAAGCCATCCGGTAGCGGTACTGCAACCTTCATTTTCTGGTGCTTTACAGGATGATCAAAAAAACAGCAGAGGCCATGAAGAGCGATACCCTCCTTCACAGGATATGACACTTTCGATCCATATTTCTGGTCACCGGAGATTGGCAGACCAAGATGAGCCAGTTGTGAGCGAATCTGATGCTTTCTTCCCGTTACCAATTCAATAAGGTGAAAACAGTTCTGCTTATTTACACAAAGTGTTTTCAGGCGTAGCACTCCATGCTGTGAGTGTTTGGAAGGAGAGAGGGTGACCGTTGTCTTGTCCCTGACCCGAAGGAGATGATTTGCAACTTCACTCCATTGCGCCCCGTTTGATCCGGGATGATTGGCTGAACAGGTTACGGCCACGTAAAGTTTTCCAACCTGATGACTTCTGATCTGGGCAGACAGCCTTCCAGCAGCTTTTGAGGTCTTGGCGAAAATGATGACTCCCGAAACAGGCCGGTCAAGCCTTTGCACCATTCCAAGATAAACGTTGCCCGGCTTATTATCACGCTGTTTGATATGATCCTTAATGATCTCCAGAAGGGACGGCACACCGCTGATATCGCCCTGGGTCAGCAGACCCGATGGTTTCAGTACAGCCAGCAGATGATTGTCTTCATAAAGAATTTCCGGAACCATCATGACGATATCAACAACGCTGTTTAAAAGGGAGCAATAAGAACTTTCGATTGAACATTGGTCTTACAAAAGAAAATACTATTCAGGACAAGTGCGTGAACTGGAGACATACTCGATTATAAGCTCTCCGGTAACAGGGTCTTTTCTGGTCACCGTCCTGCCCCCGCACCTCAGAGGTGAGGTTTGTTTCTGCGCCGGTACGTACGGTACATAAACTGGTGTCTTTTTTTCCTGTTCGACAATTATGGTCTGGGGTAGCGGCTTTTGGTAATAGTATACCCTGCCCCACCTGTCAGGCCGGTGAGAAGGAGGCCTGACTCCCCACCCGGGATCAATCGGACGGTTGCCAGCCGGTGGCCTGGGTGACCAATGCGGAGGAGCACCCGGGCCATTCCAACTTTTCGAGCCCCATGGCGTACGTTTATATCCTGTTTCTGAAAAAGCTTGTGCCGCTATCATTAAAGTGCTCAGGACTATCAATACTAGTAACTTTTTCATAGATAATTCCCCATGCGTTGGGTCTCTGTTAGACATTCTCAGTATAATCACCGAACAGACTTGTGCCAATGTTTCCTGAGCATCCAGAGCATCCGCTGCACGAAATGAAACCGTGTTTATCAATAAAAATTGACAAATCGAGTGAATCTTTCAACCCGACACGTTATATAATCACTGGCTGCATGGAAAAAATACACGCATATTTTATTCGTTTGTTCCGATCTATTTTTTACTTTTATTACAATGAAAAATTTCTACAACCCTCTGGCACGAACCATTGTTTCAATCTGCCTTTTTTTCTTCCTGAAAATAGTGATCTCATATGTCGTACTTTCAAGTTTTGCAGTCTTATCAGTGGACGCCAAGTTTGACCATGAAGATGTTGTAACTGCCTATTATTCAAGCGGGATCAACGATCTTGGGTTTCGGGAAAGACACAACAAACGTTCTGAAAAATATACAAAAGATAAACGACAATCACAGGTTATTTACCTCAATAACCACGTGGCAAGAAAGTTAAGGATCGATCTGGGAAACAAAGCCGGAAGTGTTAAACTCTTTGAGTTCAAGCTCAGCAGTCGTTTTGGGCCTGATATTACCTTCGACCCGCAACAGATCTACGAGCAGTTTGTTCCCAACACCGCAATTGAATCATACGCTCTGGAAACGGACCATCTGCTCGTCAAGATTAACTCCTCTGATCCGTTCCTCACCTTCCAGGGTGATCTAATTCTGGAAAACAGCTTCCTGAGCTTTTTTCTACCTCTTATTTTTGCACTCCTATTCTTTGTTTTTTCCAGGCATATATCTGTGCTTACTATTGATGCAATCAGAGATATCAGCAGTAAAAAATCATCAGCTGGCGTCAACTATAATTCCCTCGATGGTATCCGCGGCCTGGCAGCACTGATGATTCTTGCCGTCCATACAGGGGTTCTTGATAAGGGTGGTATATTCGGCGTATGGCTTTTTTTCTGCCTCAGCGGTTTTCTGCTGGCGTCACCCTTTATCGGGCAACCGGATAAAGCACTTTCCTACCAGTACATGTCAACCTATCTGCTAAGGCGATGTAAACGCATTTTACCGATGTATTTTACGATGATTACCTGTTTTACCTTGTTCAGCGGTCATGTCGATGTTGCGATCAGGCACTATCTTTTTCTCCAGGCAGACGGCCACTACTGGACAATTACCCAGGAAATGTTTTTCTATCTGCTCCTTCCTGCTGTTATGATCATCAACACGCTGCTTTTCAGAATCAAACCCTTCCTGTCAATTCTGTTTTTTATCCTGCTCATCATTGGGTCAAACATGTCTTTAAGGGAAGATTTTATACGATTATATGGAAATGGCGCCTCATTGAAGCCTCTGGCTGGCATATTTTTCTCCGGGATTTTGTTTGCGGTTATCTACAGGCAGGTAAAGGACTCTGCGAGTCTATCGCGGGTTTTCAACATGGTGCTGTCACGAAAAATCATGGCCTTCACCGGACTCCTGCTGATAATAACCGTTCTGGTACTGTTTTCTCCTGGCTTGAATCGACAGTTACCGTTCGATGCCTCCACCCATCCCGGCTGGTTCGGTTTTTTAGGAGCCCTGTTTATCTTTTTAACGATTATGTCAGAAGGGAGCCTGCTTGATCGGGTAATGAATTTTCTACCGCTACGGGCAATAGGTATCGTCGGATTCAGCTTTTACCTCCTCCACCCTCAGGTAATCAGCCTTGTAAGGGCAGTATCGACCTATTTTACCAGTTACTATCCGACCGGAATCACTCTTTTTTTGATAAGCGGTACAGCGACATACCTGATTTCAGTTTTTACCTACTCATATATTGAAAGACCGTTCATCGCACTGGCGCATAACGACAGAAAATCCTAAGCCTGGTGTTCATGGAGAAAACAGTATCTCGCTATTCTAGAAAACTGGTGCCCTATGCAAACGTCACACTCATCTGAGCCAGATCATGTTTTTTGCCGATTACCACAACTACTTCTCCGGCACCCAATACAGCATCCGGCCCAGGATTGAAGAGCATTTCTCCATCGATCTTTTTGATGGCAACAATGATGACTCCAAAATATTCTTATATTAAAACATGATAGTTTCAGCACGGTTGGAAGAATCCATGTCTGTTATTTTTCCATCCAAACGATGACATGGACGCACAGGGTGACCGTGCAACAATTGTTTCAAATGATCGGGTATATTTAAGTTGAGATAGCGAGAACACTAATCAGGAAGCCTCCATCATAAGCACCTGTATTCCAGGCAAAAATACAAAGAGACTATGACTGCAGTAGCCGCCAGCTATTTATCCAGACTGTAGCTGTCGTCTGTCTGTCAAGAAACCAGCCCGGCAGCATATTCTTTTGTATAGCTGGCAAATAGCTCCATAATCCGACCAGTTGTCGGGCCAGGCATGCCGCTGCCAATTGTCATTCCATCAACTTTGGTAACCGGCAACACTTCCTTGTTAGAGGAGGTCAGGAAGAGTTCGTCAGCAGCCAGAATATCTTCTTTTTGTATCATCTTCAGCTCTGGTTTGAATTCAGGAGCGGTCAGGTCAAGCACCACATCACGTGTTACTCCCGGAAGGATATCAAGCGATGGCGTTATCAACTGGCCTTTTATAACAGCGAAGAGATTTGAAGTAGTGCCCTCCAGCACCTGGCCCTTGCCGTCCACATACACAGATTCAACCGCTCCAGCAGCCTGGGCATTGTCTAAGGCCATAATGGCCCGTATATAGTCAATGGACTTTGCACCGGGAATACACCGGGTAATGTGGGTGGTTATTATTTGGACTCCGCCTTTATACCATTGGTCGGGAAACTGCTTTACCGGTGATATCATTACCAGGAGCCGGGGCTTGCTCCCGGGAGTAATGGAATCGTCACTGTCGCCGCCTGTTATCAGCAGACGAATATTGGATTCGGCAAACTCATTGCGTTTCATCGTCTCATGAACAATCTCAGATATCTCGGTTTGACTCCATGGACATGAGAGTTTTATCAGCTGTGCAGAATTCTCCAGACGGCGAATATGGGCATCCAGATGAAACGGGCGACCACCATATGTTCTTAAAAAATCAAAAACACCATACCCCCTGAGAATTGCCAGATCTCCAAGCGGTAAAACCGCCTCCTCCTGAGAGACAAATTTCCCATCCACATAATAAACGGCCATTGTATTAGTCCTTTTTTTTGGGCAGCTGGTCTACATACCACTTCATCGGGTCAGTTAAATCAAAACCCTGATCGAGAAGTTTCTGCTTAATCCTGACCACGTTGTTAGTTAACAGGTAAGGAAATATGGCCCGTTTTTCTTCATGCCAATACCTGGCCACGAGAACACTTCCCATCGATACGTTCTCTTCTGTTACGATATCGACAATCTTCTTTAACTGCCCGGATTCCTCGTTCACCAGAATGCAGAGAAGTGTGCCGGGTTCTCCGATACCCATAACATTGACAAAGGCTTTGAGAAGATCTCTGGTGGACATAATTCCTTTCAGAAAACCGTCCTCGTCCACAACCGGTAAGGCCCCGACCTTACGACTTCCCATCACCATAAGCGTATCCTGCAGGGTGAAATAAACCGAGATGGTCAGCGGGTCTTTCGTCATGATCTCACTGACGCTGTGCTCCATCACTCTGTCAAGAGTGCGCTGATACTCTTCCGCACTTATAAGTGATGAAGGTGACGCGTCTCTCATATCTCGATCTGTAACGATGCCGATCAGTTTGCCTTCGGCGTCCACAACGGGCAAATGACGAAAATTGTTTTTCTCCATCAGCGCTCGCACTTCAGACAACTTGGTTTCAGGGGCTACCGAGACCAGATTGGTATTCATTGTCTCACTTACAAACATATATCCTCCTTCCCTCTATCATCAGGTCACAACGATATTGTAACGCTATTGTTATTGATATCCCACCCATCAGTCGCCGACCAGTTTGCGTATGTGGTTAGCAACCAGGACGGGTAATATTTCAAGATTATATCCCCCTTCCAGTACAGAGATAACCTTTCCGTCTGCAATATTGTTTGCCAGATCAATCACTGTCTCATTAACGAAATCGTACCCCTCAGTTGTCAACTCAGTACCCGACATCAAATCACTGACATGAGCATCAAAACCTGCTGATAATAAGATAACCTCTGGCTTGAATTTTTCAAACGCAGGTACCAGATCACTGGTCAGTTTCTCCCTATAAACAGCGTCACCGCTTCCCGGCAGTACCGGGCTGTTCAATGTGTAACCATCACCCTCCTTCATTCCTGTCTCGAACTCTCTGCCGGTCCCCGGGTAGGCAAAAGAGGGATGTTCATGAATAGAGTAGTAAAACACCGTGTCATCGTGCTCAAATATATGCTGGGTGCCATTACCGTGATGGACATCAAAATCTATAATGCCGACCCGCTCGACACCCCACTGGCGCTGGAGATAACGTGCACCGATGGCAACGTTGTTGAAATAGCAGAACCCCATCGCCTTATCCAGTTCAGCGTGATGACCGGGTGGTCTGATCGCACAGAAGGCGTTATCGACTTCTTTTTCCATGACGCTGTCGATAGCTTTGAGCACTCCGCCAGCTGCCATCAAGGCTATTTCGTAGCTGTCTCTGCATATTGAGTTATCCTGATGATCAAAATCAGGTAATCCCCACGTGCAGGCTTCCTCAAATCTCATGATATAGCGGACATGATGCACCGCCTCAATCCACCGTTGATTGGCAGGCTCAGCCTTCAGCAGATGAAGTTTTTTCATGACCCCATCGTCAATAAGTCCTTTTAAAATTGCAATAAGTCTTTGCGAGCACTCGGGGTGACCGTTAAATGTAATATGCTGCAGATACTTCTCATCAAAAACAAACCCTGTTTTCATTGTTATTTCCCGTTCCTGATACTATCTGATTTCATCTCTTTCCATTATCTGTCTCAAATGTTTTAAAGAGCGCAGAATGATGGGAATTTATCAGCACCTTTTGCACCTCTGTATCCTAGCCCGTACATACCTCGTGGGCAATGTTTTTATTATCCTGTGGCCATTCCCATTTCACCCTTATAACTCATTTGCTTGATAAAAAACCAGAGAACCAATAGATTGTGTGGGCGATCTTCTACCAGGATTGGTCAATTCAGCTGCAGGAGAGATAAGATGAGTGAATCAGGATACTGGGCGGACAATTACCAGCAAAACAGATTGCCTGTTGAAAAGGCAATCAAGAAAATCCAATCAGGCCAGCGAATATTTATCGGTTCTTCCTGTGGCGAGCCCCAGCATCTGGTCAAGGGACTTGCGGATGCCAGCCTTCATTTTACTGATCTGGAAATCGTCAGACTCTTCAGTACCGAATCAACATCCCTGTCTCAAATTGCCGATCGTTCTCACTCCCAGAATCTCAACATCCGATCATTTTATCTCGGCTCGGCAAACTCTGAAAGCTTCAAGGGCGATCTGAGGTTTATCACGCCAATAAACCTATCCGAGATACATAAGCTCATTAAATCTCGACTGCTCCCTATTCAGGTGGCGCTGATTCAGGTTACCCCGCCAGATGATTTTGGCTGGATGAGCCTCGGAATATCGGTTGATATTACCTCTGCCGCGGCATCTGCTGCTGATATTGTTATCGCTCAGGTTAACAATAATATGCCGCGGGTCCAGGGGCGAAGCAATATCCATGTTAATGATATCGACTATTTTGTCGAATATGATGAAGCTTTACGAGAAATCGGTACATACCCGGAAGTGTCGGCTGCAGCGACGATGGCCCGCTATGTTTCCCGACTCGTGGATGACGGTTCAACAATGCAGATGTCTCTTGGAGCCACCTCGGATGCAATCATTCAGGCCCTGATGGAAAAAAGCGACCTGGGAATTCACACTCAGTATATAACAAATACCATCATGAAATTAATGGCCATGGGGGTGGTGACAAATAAGAAGAAAGGATTCAACAACGGTAAGATTATCTGCAGCAACGCCATTGGTACCCGGGATCTCTACGATATGCTCGACAATAACTCTGTTGTCGAGTTTCATCCCTCCAAATATGTCAACGATCCTCGAATTATTTCTAAAAACCGCAAGATGGTAGCAATGAATATCGGCAGGGAAATAGACCTCACCGGCCAGGTTACAGCAGATGCACTGGCATATAACAACTTTTCAGGGGTAACCGGAATTGTTGATTTTTTTCGTGGGGCTTCCATGTCGGAAGGAGGAAAATCAATCCTCATGCTTACCTCAACCAGGAGTCACAACCAGGAAAGTAGAATCGTCCCAGTATTGCAGAACAGTGCCGTTGTCATTCCCCGTGGTGAAGTTCAGTATGTTGTCACAGAGTATGGATCGGTAAATCTTTTTGGTAAATCCATTCAGGAACGTGCCTTAGCTATGATTTCCATCGCTCATCCCGACTTTCGAGACTACCTGTTTGACCAGGCCAAAGAACTCGGGTTGCTGGGCCCTGAACGCTCATTAAAAGAAGAAATGCACGCCACCTACCCGCTTCACCTGGAAGAGACCAGAATTATCAATAACCGGCAGCTCACCTTCCGACCGGTCAAGCTGACTGACGAGCGGCCAATTCAGGAACATTATTACGGGCTGGACAAGTCCGATGTCACCTCACGTTTTTTTCATGAAAAGACCAGCTTTGTTTCCAAACAGATAGAGCGAACCTTCATTATCGATTACAGCAAAGACCTCACAATAGTCGCGGTTGAGGGTGAGCCAGGCTTTGAGCGGGTGCTCGCCGTTGGAGAATACTATTCAAATCCTGAGACCAACCTTGCTGAGATAGCCTTTTCTGTAGAGAAAAGCTGGCAGGGGAGAGGACTGTCATCAATCGTAATCAGGAAACTTGCTGAAGCAGCCAAAGTTAGCAACATAATCGGCTTCACCGCATATACCTCAAAAGGCAACAAGCGAATGATCAAACTCTTTCACTCCCTTGATTATGAGGTAAAAATCAGCGGAAAAGGAGACATGATACATTTAGAAGCACTTTTTAAGGATTGACCGGTGTCGGTTCGTCAATCCATTATCTATTTTTCAACACCGAGATCCATAAAGGTTCCAGTCATATAAGAAGCCTTATCTGACCGCAGCCAACCTATTGCTGCAGCAACCTCACCCGGGTCTCCGCCGTGATCGCCCTTGCCCCCATTCCCTGAATGTCTTCAACAAGCTGTGTGGAACGATCCTTACTCCTTTTATAATTGACACAGACATTGAATGCTGTTGCTGCACCGATACCTCTGCCGTCCCCGGTGATTACGGCGACTTTATCCAATCTCCCACCTCGTTTTATTTATTTCCCGCACCATGCTGTTTTAACTAACGTGTGTAACAATGGCCGAGATTAAGAATCAGTGAATGTTTTAATCTTGTATAAACACAAAACAACATGGTAAAGAAATAAACTAAATAATTAACCTAAGCCATATTACCATTACTCACTGAACTGAAAAAGAGAGGATTTAGCACCCATGGTAAGGTCTTCACCCGGGAAAACGATCATATTATTTATATCACTACTAGCCACTGTCGTTATTTTGTCGATGGTATCGGCACGGCTCTGGGGCGGTAAGCCTGAGAAACTTCCCAATCTCAGCAGTCTCGTTGTCAGTCAGGAGATGACCCTGAAAGAATTTGGTCAAGTAAATGGGCTTCCCAATCCATCATTAAAATCAATTTTCGGACTTCAGAATAAATCAGATCTTCAAAAAACATTATCTCAATTTGGTACAGATACTCAGATAAAATCCCTGGTAACAAAAAAGCTCGCTCTCGCCGCAGAGCATGAATCGAAGAACTGGAAAAAGATCCTTATTAAATTCTCCATGTGGTTTGCATTTCTCCTCACCGTTTTCACATTATTCAGAAAACGAGACGTCAGTCCAGGCAAGAGAAAAACTGCTCTTTTTCTTTCAGTTCTGATTTTTGGTGTGATACTCGGGGCAGATCCAAGTCCCATGGGCACCGTTAAAGACGCTATTCATCTCTTTGCCTCCACAGGTGCTATCTTTCCACCGCGGATGATCGCGCTCACCGTCTTCTTATTATTGGTCTTTCTAGCAAATAAATTTATATGCTCGTGGGGCTGCCAGGTTGGTACATTGCAGGATCTGACTTTCCGAATAAATGAAACTGAGTCGCATAAAGCTGTTATTGGCCGGCAAATTAAAATACCGTTTTATATCACTAACACTATCCGGGTAACATTTCTGACTGTTTTCACCATCGCAGCCTTTGGTTGGGGAACTGATATTATAGAGTTTATTGATCCTTTCAAGGTTTTCAAGCCCATTCACCTGGGTGTTTCCGGGATCATTTTTGTCGGGTCTCTTCTTGTTGCAAGCCTTTTTATTTACAGGCCATGGTGTCATCTCTTCTGTCCATTCGGGTTGGCTGGCTGGCTTGTTGAAAAAATCAGTCTCAATAAGATCAGCGTCAACTATGAGACCTGTATTGCATGTGAGAAATGTGCCACCGCTTGTCCTTCGACGGTCATGGGGGCAATATTAAAACAGGACAAAACGACCATTCCTGATTGTTTCTCATGCTATAGCTGCAGAGAGATCTGCCCGACAAACTCAATTGAATTTTCCACCAGGAAAAGAACAGCGGTCCCTGCCGACCACTTTGATAAGAAAAGACCTATCGATTCCCTGTAACCGTAAAATGATGTATCAAGCAGATTAAAAGGGAGTCTGTCAGTTCCCCTGTCTACCCGGGATATGTCTGAATTACGCCTTGTTATCTAAACAACAATTTAACTATTTACTTATTCTTTTTTATACTTATTAATGTAGTGATATTTTACTGGACCAACGACGTATCAACTCTAGATTAAAGGTGTTTTGCATGAATATCAGGAAAATCACATCAATGACCATGTTGTTAACACTGGTGGTATTAACCGTTAACTCAATTATTCTCTATGTCGTCCCGGAAGGACGGATTGCCAATTGGGCTGACTGGTACTTTCTTGGGCTGACAAAAGGTGACTGGGGCGCACAGCATACAACAATCGGCTTCTTATTTATTTTTGCCGGAATCCTGCACATATACTACAACTGGAAACCAATTGTTGCCTATATGAAGAATAAGGCCAAAGAAATTAAAGTATTCACCAGCTCCTTTAACGTTGCCCTGGTCCTTACCGTGATTTTTATCGTGGGAACGTACTATAATGTTCCACCGATGAGCACGATTATGGAAATATCAGAACATTTTAAAGATACCGCAGCAAAGAAATATGGTGATCCACCATATGGCCATGCCGAATCATCCTCTCTTAAGATGTTCACCAAAAGAGAAAATCTCGATTTAACCAAGAGCCTGGAGTTATTGAAGGCTGCCGGCATATCAGTTTCCGGTGAAAACGATATACTTCGTGAGATCGCTGACAAAGCTAAAAAATCTCCTCAACAGATATACGAAATCATTAAATCAGCTGCCATCACCCCGCAAACATCAAGTGACTCTGGAGCCCCGTCAGCGCTCCCGGAAGCTCCACCATCCGGATTCGGGAAAAAGACCCTTGAAGAGATCTGCACAGAATACGGTCTTGACGCCAATAAAATCATCGAAGGACTGAAAGGCAGGGGAATAAAGGCAGAAACGGGCGCCAAGTTAAAAGACATCGCCGAACCACAGGGGGTTACCTCGATGCAGCTTTACGAGATGATGCTTGAGATCGTCTCAAAAGCCCCGTCAGCGCTCCCGGAAGCTCCACCATCCGGACTCGGGAAAAAGACCCTTGAAGAGATCTGCACAGAGTATGGTCTTGACACCAATAAAATCATCGAAGGACTGGAAGGCAGGGGAATAAAAGCAGAAGCCGGTGCCAAGTTAAAGGAGATCGCTGAGCCGCAGGGGATTACGCCAATGCAGCTTTACGAGATGATGGTTGAGATCGTCTCGTAATCTACAAATAAATACTCTCCAGCTTTTTAGCTGAAATGAAATTAATAAAGCCATTTTTCCGTCAGGAAAATGGCTTTATTAATTTGGTTCTTCCGGAAAACGCATACCTGAAGCAGGAACGCGCATATTGGCTGCACCCCATTTGATGCCGCAGAGCAGCAGAGCGGCGAGTAAAAGCAACTGGATGGACAACTGAATGATGATTTTGGCATTGAGGTACTCGTTTAACGGAAGAGACTCTTTTCTTTACATGAAAAACTGGCATAATTTCCCCGCATCTCTCATACCGGTAATGCTGCTGGTTGTTTATTGCTTGATGCTGAAAACCAGGCGAGCTCTGTAAAGCAAAGGAATGACAGCTAAATCGATCATCTATAGACGAAATTTTCATATAATTGGGTCACCAGGCTCGGCTTTTCCAGGTATAGTATCCCCTCTCTGGTTGTTTTCCAATTGACTCAATATCTTGACAGTTTCGCCACCTGTGTTAATACGTTTCTCTTTAACATCAGGAGAACCCGGCAATGAGTCTGAATATGTTGGATTCCTTACATTCCCCTGTTAACATTACTGGCATCATAAGCGCACATAACGATTATACCTTAATATTCAGACAGATATGATCATAGATTGATCAGGATGTTTACAATTACCCTGCTTGACAGAACAACCGGGAGACAAAAATGAGCGTAAGAACTATTTTTTCCATCAACCTCTGGAGCACCATTATTCTCGTTTTATCAAGCTCCCTGAGTGCTCAAGCTGCTGATGGCCCGCCGCCATCCCAGGTCAAGGTTGCGCCGGTGGTTCAGGAAGAAGTATCCCAGACAAGATTGGTGATCGGTCTTCTCTATTATGACCGAATCAGCGAGATCTCAACAGAGCTTGCCGGACTCGTCGATCAGGTGAACGTGAAACAGGGAGACAAGGTAAAATTAGGTGACCCGCTCGTTAAGCTGAATACAGAAATACTCGACCAAGAGATAATATACCAGAAGTCCCGTATTGAACAGATTGAACTTCGCATTGCCAATGCCAAGAAGAACTTTTCGCGTCTGGAACGCCTCTTTGGCAAGTCGGGAGTAAGTGAAAAAGAATACGATGATTCCCTCTTTACCTATCAGGATTCCCAGAAGGAGAAACAGGCCATTGGATCAACACTTCAAAAACTATTGATCCAAAAAACCCGCTCTATTATCTCCGCCCCATTTGACGGAATTATTCTGACCAAAGATGTAGACTCGGGGAGCTGGGTGCAACCGGGAAAACAGCTGGTATCGATCGGCTCCAGTGAAGACCTTTTTATCCGTGCACCCATTGCCGAGACGACCTTGCAGTTTATTGAAATCGGCCAGGAAATACCGGTAACCATTAATGCCTACAATAAAGAACTGCAGGGTAAAATCATCGATATCGATCCTGTTGCCGATATGAAAACAAAAAATGTTTTCCTGAAAATATCAATTCCACCACTACCGCTCGTCGCTCAAAATATGTCGGCTACCGTTTCCGTGCCGATCAGCGCGCGCCAGAAACTGAGTATTTTCAGTCGAGCCGCCCTGATCAAATTTCAGGGTAAAGACTTCGTCTATACCGTCAAAGAGGGTAAAGCTGCAATCTTGCCAGTAAATATTGTTACCTTTCTTGGAGACCGGGTTGGCGTTGACAACCCCTATATCGTTCCCGGCATGAATCTTGTCGTGGAAGGAAACGAGCGTCTCAGACCGGACCAGCCGGTTGTTGTGGCAGGAGAGAATTAATGGATATAGTAAAATATGCCCTCGACAAGCCGGTTTCCGTTATCGTCGGCATTATTCTCCTGATTACTTTCGGACTTATCGGGCTGAACAAATTACCGGTACAACTCACACCGGATGTTGAAAAACCGCAAATTACCGTGCAAACCATATGGAATGGTGCCACGCCTTATGAAATTGAGAAGGAAATCATAGAAAGGCAGGAAGAAGCGCTCAAAGGCCTCCAGGGCCTGACCAAAATGGAGAGCGCCAGCTATAATAATCTCGGTGAGATTACCCTCTCTTTTGAACTGGGAACAAACCTTGATGATGCACTGCTGCGGGTTTCCAACAAAATGAACGAGGTCTCCGACTACCCCGATAATGCCAAACGTCCGTCCATCGAGGCAGCAGGAGCAGACAGTTCAATAGTTACCTGGATACTGCTGAAAACAAAACCTGAAAACAAAGTTCATATCAACCAGTATCGAACCTTTTTTGAGGATCACGTAAGACAGCACCTTGAGCGGATTAAAGGTGTCGGCTCTCTTTTCGTCTTTGGCGGAACCGAGGACGAGCTCCATGTCGAACTCAATATGGAGAAACTGGCCCAGCACAATGTCACCATCAACCAGATATCTGCAGCCGTTACAAACTCAAATTCAACAATTTCGGCCGGAGTGCTTGGAATCGGCAGAAAAAACTACCGTATACGAACCATCGGCCAGTTTCAGTCTCCTGAAGAAGTCCTTGATGTTGTTGTTTTTGACGATGGCCAAAAACGAGTGTATCTCAGGGATCTGGTAACCGTCAAAAAAGGGTTCAGTAAAGAGACAGGCGCGGTCCTTAACAAAACCGAGCAGATTATTGTTGTCGGTATTCGCAAGGAGCCCGGAACCAATGTCCTGATCATGACGGACAGAGTCGAGCAGGAAGTTGAACGGCTCAACAGTTCAATACTTGCAGATAACGGTCTGTACTTGGATATGGTGTACGACCAGCGACCATAC
>CAZOWJ010000091.1:0-9686 GCA_964583415.1 uncultured Desulfocapsaceae bacterium
GGCAACGACTGCCATACCTGATGTAAAAATCCAGAATATCAGCGCTTTTTTAATGTGCTTGATAGCTTGCCTCACCTTTGATTATTTTGTGCGTTTTTCCCAGTCAGCAAGGAATTGCTTCATGCCAATATCCGTCAACGGATGCTTGGCCAGCTGGCTAATCACCTTCAATGGAATAGTTGCGATATCGGCACCCATAAGGGCTGCATCCATTATATGCATTGGGCTGCGAACACTGGCAACGATTACTTCGCTTTGGTATCCATAGTTTCGATAAACAGTCATGATGTCGCCGATTAAATCCATTCCCTGAAAGCTTATATCATCGAGCCTGCCGACAAAGGGACTGACAAATGTCGCTCCTGCCTTTGCAGCCAGCAGGGCCTGCGCTGTTGAAAACACCAGGGTAACATTGGTTTTTATACCTTCAGCGGTCAACTGTTTCACAGCCTTAAGGCCTTCAACGATCATCGGGACCTTAACGACAATATTATCGCTCATCGAAGCAAGCTCCCGTGCCTCTTTCATCATACCCTCTGCCTCAAGGCTGACAACCTCTGCACTCACCGGTCCATCGACAAGCTCACAGATCTCTTTAAGGATCTCGTGGAACGGCCTGCTTTCCTTTGCAACAAGTGACGGGTTTGTGGTAACACCATCCACCATACCCATCTCAAGCCCCTGCTTGATTTCCTCAACATTGGCGGTATCTATAAAAAACTTCATACTGTATCTCCTTTTTCTGATGCAAATTCATTGCAGCATTCCTGACTGCAAAAATAAAATATTTCTCCGTTTTGATCCAGCCGGACAGCCTGTTCTTTTGGGACTAGTTTTTTACAGACCGGGTCCTCTACCAGGACATCTGTAAGCCTTTCACTCGGTCCCGGATCACTGCTGGCTGAGTTTTCTGGACTACCCTTTTTCATGAAGCTGCTTTTCAGCAACCGGTAACCGATATAGAAAAGAACAGCCAGAATTAATATCCTTATCGGTGCCACTTCATCTCCTGATCATTTTTCATGTTCTGTTATTCACGGTTCTGCGAAAACGCACAATAACTCTTTTATTATAGTCTACCAGATGGAAATGTCTAAGAGTTCTTATCTGCATCGTGCTGGATAAGAACAGCTGATTTAGAAATCTCCCCAGTCGCTTTCTTTTATCTCCTGATTTTCTATGAGTTCATTATCGATTCTGTCCACCAGTCCATGATAGAGGCTTGAAATTGAGACCTCTTTGACAGGATCAATAAATTCGGGAGCAATAGCGGCCAGAGGCGCCAGGACAAACAGTCTCTCATATAAATGAGGATGAGGAACCGTCAGGCGAGGGTCAGCGTGTATCAGTGTTCCGTAATAGAGCATGTCGAGATCAACGACCCGGTCCTGATATCCTTTGTGATTTTCATTGCGCACTCTTCCAAGTACCTGTTCGGTCTCAAGAAGAATATCCAGCAGCTGGTGAGCAGGAAGGCTGGTCGTCAACTGACCGACGGCATTGGTAAACCAGTTGGTGCTGGTCATGTCCACGGGAGAAGAAATATAGGGGCTGGATATTTTTTTTTGCTTAATCCCCTGCTGTTCTCCAAGAATATTCCAGGCTCTCAGCAGCGTATGGGCGCTCTCTCCAAGGTTTGATCCCAACCCAACAAAAACATCTACCATTTCCAACGAGGCGATCTCCAATAGGTATTTGTGTCTATATTCCCCCGGTACTGACCGGTGAACATACAAATGAGATTGATAACGCTGAGCAAACTACAAATCCTGCAATCCAAGTACATCAAACATGGTGTACATTCCGTTTGGCTTTCCTTCCAGCCAGGCGGCGGCCACCGTCGCTCCCCGGGCAAAATGGTCCCTTGTCTGAGCCCGGTGAGATAATTCCAGTCTTTCCCCGGAGCCGGCAAAATAGACCGTATGCTCACCGACAATATCTGCGGCCCGTATACTCTGGATACCGATCTCATGAGGTTTCCGCTCACCGATAATGCCAGAGCGTTCATAGACACCAACATCAGCCAGGTTTCTGCCGAGCCCCTCGGCAGCCAGCTCACCAAGTTTGAGCGCCGTACCGCTTGGCGCGTCTTTCTTTTTATTATGGTGGGACTCAATGATTTCAATATCAAAATCATCACCGAGTATTGCGGCCGTTTTCTTTACAAGTTTAAACAGGACGTTGACACAAACCGACATGTTCGGTGCCTGAACACAGGGAAAATGGGCCGAAAGCTCTTTTAGTTCAGCAAGTTCCTCAGCTGTCAGTCCGGTGGTACCGATGACCATTGCAGTATTGTGCTGTGCCGCAATTCTGGCAAACGCCATCGTCGCCTTGTGGAAGGTAAAATCAATGATAACATCTCCCTGGTCAATGACCGATTCAAGCCCTTCCCGGATAATCACGCCGTTTTTCCCGAGGCCGGCAATCTCGCCCGCGTCCAGACCAATAGCAGTGCTTCCAGGCGCCTCATAACCGGCACAGTATACCAGGTTGGGATGTCTGCTGACCATTGAGGCTATTTTCTGCCCCATCCTGCCGGCGGCACCGGCAATAATCACCCGTATCATCTTATCCATTTCTGTTGTGTCCTTTCATGGGTTGCGACGATGCGCGGTTATAACATTCCAAGTCGCCCGAGTTCCTGCTTCAGGGCCTCGGTGGTTGCATCATCTGCGCCAGTCATCGGCAGACGCGGGGTTGAATCAACCATGCGCCCGAGCAGCTGGAGCGCTTTTTTGGGGGCAGCCGGGCTTGGATACATAAACATCAGTTTCATCAGCGGAAATAACCGATAGTGTTCTTCATTTGCAGCCTTTACATCACCGTTGAGCGCTGCTTCCATAATTCGGGCCATGCCGCCCGGATCGACATTTGAGACCACTGAAATAACACCTTTACCGCCAATGAATACTGTCGGCATTGACGTAAAATCATCTCCTGAAACGACGATGAAGTCATCCGGACAGAACCTGATCACGTCACTGATCTGCTCCAGGCTGCCGCAGGCCTCCTTAATGCCGATAATAGTTGGGATTTCAGCCAGGCGTGCGACCGTTGGCGGCAGAATATGGACGACTGTCCTGCCCGGGACATTATAGAGAAACAGTGGGATATCGACCGCATCCGTTATTGCCTTGAAATGCTGGTAGATGCCTTCCTGACTTGGTTTGTTGTAATATGGGGCAACGGACAGAACTGCGTCTGCGCCGCTGTCCTTTGCACTCTCGGTCAACTCTATCGCCTCAGAGGTGCTGTTTGCTCCGGTTCCGGCAATGACAGGGATACGACCGGCGACGGTTTTGACGGTCAGGTCGATAACCCGCTTATGTTCATCGAAACCAAGTGTTGCAGACTCACCGGTCGTCCCGCATGGGACAATGCCGTGAATACCGCCCTGAATCTGAAATTCAATCAGATCAACCAATCCCTGCTCATCCAACTCTCCATCGATGAACGGAGTGACCAATGCTGTCATCGCGCCGTGAAATCGCTCCATGACTATCCTCTTTTTTCTATTTTTATTAGGAGTAACAAGCAGTCTGCACGTTACAGGAGTGCTTCAGGCAGCAGCCTTCCTTCAAAGACAATCCTGGCTGCTCCCTGCAGATACACTTCCGTGAAATTGTTGTTCACCTTCTCAAACTGGACCACGAGCTGCTCCCCCCCTCCAGTCGTGACATAGGTCGGAGAGGACACGAGTCCTTTATCTGCTGCAATTAAGACTGAAGCAACTGCCCCCGTGCCGCAGGCCATTGTTTCGCTTTCCACACCCCGCTCATAGGTCCTGACATGCAGGTCACCATCAGCCGTTACCCGTACAAAGTTAGCATTGGTGCCTGCAGGCTCAAACTGCTGATGATAGCGTATCGACCTGCCCCACTCAACAACGGGTGAATTGTCGGAATCAACAAAAACAACTGCATGCGGCACACCGGTATTGATTGAGCGGATAGTACATTTCTCATCCCCGAGCAGAACGGCATCATTGCTCACGAGAGCATATGGCTCCGGCATCCTGATGCTGACATGTTCCTGTTCGCCCAGTATTTCAGCCTCAATTATTCCGGCAAGTGTCTGAAATGTCATCTGCTTATCGGCGATATCATGCCGGTACGCATACCGTGCTATACAGCGAGCGCCATTACCGCACATCTCGGCGACAGATCCATCGCTGTTGTAGAAACGCCAGCTGAAATCTTCAGTTTTACTGTCCTCTAACAGTATCAGTCCGTCAGACCCGACGGAAAAACTTCGCCTGCAGACCGCCTGAGCAAATTGCGCCTGCAGATGCTGAGGAATGAACAGACTGCGGTGGTCGATAATGACAAAGTCATTTCCTGCACCGTTCATTTTTGTTATCGGTATCGGAAATTGTAATTCCATCGCACATGTCCTGGTAATGTGCTCTTGAAAGCACTTACCTGATGGTCGCCTCCCGGGAATAATCTGATTCATTCGCCGGTGTGCTTTGATCAATCGCTGTAACAGAGTAGAACACCCGGATATTCTTTGGAGGTTCATTATCGATAAACAGGCTAAATGCAGCTTTTACCTCTCCAATCAGTTCAGGTTTCTTTTTATCAGCTGGCCGACGATAAACCCGATACCCTGCAACCTCTGAATCTCCTGACTGATCCCAGAAAATTTTTATGGCAGAACCGGTCTGAACAGCCCGCAACCCTGAAGGAGGAGGCGGAGGTGTTTTATCAATTGGAGAACTGTTGGCAACTTTGCTCATTCCGCCATTGACGACATTTCCTTCAAAGGTCAGCTGGCTTTGAATTTTGTAGAAATATTTCTGGCCATTGATCACCTTGCCGTCGATATATTTTGGCTCAGTAACGGAGACTCCGAGCGACTCAAATTCTTTTCCGCCCTGGCTCCGCAGCACCTGGTAGGTAATGGCCCCATCGGCAGGCGAACCGTCTATCAATGTTGCAACCGGTTTCCATGACAGGGATATACGTGAATCATCGGCAACAAGTGCCAGGCCTTCCGGGGCGGCCGCCGGTATATGCCAGAGGAAGGAGACAACATTTGAGTTGGCGCTGTCAGCCCACCAGCTGTTTCGGGACCTCACCTTGAAATAATATTTATGCCCTGAGCGCAGCAGTGAAGTGCGATATTCCGCCGTTCGCCTCTTGCCCTCTTCAGAGGTGACACCCCCGGGGATCTCGATGGGCTCGCCAAAGGGGATGGGGCAGGTTGCACAAACATCTGACAACGGTATCACTGCACGGTAAATATCAAAGGAGGGAATATCGGCAAGATCAGTCCCCTTGATGGTCTTTACCGGATATGACCATGTGAGGCGCACGCCCGATTCATCAATGCTGTACCTTAAATCGTCGATCGCTCGTGGGACCACACTCTGCGGAGGAACCGGTTCGCTCTTGTAACCGCAGCCTCCGACTGTCAGCAACGCTGTTAACAGAAAAACCGACCCTGCAGCCCGTGCACCATATCCGATTCTCATTAGTCAATCCCCATTTGTTTTTCAGCAGCACCTAGCGCCTCTTCTACTCGTACCGTACTGGTGCCACCGACCGATATGCGGCTGTCCACCGATCCTTCCACACTCAGTACCTCGAAGACATCTTTCTCAATTACCGGAGAGAATCGGCGCATCTCATCCACTGTTAGATCTACTAATTCACATTTCTTTTCAAGACAATACGCAACTGCCCTGCCAACTATACCATGTGCTTCCCGGAATGGTACATCTTTCAATACCAGGTAATCAGCCAGATCAGTGGCGGTAATAAAGCCGCTCTGAGTGGCTTTATATAGGTTGTCGATCTTGAACTGGAGATTTCCGAGGAGCTCTGCCATGATTGATAAAGACCCGGAAACGGTATCAATGGCGTCAAAGACCTGCTCTTTATCTTCCTGGAGATCACGATTATAGGTGAGCGGCAAGCCTTTGACAAGCATAAGCAGTGACATCAGGCTGCCGACGACCCTGCCGCTTTTGCCCCTGATCAGCTCAGGGATGTCCGGGTTCTTTTTCTGCGGCATTATAGAAGACCCGGTACAGAATTTATCCGATATGTTTACAAAATCAAACTCACTGCTGGCCCAGAGGACCAGCTCTTCGGAAAGTCGAGACAGGTGCAGTTGTGCAAATGTGCAGCAGCTGACAAATTCAATTGCAAAATCCCGATCCCCCGAACTGTCCATGGAATTTAGTGTAACACCGGCAAACCCGAGTTCCTCTGCAACCTGCTCCCGCTCTATGGGCAGTCCTGTACCAGCTAGGGCTGCAGAGCCAAGCGGACTGAAATTAATACGCTTGCGACAATCCACAAATCTTTGACTGTCACGACCAAACATTTCATAATAGGCCAGCAGATGATGAGAGAGTAGAACCGGCTGGGCGCGCTGCAGGTGGGTATATCCTGGCATTACCGCGCCGAGGTATGTGCGTGCCAGCACAACAAAGGCCTTCTGCACCTGCTCCAGCAGCGCTGTCAAGTGGTCACACTGGTCTCGAAGGTAGAGCTTTAAATCAAGTGCTATCTGGTCATTTCTGCTCCGTGCTGAATGGAGCTTTGCACCAGCTGCACCGATCCTGTCAACCAGGGCCTTCTCGATATTCATATGAATATCTTCAAGCTCCCGGCGAAAGGTGAAGGTACCACCTTCAATCTCTGCTTCGATTGCCGTTAAACCGTCAAGGATATCACGCAGCTCATCTTTAGAGAGAATGCCATTATCGGCAAGCATCCTGGCATGGGCTCTGCTGCCGGCGATATCATATTTGTACAGCCGCGAATCGTAATGAATAGATGCTGTGAATGCTTCAACCGACTGGGCTGTTGCCTCTTCAAAGCGTCCACCCCACAGTTTTTCTGAGCCACCACTCTTTTGTTCTGACATAATTATTTGCCCTGTAAGGCCTGGATTTTTAAACGCAAGCCGTTAAGGCGGATAAAACCAGTTGCGTCACCCTGGTTAAAAACTTCATCCTCCTCAAAGGTTGCGAAACTTTCCTGGTAGAGGGACTGTTCCGACTTCCTGCCAACCGGCATGCAGTTTCCTTTGTACAGTTTCAATCGAACGGTTCCGTTAACTGTCTTCTGGGTCTCGTCCATGGTCTTCTGCAGCAGCTCGCGCTCCGGTGAAAACCAGAAACCATTATAGATCAGCTCAGCGTATCGGGGGATCAATGAATCCCTGACTTTCATCACTTCCCGGTCAAGCGTGATGGTTTCCAGGTCCCGATGGGCCATGCGTAAAATAGTGCCGCCCGGTGTCTCATAAACCCCTCGTGATTTCATGCCGACATAGCGGTTCTCAACCATGTCAAGGCGTCCGATACCGTTGGCACCGCCAAGCTTATTAAGCGCTGAGAACAGCTGGAGCGGCTCCATTTTCTGTCCGTCAATGGCCACCGGGTCTCCGCCTGCAAACTCCAGTTCGATATAGGTCGGTTTATCAGGTGCATTTTCAGGAGAGACCGTCAGGGTGTACATGGCCTCGTCCGCCTCAGCCCACGGATCCTCAAGAATTCCACCCTCAAAGCTGATATGCAGCAGGTTCTCATCCGAGCTGTATGGTTTTTCTTTTGTCACCGGAATCGGTATATTATGCTGCTCGGCATACTGGACAAGCTTCTGGCGGGAATTAAGATCCCAGATCCTCCAGGGAGCAATGATTTTCAATTTCCGATCAAGCCCGATGTAACCAAGCTCGAAACGTACCTGGTCGTTTCCTTTTCCGGTCGCCCCATGGCTGACAGCGTCCGCTCCTTCCTGATGTGCTATGCGGACCTGCTCCTTGGCGATAATCGGCCGGGCAAGCGAGGTTCCGAGCAGGTAAGAGCCTTCATAAATGGCGTTTGCGCGAAAGGCCGGGAAGATATAATCCTCGACAAATTCCTTTCTCATGTCGGAGATGATGACCTTCTCTGCTCCGGTTGCCATACCCTTGGCAGTAACTGCCTCCCAATCTTCTTGCTGCCCGATGTTTGCTGAATAAGCAACAATCGGACATTCATATTCTTCCTCCAGCCATTTAAGAATAACTGAGGTATCAAGCCCACCGGAGTAGGCCAGTACAATCTTCTTTACGTCCATTCTGCTCCTCAAAATAAAACAGCTCTCGGCTGCCGTTCACGATCTACAATCCGGTATTCACATTCCGCACAGGTGTCAACGGGCGAATACCCCATGCTCTCATACTTCGTTCAGTCGAATCGAAGAAAACACGTATAATTACATAAAAAACAGGCTATATGCAAAAGGTTTCACCGGCACCGCGGGACAGACTGATCAATTTTTCGTCAATGTCATGGGAAAATATCGGCCGCAACCTCTGTCAACGCACCAACAAGTTCATCAATTTCATCAAAGCTGACGGTGAGCGGAGGTGCAAACCGGAGCGCCACATTACCGGCAAAATTAATGAGATAACCCCGATCGAACAGTACATTAACAATATCGGTTCCCCGTTCAGCTCCACGCTCACTCATTACCAACCCCTTGAGTAAACCAAGGCCGCGCACCCCTGTTATAAAATCGGGAAACTGACCAACCAGGTTCTGCAGCGATCTGCTTAGATAATCGCCTTTCTCCTGGACCCCTGCTAAAAAACCATCAGCGAGCATTACCTTCATGGTCGCAACTGCGGCGGCGGCTCCAACAGGATTGCCTCCGAATGTTGAACCGTGGGTTCCGGGGACAAAGCTTCCGGCAACCTCATTTGTTGTAACCAGGGCCCCTATGGGCAAACCGTTACCGAGTGCTTTTGCCATCGTCATGATATCAGGGACGATACCTAACTGCTGATAGGCAAAGAGCGTCCCGGTTCTGCCCATCCCGGTCTGAACTTCATCAAAAATGAGCAGGAGGTCATGCTGATCGCATAAGGTTCTTATTTTTTTGAGATAGTCAGGGCCAAGCGGCCGCACGCCGCCCTCTCCCTGGAGCGGCTCACACATGATTGCGCATGTTGCAGGGGAAATACTTTTCTCAAGCGTTTCAAGGTCCTCAAATGCTATATGTTTGAAGCCCTGGGGCAGCGGCTCGAATCCCTTGTGGAATTTCGGCTGACCTGTCGCTGCCAAGGTTGCCAGCGTCCGGCCATGAAAGGACCCGGCCAGGGTCAGGATCTCATGACGCCCCTCTGCAGATGCTATCCGCGCCAGTTTAATAGCCGCCTCATTGACCTCGGCGCCGCTGTTCGCCATAAAAACCTTATCACCAAAGCTGTTGTCAACGAGAAGCTCTGCAAGCTCTGTCTGCGGTTCCGTATAGTAGAGGTTTGAAACATGAACGAGCTTTTCAACCTGGGTTTTGACAGCTGCCGTAACTGCCGGATGACAATGACCAAGACTGCAGACGGCGATGCCTGATAAAAAATCCAGATACTCTTTACCATCGGCATCTGTCAACACACTGCCGCTGCCGGATACCATTGCCGCAGGATAACGGAGATATGTCCCGATAAAAACATCGTCTGCCCGTTTCTTTAATTCATCATTAAACCGACCCATCATATTATCTCCGTTCCAACACCTTCGTGGGTAAACATTTCAAGCAGAATGGCATGCTCAAGCCTGCCATCGACGATATAGGTTTTCCGCACTCCCTGTTTTAGCGCATCCCGGCAGCAATTGACTTTCGGTATCATGCCGCCTGCGACGATGCCGTCATCAATCAGTTTATCCAGGTCTTCATTAT
>CAZOWJ010000091.1:9786-13652 GCA_964583415.1 uncultured Desulfocapsaceae bacterium
TCCCCTGAACTGACGCTGACATGCATTTTCCGGGCACAGACAAGATCACCATCCCGGCCGGAAAGACCAACAGCCCTGCCGCCATTGTGATTAATAAGCCCGACGATTTCCTTATTGACCCTGCCAACCAGTACCATCTCCACCACGTTCATGGTCTCACCATCGGTCACCCGCATGCCCTGCACATAATTTGGTTTGATCTCAAGCCGATCAAGCAGATCATTGATCTGGGGTCCACCTCCATGAACGATAACGACATTGACGCCTATATGATTGAGAAGAATGACATCAAGTGCAAACTGGCGCTTGAGGTTCTCATCTACCATGGCATGGCCGCCATACTTGATAACAACCGTCTTATGCCTGAATTCCTGAATATAGGGCAGCGATTCCACCAGGACTTTGGCTCGCGCTATACTTTCTTTCATCATTCATCACCCTCACGCAGCAGCCACTTCATGTCTGCCTAAATTTTTCTTTTTTTATGTTTGAAATCAGTCCAGTATACTTCCATTTCTGTTTTAATTCTGATCACTTTAATGATTCGCCATGCGTAAGTAAAGCACTCTTTAAGCGCTTCTATTATACCTTTGCTTTACTTTCGTTACATGGTACGTTATAACAGGCTCGGTATTTGCAAAGGCAACCGCTTGCCAGGACATTCAGATTTCGGAGAATTATATGTTTTCTGCAAAAATAAAATATAATTTCAAACTGTTAGTGATGGCGAGCTGTCTCGGTATCATGCCGCTACAAGCCTTTGGTGCTGAGTCTCCAATTTACATTGAAGCCGATCATATGGCATCAACTGAAAATAATAAAGCTGTTCTTTTTACCGGAGATGTGGACGCCAAACAGGGAGACCTGCGAATCCGCTCTGACAAGATGACCGTCTATTACACAGACAACAAAGAACAGGGCGGGGAAAAACCGGCTAGTACCACACAGCAGGTAGAAAAACTGATCTGTGACGGCAATGTGGAAATCACCAGGGATGACTGGCTCGGCACCTCGGATACAATGACCTACCTCTCGGAAAAACGGCAGGTCATTCTGACAGGAAACGCCAAAGCCTGGCAGGACCAGAACATGGTTAGCGGTGAGAAGATCATCTATTACATGGATGAAGGGCGCTCTGAAGTCATCGGCGGTACCTCGGTGACGGTTGGCGGAGAGCAGAAACAAGAGAAAAAAGAACGAGTTAAAATGAGGATTCTTCAGCAGTAAGTGTTGGAGAGGAATCGACAAGACCATTTGCCAGACTGATCATATGTCACTGCTTGAAACCAAAAATATCGTAAAAAAATACGGCAGTCGTACTGTTGTTGATGGCGTCAGCCTGCAGGTTAATACCGGTGTTGTGGTGGGGCTCCTGGGTCCCAATGGCGCAGGGAAAACAACCTCATTTTACTCGATCGCGGGATTTATAAGACCCAACCAGGGAAACATCCTGCTCGATGGTGAAGTGATAACCAATCTGCCGATTCACAAGCGTGCCCTGAAAGGAATTTCGTACCTTGCCCAGGAACCATCGGTATTTAAAAAGCTGACCGTTGAGGAAAATATACGTATTGTCCTTGAACCCCTGGGACTTACCAGCAACGATATAACCAACCGTATCGATGAACTGCTGAATGACCTGCAGATTGAGCACCTCAGGCATAATAAAGGGCATGCATTGTCTGGCGGTGAGCGACGCAGGGTAGAGATTATGAGAGCCCTTGCGACCAGGCCGCGATTTATTCTCCTGGATGAACCGTTTGCAGGCATTGATCCGCTGGCCGTCGGGGAGTTGCAGAAAATCATATATTCGTTGAGAGACCGGGGCCTTGGCATTCTAATTTCAGACCACAATGTCCGGGAGACCCTGCAGGTTTGTGACTTTGCCTACATCATGAATAACGGGGCAATATTAACAAGCGGCGTCGCCAATGATATAATTGAGAGTGAGGTCGCTCGCAAAATGTATCTTGGCGAAAATTTTCATATGTAAAACGAGCTGATATGGCACTTGAACTCAGGCAACAATTAAAACTGGCACAAAGACTGGTGATGACGCCCCAGTTGCGCCAGGCCATCAAGCTTCTCCAGCTTAACCGGCTGGAACTCAACGATGCCCTGCAGGCAGAGATTGAACAAAATCCTGCTCTTGAGCTTGATCTAGCCCAAGCCTCCGGGGAGGACGAGAAAAATTATGGTCTTTCAACGACTGTAGAGCCTGACACTAACAGAAAGGAACAAGATGTTACTGAAAAGGTTGCAGCTTCAGATAACATGAACGAAATTAATTGGGAGGAGTATGCCAATAATTTCGACAGTAATTTCTCTTTTGCCCGGGAAACCCCACCCGCTGACGCCCCAAGTCAATTCGACTTTATTTCCGAAAAACCGGGTCTGTCTGCCTATCTTCAGTGGCAGCTTGCACACAGTGAACTGGACCTCGAGGAATGGGACATCGCCCTTTATATTGTCGGTAATCTAAATAGATACGGCTTTCTTGAGACAACGCTCGAAGAGATTATTGAAAAAACCGGCTGCGATCATGACGAAGCAGACTATATACTTGAAGTGATTCAGGATCTTGACCCACCGGGGATCGCGGCCAGAAACGTTAGCGAATCACTGAAACTCCAGCTCGAACGCCTGGGCATGGGCGACTCTCTTGCTGCTGATATTGTCACCAACCACCTCAATCTGCTGGAAACGAGAAACTACAAATCGCTGGTCAGGCAGACCGGGAAAAAACGGGCTGAAGTTATCAAGGCTGTCGATTTCATTACCACCAACCTGACCCCGTTCCCCGGCCTGCCATACGCCCAGGAAGCGACCAACTACGTTGTTCCAGACGTCTATGTCAGGAAAATTGACGGTGAATATGTTATACGGCTCAATGATGATGACCTGCCGCGACTGAAGCTGTCCACCTATTACCAGGACTTGCTTGAGAACAACGACCCATCAACGCCAAAGGCCTCGAAGTCATACATCGCCGAAAAGCTGAAAAGTGCTGAGTGGTTCATCAAGTCAATCCATCAGCGCCAGCGCACAATATACCGTGCGATGGAGAGTATTCTGAGGTTTCAGTATGATTTCTTTGAAAAAGGCGCTGCCTATCTCAAGCCCCTGATATTAAGAGACGTGGCAGAGGATATCGGCATGCACGAGTCCACGATCAGCAGGGTAACTTCAAACAAGTACGCACACACCCCGCAAGGCATCTATGAATTAAAATTCTTCTTCTCTACTGCCATTCCACGTGCAGGCGGAGAGGCCCTTGCTTCAGAGTCAATCAAGACACGCATTCGCCAGATGGTTCAGGAAGAGGACAAAAGCAAGCCGCTCAGCGATAACGCCATTGCCACGAAGCTCGCCGATACCAATATCCAGATTGCCCGTCGCACCGTGGCTAAATACCGGGAACAGATGAGAATACCTCCGGTCAAACATCGCCGCCAAGCTCGCTGACAGCCCCAGATGAGTCTTCTGGAGCGCATCTATTTTTTTCACGATGAACTGACACGGAACCGCTTTCCTAATTCCCGCACATTGATGCAGGAGTTTGAAATCTCCCTGCCAACCGCACGGCGCGACATTGCCTACCTGCGCGACCGACTTCTGGCACCGCTGGAATTCAATTCCGCTAAAAACGGTTTTTACTATTCAGACGACTCATTTAACCTGCCATTTGAAAACAGCCCCCGAATTGTTTTTCTGCTTGGAATACTCAACAGACTCGCAGAAGAAACCGGGCTCAGCGGCCTTCCCGAAATACAACAGCTGGAAAACAAGCTCATCAGCATGATTCCCCAGGGAAACAGCCTTATCACTGATAGTATCCAGTGTGAATGGATCGAGGTGGAGTACCC
>CAZOWJ010000092.1:0-13644 GCA_964583415.1 uncultured Desulfocapsaceae bacterium
ACAGGAAGCATATCAACTTCACGAATAGTCTACAGGAGCAGAGGCTGCCAATGAAAATCTCTACCATTGCACTGGAATGTGTCCCCCGTAAGCTATCAGGATTTATCTCAGTCAAAATTAGAATACCACAGGGGGCTTTCTGAACCATTATTTTCGTTTATATTCATCATTTTGTAGGACCGTACTGAGATTTCTTACAAGCTTATGAGCACGAGCTTTTCTGCAATGATCTTCTCTTACAACAGGTAATCTTTTTCTCGCAGTGAGGGCCATAATATTATCTCTACCAACATGTGCACAGTCAAATAAGGCATGGCCTAATTCATGAGCCTCAACAGAATAGCCTTTTGGTCTTCTGCTTAAATAATCATTTTCCGTTGTTACCAAAGAGATGAATGCTTTATAGAGCATTGTACTGTTAATTCCGCAATACCAGACCGGTCCGGCTGAGCCGGTTTCTCCATTGGTAAAGGAGCGTATATATGTGATAGAGAATCTTTTTCCGGTGTTGTGGTAGGATTTTGCCAACAGGTAGGTGGAACTATCGAACTTATCTTCAAGATCTTTATGAGGACGATACCAAGGGAAAAAGTCTAACCTACCATTTGGAGGATCTATTTCAATTAAATCGACATCCTCAAATTTAATTCTGCATTGCTTGAAGATATCGGCTAGATGAATCAATCGTTTAATGATTGTATTTTTATCCCAGCCACAACCTCTTATCATGACTACATCTAGTTCCAGCCTGTGGGTATATCCATAACGGCGACTCATCCCATAAAGCTGATCAGTTATATCACTTATCTTCGGTTTACTATAGCCAACCTTTTCCCATTGTTTATGGGCTGAGAAAACATTCACTATTGATAAGAGATTAACGGCTACCAAAATGAATAGTATGGACTTTATTTTTCTCATAAATTCCTCCCCTCATTTAAGCGGTCAGTTTATTGAGAAAAAGCTGACAAAGAATGCCAGTAACACTAAGTGGGAGTATCCCTATCAGGAACTCCTAGCCACATGTTTGATCGAGTTTACCCCCCAGCCGAAAACTTCCAACATTGTAGTAGTTCCCTTATACTTATTATAGCTTATTGTGAGAGAAAAATGAATATTTATCAGGACGAAAGACTGCTCTTTGGCGTCCTAGAAGGCGGTCCATGAACTCCTTTTGGGGAGGCTTTGGGGCAGGTAGACCGAGGTGTCGGTAAACACATGTTATCATGATATGTTCCTAGAAGTCTGTTCCTTCTATGATTACTTCAGCTCCTACCATGACAACCTTGGTCCTGAGAAGCTCTGCCCTATTCCAGAAAAATTAGTTGTTACGTATACAAACTGATAACGTAATTTCGGCAATTGATCATTGAATTTAACAGTGCCAATAGAGATATTGAGTGAAGGACAGAGTCCAAGCGAGGCACAAAGCCTGCCTGGACTCACTTAAGACGAACGGCAAGAGCTAATATACGATCCGCCTCACGAAATATAAGTCGTTTGGTATATAACTGGTGAGCGAATTTTTCTATTGCTTCACGGCTCAACCCAGGGAAAAAAATACAGATTTCTTCGATCGTCTTTGGCTGATCGCAAAAAAGGTACATTTTTCTAGATATCCCACGAAGCCTGTGCAGTAGTGTCGAGTTTTCCGGCAACTCTTGGTGAATGAAAAGGTAACCGCCACCATCCTGATAATAAAGTGCCGGTTTATTGCATTCTCTGCTTCTGTTTTGGTGAAAGTCTTTCCAAGCCTTAATTTTTTCTCGTACTGGCCGCCATCGCTTTTGCTGAATCATTTTATCACCACGGTATCCGGAGATTAGCAATCCCCCCTGATACTGCTGAGGAAAAAGCATGCAATTTTTTGGATGAGGAATGATTGCGCATATTCCGTATTCATGGGGTTGACGGAATATGGGTGAACCATATCCAAGAAAGAATGATGCCGCTTCAAGCGGGGGATATGGTAAAACGTAATCAAGGTTGACGAGGGTTTCTTCTATTTCCTCTATACTCGTGGCAGGGAACTCTGTAATTATATTGCCTAGAAGACCAATCTCATTGGCAATGCAGTGTTTCATGATGGCGAGGTTATCCATGACAGTGGTTCCCTTCCTCATTCGGGAAAGCAGTGTGGTAGACAACGACTCGATACCTACTTGGACAGTTCGCAGTCCACCACGGCGAAATAGGGAGAGTTTCTCGAGAGATGTTTTCGCCCGTATCTCACCAAAGAAGTTAAAATCTTGATTTAACGTGGCCATGGTCTGAAAAAATTTCTCTATTTCTCTCTCCGGCAACATATTGTCAGTGAATGAGAAATTTAGTGTTTCATTTTTAGCGGACAATTCCTGCACTTCAGCAATCATCCGTCCGGCACTCTTGTGGCGGTATCCCTGCCATTGAATATTGAGGTTACAGAATGTGCAGCGATTCCACCGACACCCCCTGGAGAACTCGACTGGCAGAGTTGGCATGAAGGGTAGATCGACAAAAAGTTGACGAACTTCTTGCAGATAAGGGTCAAAATCAGGAATGAGGAGTTCGTCAAGCTGCGTAATATTGGATAATTTCGTGTTTGTCTCTTGAAATTGTTGGGTCCTAATTTGACTGGGTATATTTGATTGCTGCCCATTAAGGAAGTTGCAGAGTTCAAGCAGAGCCCCTTCACCTTCACCATCGATCAGGTAGTCAATTTGGTCAAAATGCCTTGTTAAGGATAAACCTACTGATTCACAGCAAGAGCTCCCACCAAAGACTATGGGAATGTCTGCCTTTGCCTTGAACCGGGAGGCGAGATAGAGAGATGGGAGTAGTTGACTGAAACAGACCGAGAAACCAAGTAGTGAAACCTTTTCCAAATCGATATTAGACATCCAGATGTCACAGCATTCTTCGATATCGGCAACAAGACCGCCAAAGTCGGGTACCGATCCTTTGCCATCACCTTGTAACTCAGAGTGAAAAAGGCGGGCAGCAGTCTCTTTTTTCTGAGGGAACAGCAAGGGAGCAAAAAGCGCCTCTCCAGCCCAACCGGAATTGGCTATACGAGAATAGAGGTCGATACTGATTTTTTTTGCTATGTTCAAGTACAGATGACAGTTGTCAACCGGGTAGCCACCCACCTCTTGCAAATAGCTCCGTAAATTTGCCAGCTGGATAGATGGGCGATGAAACACCGCCCAAGGAGCTGATACGAGAATTACTCGAAATCGAATACGGCTATGCCTTTTTGTTTCTGAGTACATTGATTTGCTCATCAATAGATCTCTTTCTATTAAGCTGATATGACCGAATTCGGTATGTCGAAATTGCTCGACTGTAATACGCTACAGGATCTCGGTAATAAAACTGTCACCTCAAGACCCTAGGCCGTCCCCGTCGTAACTTCATCGACTAGGTACATGATAGACATATAGGGAATACCGATCTGTGATGTACAGCCGATCTCACACGTGCGGCTGTTTGAATAACCCGCCACAGCCCCCTCCTGTTCGATCACCGAGACGGCCTTTCTGAGGCCATGAGCGTTTAGATCAGGCAGATGAAAACCTTTGTCTCCGGCAAATCCGCAACAATTTACATCAGGGGGCAAAACCACCTTGTCGGCACACATGCAGGCAACCTCTTGCAAGAGTCCGGAGAGTCCCATTTTTTTTGTTGAGCAGGTTGGGTGTATGGCTACAGTTTCTTTTTTCGGAGTAAATTGCAGTTTGTTCACCAAGAATGAATGTATAAATTCTACTGGTTCGTAGAGCTTAAGTCTGCTGTCCATGACCTTGCGCATACGGTACAAACAGGGCGATGTATCGCAGAGCACCGGATATTTTCCCTCCGCGGATGCGACCAGCAGCGCCTGTTCAAGTTCACTGGACTTCATGTCGGCAGTGTCGGCAAACCCCTTGGACTCCCAGGGGGTGCCGCAACAGAGATTTTTCATGCCCTTGGGGAAAATGATCCCATAATCAGCTTTCTTGAGCACCCGAATGGTCACCTCTGTGACCGAATCATCCACCGGGTCATTCTTTGCCGGTCCCATGGAACGGGCTATACATGATGGAAAATAGACCACTTTATGCTCGGCCTGGGTATTGATAGGGGTCCCTTCTGGAGCTGATGCACCTATCGGCATGGCAGGTGTCCACTTTGGTATGCGATTGCCGCTTATGGAGCGTGCTGTATCGCATATTTTGCCAAAATTCTTGGTACCCAAAAGGTGATGCATTCCTCCAACCATCCCAAGTGCAATAGAAGCGCTGCTGGTGACCAGTCCCAGATGTTCTCCCGTGAAACGACCTATTTTTTTCCCGAACGAACTGCGATTCGCAGCCCGTATCTGTTTGATATATTTTCCGGTATCGATGGAGACGGGGCACGATGTTTCACAGAGCCCGTCACCAGCGCAGCTTTCATCGCCCTGGAAGACAAAATCTTTCTCAAGCTCGGCAAGGCGCCGGGGATTTTCCCCGCTTTTCTTCAATCTCATTATTTCGCGTTGTATGACAATACGCTGGCGGGCAGAGAGAGTGAAATGGTTTGACATGCAGTTAACTTCACAGAATCCGCATTCAATACATTTATCGATCAACGGGTCGCACTGTGGCAGCGGTTTAAAATCCTTTAAATGACACTTGGGGTCGTCATTGATGATAACGCCGGGATTAAGGATATTGTCGCGATCAAAGAGTTTTTTGATCTCACACATCAGGTTGTAGCCTTTTTCGCCCCATTCTTTTTTGACAAATGGTGCCATATTGCGCCCGGTGCCATGTTCTGCCTTCAAAGAACCGTCGTACTTATCAACGGTCATGTTGATGACCGCGTTCATCATTGCATCGTAACGTTCCACCTCTTTGGGATCACTGAAATCCTGATTAAAGATGAAGTGAAAATTCCCTTCCAGGGCATGCCCGTAAATTACTGCATCCGAGTAACCGTGCTCGGCGACGATATCCTGCAGTTCCTTGGTGGCCTCGGGCAGGTTTTCCAGGTGATAGGCCACGTCCTCAATAAGACAGGTCGTTCCAATTTCCCGCATGCCACCGACAGCAGGGAACACTCCTTTACGGATATTCCACAACTGCTCGTTTTCAGACGGATCGGAGGTAAATGCGATGGGACGAATCGTTTTAAAGCCGGCCAAAATTTCTTTGATTGCAACGATATTTTCAGCGAGAATATCCTCATTCGATGCCATGGTTTCGATGAGGACGGCAGTGGTTGTTTCATCAAATTGTTTGATGAAGTCCGGAATACCCTCCTTGTTCTCAACCGATTTCAGAGCAAGTCGGTCAAGTAACTCTGCACCGTCCACCGGTCCTTTCTTAAGCCCCACCACGGCCCTGCATGCGGTTACGATGTCTGGGAAATAGACCATGGAACTCGCCTTGCAGTCGTACTTAGGCACAGAGCGCATCACCACCTCGGAGAGAAATGCCAGTGCACCTTCTGAACCGATCATCAGGTTGATGATGATCTGGAAAGGATCATTGTAATCAATAAAAGGGTTGATAGAAAAGCCGGTGGTGTTCTTTATAGAGTATTTTTTTCTTATTCGAGCGGCAAACGCTTTATCTGCACATACCTGATCGCGGATTTCCTCAATTTTATCGACAAATCCGGGACGTGTGCGGCGAAATGATTTACGACTGTCAGTATCTGCTGTATCAAGCAGGGTTCCGTCTGCGAAAATAATTCTGGCAGATTCAATGGTTTTGTATGCGTTCTCATGGGTGCCGCAGTTCATACCGGATGCATTGTTAATAATAATGCCGCCGACCATTGCGGAGTTAATGGAAGCGGGATCCGGGCCGAACTTGCGATCATACGGGGCCAGAATGCGGTTAACTTTTGCCCCGATAATTCCCGGTTGCAGGCGGATCTTTTGCCCCTCGTCCAAAACCTCAAAATCTTCCCACCCCTCATTGGCCATGAGTAGAATAGAGTCGGATATGGTCTGACCGGAAAGGGAAGTGCCTGCAGCTTTGAAGGTTACAGAAAGCTTACGGGAAGATGCTTCCCGAAGGCAAAGCTGCATCTCCTTTTCATTTGAAACCCTTACCACGACCTGTGGCTCCAGCCGGTAAAAACCGCCGTCCGTGCCATAGGCCAGGCGGCGCAGCGTATCGGTGAAGATTCGTTCATCCGAAATAAGGGTTGATATTGCCTCTACATAATTTTGATATTCAGCGTTGATCATGACGTCCTCTTAAAATGTCGAATCGTTCCTACGAAGATCAAATCTGTCAATAGGTATCAGTTCTTCCTTGGTTGAGAGCCAGCTTCAATGATAAAAACTTCTTCCTGAGGCACTTTCAGTTTCCTAGACGAAAGGTCGTCAAGAACACTCTTAAAGTGTTACGTGCACCTTCCATTTGAGGATTACCAATGGAAATTTTATTGACTTTTCTCAAATACAATCGATCCAAATCTATACCATGGTACTGGACTGATTTACTGGGGGAAGGCCAGTCGTTCACTATCGCGGCTATGATGCCAGCCTGCAGAAATACGTTCCAGAATATGGCGATTACGATTCTCGCCGGCCCGGACAGGAGCAGTAATGCCAGCAGAACGAGCATCAGCTACCCAAGAGCAAAAAAGTGGCCATGCCAGTAAAATATAAAACGCACTCAACAAGAGTCAGGCAAAGACCTCTTTTCTCACTTTTGCAGCACACTGATTCAGCCTGGCAATCAATTTGCGGGAATAGAAAATGGGCACAAATCCACCAACCAGGACCCCGCGTCTTGATAAAGGATCGAACTAGAGTTCGTTCTCTCCTTTGACGTAACCAAAATTGGCTAAAATCCCACCATCAACGTAGATCACTTGACCGTTGATAAATTGACCTGCATCCGATGCCAGAAGAACTGCTGCACCAGCAAGATCCTCAGGCTCACCCCAACGACCAGCAGGGGTACGAGTCATAACGAGGTCGTTGAAAGGATGCCCATTTACACGAATCGGGGCAGTCTGCGCTGTCGCGATATAGCCCGGTCCAATACCGTTTATGTTAAGGTTATACTTCGCCCACTCACAACACATGTTTTGAGTCAATAGTTTCAAACCACCCTTTGCAGAAGCATAAGCTGAAACATTTTGACGGCCATAGATGCTCATCATTGAACACATGTTAATGATCTTTCCTGCACGACGTTCGATCATCGATGGAACAACACGCTTACTGACGATCAGCGGAGAAATCAAGTCAACCTCGATGACTTGTTTGAAGTCTTCGAGATCCATTTCAAGGATAGGGACGCGTTTGATGATACCCGCATTGTTCACCAGGATATCAACTGGTCCGACCTCCTTTTCAATCTGAGAGATTCCACGGTCCACATCTTTCTCGGAAGTCACATTGAAATTGAGCCTATAGACCTCGACACCGTCTTTTTTATATTCTTCCTTGCAAGCTTCCAACTTTGCATCGTCGATATCATTCACGCAAATCTTTGCGCCTTGTTGTGCAAGCCCCTTTGCCACGGCCATTCCAATACCGTGAGTAGCTCCCGTAACGAGAGCTACTTTTCCAGTTAAATCAAATGATACTTTACTCATATTCTTCCCTTTCAAATTAGGGTTAGTTTGTTGAGGTCAGAGGTGATAAGCAATTGCTTCTTTACCATCCAGTCTGAACTGGTCCAATATAATCTTCTTTTAGCGTATTTCCGACAGAGGGATATGATCCATGTCCGTAAAAGCCTGATTTTCCCCGGCCATGCCCCATATAAAAGTATAGCTGCCGGTTCCCGCACCTGCATGAATCGACCAGCTCGGAGACAGCGCAGCCTGTCCTTCACGTACTACCAGGTGCCTTGTCTGGTCGGCTTCACCCATGAAGTGAAACACCAGGTCATCTTCTTTCATATCAAAGTACAGGTAAGCTTCCATGCGGCGCTGATGAGAATGAGGAGGCATGGTATTCCATATACTGCCGGTCGCAAGCGTTGTCATGCCCATAACCAGCTGGCAGCTTTTCACCCCGTCCGGATGAATATACTTACGAATTGTGCGCTTGTTTGAGTTCTCCATTTCACCCATCTCTACAGGCTCGGCATCGACAAAGGTGATCTTATCAATTGGATATTCGGTATGAGCCGGGGCACTCAGGATATAGTAGCGTGCCTGAGTCCTAGCGTCGTCACTATTGAAGACAATCTCTCTGTTTCCCTTGCCAATGTAAAGGCCGTCACGGGGAGCCATATCAATTTTCTTTCCTGCAACAGTAATGCTGCCTGGTCCGCCGATGTTGATTACCCCCATCTCCCGCCGTTCAAGCAGGTATTCAGCCCCGATGACGGCAGGATCGATGTTGATCTCAACGGGACCAGCTGGCTTCACCCCACCCACAATAAGCCGATCATAAAAAGTGTAGACCAGTTTAGGCGCATCGCCAGTGAACAGGTCTTCAATTAAAAATTGCTCTCTCAGTTCGTCAGTATCAAGCACAGCGGCATGATCTGGGTGTATGGCGTTACGTGTTTCCATGGTCCTGTCTCCTCTTATGATATTCTGTTATTCAGTTCATGTTCCACAGGGCTGTCTTGATTGTAAAAATCTGCAACCATGGAGGATGCAAATATCTGGTATCGTGTTAATTTTCTATTGTTGCCTGCTCCATGGCCTCAGTCCATAAGCAATGTCGGCAGCCAGAGACTGAGTGCTGGCATATAGGTTACCAAAATCAGAGTTATCAGGTTTGCAAGCAAAAAAGGCAATGCAGCCTTAAATATTCTGCCGATCTGAACCTTGGAAATAGCCGAACATACATTAAGACACATTCCAACCGGCGGGGTCACCAGCCCCATGGCAAGCCCGGTAATCAAGATCACGCCGAATTGGATACCATCTATACCCATTAGTTTCATCGCTGGCAGGAAAACCGGAGTCAGCAGCAAAATGGCCGGACTTACATCCACAAAGGTACCGACCAGCAGTATAATCAAAAGTATGACGAACAGGATAACGAATATCGGTAGTTCCAGTCCAGAAACAAACATTGCCAAGTTTTGTGGAATTCTTTCCAAGGCGAGGATCCAGACATAGAGTTTGGAGAGAGCGATAATAATCATAACCGTAGCGCTGGTTTGAATCGAATCGCGCAGTAGTTTCGGGATTGCTCTCAGCTCAAGTTCTCTTAAAAGCACCAGCCCGACAAAGAAGGCGTACAGCACCCCGAGCCCGGCCGATTCAGTCGGGGTGGCCAAACCGAAAACCACTGCACCAACAACAAAAACAGGCATGACAAGTGCTGGGAAGGCCCGACCTGTAAGAGCAAGCTTCTCTTTACCTGAGAGGGTTATTTCCACTTTGGGGAATTTCTTGTAATAGGAAACAATCACCGTAATAATGAGCATCAACAAGCCAATCATCACGCCCGGTATCAGACCTCCCAGGAATAGCCTTCCAACGCTTTCTTCCGAAATGTAGGCGTAAATAACCATCGGAACACTTGGCGGAATAATCATCCCCATCGTCGACGAAGCTACCGTTATGCCGCTGGCAAATTCAAGCGTGTACCCTTTCTTGTTCATCTCCGGAATTAAAACAGCCCCGACAGAAGCCGTATCTGATACGGAAGAACCGGAAATGCCGCCGAAGACCATGCTGGAAATAACATTAACCAGCCCCAAACCGCCTCGCAGCCGACCGACAAACATGAGACTGAAATCAATCAGTCGGGCGGTAATGCCGCCGGAGTTCATCAAATGTCCCATGAACACGAAAAGAGGCATGGCAATCATCGCATATGAGTTCATTCCAGCATAAAATCTCGCCGGAAGTATAGAAAGCAGCTCGGGATGCACCATCCAAAAATATGCCAGCCCCGACAAACCGAGAGAATAGGCAATCGGTATACCGAGAAATAGGAAAAACAAAAGGCTGCCAAGAAGTATCAGCATGTCCCATCTCCCTGAACCGGTTGTTCATCCCAGATATCGAGCGCGACAATAATGATGCAATACACAATGACGAGACCGCAGCCGATCGGGATGCTGAGCTGGAAAATCCACTCCGGAATCCTCATGACAGGAGATTCGTTGGTGCCGACCTTGCTGATCCAGTTAATGCTACAATAGATCATCACTCCATTCAGAAAAGCGATTAACAGATGGACTAAAATGTCTACCAATCGTTGAAGAAGCAGAGGCAGCTGCTGCACAAAGTAATTGATATTGATATGCTGCCTCCTCCGCACTGCGACCGCAGCACCAACCGCAGTAGTATAAATAAAAAGAACTTCCATAGCTTCGTTGCCCCCGAGAATTGAGGCATTGAACACATAACGCAAGATCACCTGTACGATGGTAGTCAGGATGATGAAGGCAAAAAAGGATGCAATAACCCCGTCAAGCGCAAGGGTCAAGAGGTGTGCTGCCCGCTTCAGAAGATCCATGTTTTACGTTCTAAATAGAAATTGCCGCAAATGTTTCACATCCCCCTTTTTAAGAAACAGGTAAAACAATTGCGGTAATATAAATGTGTCTAATTGCTTTTTGCAGCTTTTTGAGCACCTTTAATATCGTCCCAAGAAAAAAAGCCATCATCAACATACTGTTGCCAGACTGGCTTTGCAGCCTCCGCGAATTCTGCCGTCACCTCAGGTGTAAGCGTGTTCGTCTCCAGTTTGGACTGCAGTAAGTTGAAATAAGTATTTTCCGAATTGAGCCAGATGGTGTCGCTGTAAATCATTGCCGCCTTAGCTGAAGCGTCAAAAATGTCTTTAAGATCATCTGGCAAAGATTGATACCATTCAGGATTGACATAGAGTGGATCAGGGTGAATCTGCCAGTTTACAACCGACAGATATTTCTGTGCCTCGTAGAATTTCATGTCCACGGTATTTGAAAATGGATTTTCCTGACCATCAACAACACCAGATTTTAACGCCATGTAAGTCTCGGTATAGGCCACCATCTGCGGGTTTGCACCAAGTGTTTTGAAGGTCTTAATGGTCATGTCAATAGGCGGTGTACGCATTTTGAGCCCCTTGATATCGTCCGGCATCTTGATTGGCTTGACGTTATTGGTAATGTTTCTAAATCCACCTGCAACACCGCAAGCCGGGATATAGAAACCGTTGTTTTTTGCGCCATCGTTGACCTTCTTGCCAAAGTCCCCGCGCATGAGTTTGAGTACTTGATCGGTATTATCGAACATGAACGGCAGTGTATAGAGCAGGTACATCTTGTTTGCCCGTTCAAACAAACCGCCGCGACAGCCCTGCAGGTCGCCTGTCTTAACCATATCCAGGACCTCAGCTTCTTTGCCGAGCACACCCGATGTATAAAGCTCAACTTTTATCCTGCCGCCCGAAGCCGCTTCCACCAGGTCTTTGAAGTAATTCATGGACAACGATCTTGGATGCGTGTCCGACTGAGAATTGGAATACTTAAAGACAAATTCTTTTGCAGCCATTACCTGTGTAACAGGAAGCGCAAAAGACATCCCCAACAATACAAAAAGCCCAACTACCATAGATTTCTTCATGCCGAGTTCTCCTCATTAATTAGGTTTCTTCAAAAACGGCAGTTTGACTGCCGCCTAACGATTGCGATATTAACGCTGCATATCTCTTTATGGCCCCTATTTCCGGTTCAATCCCCCGGTCGTGATTAAGAGAAGCAGGAAACGCGATGCTGATAGCGCCGATTAGTCCGAGATCAAAGTCGAAAATTGGCCCGGCAACACACATGATTCCCCTGGTAATTTCTTCGTTGTCAAACGCGTAGCCCTGAACATTGATCAGGGCGAGTTCTTCATGCAGAAGCAAAGGGTCGGTAATGGTTTTGTTCGTTACCGCTTCGAGCGGTTTGCTGAGAAGTTCAGTGAATCTACCAGGCGGAGAAAATGCAATAAGTATCTTGCCCATGCTGGTGCAGTGCAGGGGAAATGTCTTGCCGACTTCAGAAAAGAGTTTAACCCCGAAATCCCGAGACTCGACTTTATCCACGAACACCCCGTGCATACCATCAAGAATTCCGAAATTTGCAGTGTGCTCGGTTTCCTGATGGAGTCGGAGAAGAAAGGGGTGGATATGAGTGCGCAACTGAAAATTTGCCATTACTTCAGCACCAAGCGCCGCAAGCCGCAAGCTACCGAAATACCGTTTTGTAGCAGGATCAAAATTGAGATACTCGAGATCCGAGAGATCCTTGAGTATCCTGTGAACTGACGACTTAGGCAAGTTTGAATCTTTGATTATATCGGAATAGGTCGTGCCCCTATCCTGCCGGGCAACCACAATCTCAATGACGGAGAAAACTTTACACAGTGGATTCATTTGTTCTCCATATATGGATAGTATTCCTATATATGGGGTATACATTGAAACTATAATTGTCAACTAAATTGTATATAACAATATTAATATAATATATAATTTTAAATTGTTAACTTAAGTCAAAACATCAATTGGTTATACAGGTCTTTACACCGCATTAATTTGTTCTTTTCCTTTAACTTGACATCTCCAATTAAGCTAATATAATATATCGCTATAACGAGCATATGCTCATTATAGCGCATTGTAGTATATCATCAAGTGAGGAGGTAACTATGCCTGAAGAGCAAGAAACTGGATGTGCCCGTCCAACAGGTGGGCCGGTAGGTGAAGAGCCGGATGAAGAGGAAGCAGTATTGCAACCAATCAAGGAGGAAAATTCAATGATAATGGTCGGTCAGAAAGCCCCGGATTTTGTTGCACCGGGTTACCAGCAAGGAAAATTTATTAATGTCAAACTCTCTGATTATCTAGGGAAGTGGGTATCGCTTTGTTTTTATCCCGGTGATTTCACCTTCGTCTGAGCTACCGAAATTTCAGCGGTCGCTGAAAAGTATCCCCAGTTCCAAAAGCTTGGCGTTGAAGTTCTTTCAATGTCTATTGACTCAATGTTTGTTCATAAGATGTGGGATGACGATGAACTGTCAAAAATGGTAGAGGGAGGAGTCCCATTTCCAATGTTGTCTGATGCGGGTGGCAAGGTAGGCAGAATCTACGGTGTGTTTGATGAAAATTCGGGTGTAGAAACAAGAGGTCGATTTCTCATTGATCCAGATGGTGTCATCCAGGGTTTTGAGGTTCTTTCACCTCCAGTCGGTCGAAATGTACAGGAGACAGTTCGTCAGATCCAGGCGTTTCAGTTAGTCAGAGAGACAAACGGTGCGGAAGCTACGCCCTCCGGCTGGAAACCTGGTAAGAAGACCTTGAAACCGGGCATTGATCTGGTTGGCAAGGTCTGGCAGGAGTGGAAAACCAGTATGGCGTTTGATTGATCGTAATAAATAAGACAAACAAGCCGGGACTTCATCTCTCGGCTTGTGGTTAAGGAAGACTATTACTCTTTTCTTCATTTATATAACCACTGGGATTATCAAGACACCGGCAATTCTCGTTCATTAATATTATTCCTGATCAGGCAATTTCAGCAACTGATCTCTGATATCAACATTGCCACAACGAAGGTAATCAGTCATGTCATCTACTCTAACGAAAGGTGCTTCCTGTGAAGTTCTAGTCCAAGATGTTTCCAGACAATCTTGGCAGCGATTACAATACACAGAGGTAGTTAATTGTGAACTAATCCAAAATTCAGCAGGCAGAAGATATCCTTTGCCAACCTAAGTCATTTAAGC
>CAZOWJ010000093.1:0-13586 GCA_964583415.1 uncultured Desulfocapsaceae bacterium
CTTATTGCTTACCGTTCCAGAAATTCCTCAGCTCAATTCGTTTCGCTCATCTCCCCTGTCAGCTCTTTACATTCATCACTATTTCTTGATATTCCGATGATTTGATGATAGTATTTCTCTAATACTATCAGGACTTAGCAAATAGTTCCAACAGGCTATCCCTCAAACCATTAACGACGGGTTTCAAATGGCTTCAGATATTGACATTCTCAAAGATATACCTGATGCAAAACCGATACGTATTTTCCTTCCTGTAATAGACAGCAAGGAGCGTTACCGGCTGCAGTGTGTCTATCAGATATCAGAAAGTCCTCGTTTTAATCTTCTCTTTAAACCAGGTGTCCTGCCGGTAGATTCGCTTGATACCTCAGAGCCCTGCATCATAAATGTCGATTTGGGAGGACCAAATTTATCCATTGAGGCGATGATTACATCAGTGCTTAACAGCCAGACCCTTGAAATGATCGTCCAGAAAGCAATCAGCTATGACCAGATGCGAGAATTTTTCAGGGTTGATGCGACGGCCCTCGTAATCAGCAAATCATTTCAGCCGGCCCTCTACGGAAAGACTGGTGATCCCTGGACCCTGCAGGGAAAAACCATAGATATAAGCGGCAGTGGTATTCTTGCCTCCTTTTCTGAAAAACCGCCCATGGACGAGCAGGTAAAACTGGAAGTTACGCTGCCCTCTACCCCGTCAGAAGTTATTAAGCTTCTAGCTCACCCGGTCAGACGTGAACAAATCACAGACGACCAGTGGGATGTTGCATTTCGTTTTGATGACATCTCTGATGAAGATCGTGATAAAATTATCGGCTGTTGTCTTGTTATACAGCGCCGTCTACTCAGGCTGAAGGTACAAGTTCGTAATTGATTATTAACGTGATATCTAACTGATACCGAGTTGTGACCAGTTCAATTGTCAACATTATAAAAACGATAGATGACAGCCAGTCGGCCAAGGTCCGCCTGTCATTTACGAATATGGAATCCGCCTACCTGGACTGCGTTTATAAAGAATCAGAAGCTCCGTCTTTTTTCCTTGTTTTTTCTCCCGGCACAATTCCAGATAATCTTGATTTCCAGAGCAACTGTTCTGTCTCGATTAACAAAAAGCGCTCTCCAATTGTGATCAGTGCAAAAATCGAAGCACTCAGGGGAGACCGTACACTTGAACTGGTAGCAACTGAAATAATTGATCCGGTCAGTTTACGCGAATATTTCAGGGTGTTTTATAAAACCCCAATCACTGCCTCGCATCGACCCTCCAGTGGTGAATCAATTAAGAGCCTATGGAAAGTTAAAGGAACAACCGTGGACCTCTCCGCCTCTGGAGTGCTTGCCATTTTCCCACAGGAGTTCGAACACAATGAACATATTTTCCTTGAGTTTAACCTTATCGGCAACAGCAGGTCCATACAATGCCTCTCCCATGTGGTAAGGGTTCGTCACATTAGAAAATCCCGCTGCCAGATAGCCCTTCATTTTGATCAGATACCCCCAAATGATCAGGATGCCATCGTTACAGAGTGTATGGGCGAACAGAGAAGACAATTGCGTAAACGTATGCAGGGAGAATAGATCGTTTTTCCACCTCAATAGCACATTTTAAGAATTGCAGCCGGTGTGTCGATAGTACACTATGAGCACCATTACTCCACTCACATCAATTCCATCACTCGGTTCCTCCACTGATCGATCCGGAGGACGGCAGCAAAATCCTGGTCAGGGAGTAATCGGAGAGGTACTGAAAGCTACCGTTCTCCAGTCTAAGGCCAATGATCAATATCTCCTTGACTTTGGCAGTTATAAAATTCCTGCTTCTTCCGAGACCAAACTTTCCGTAGGACAGGTATTACAGCTGCAGGTCTCGCAGACATCACCACAAGTAGAACTGAAGATTGTTTCTGATGCCAACAGTCTGTTGACCGGGAAATCTCTCCTTCTCCTTGGAAACAGCCTTGACCTGAGCCTACTTTTCAATACATTGCAGCAGGGTAGCCCCTCTCCTCTCTCAACCCTGACACAAGACTCTAAGAATACTCTGAATTCCTTTCTTCCACCGGAATTGACATCGGTGATTAGCAGTAAAGAGGGGGGTGAATTCCTTCAAAAACTGTTCAACAGACTCGGTATTAATCTTGAGAGATTGCTCGTACAGGGAAATACTGGCAGTGCAAAAAGCACTGTCAAAGCGGCACTGCTGGAAATTGCTTCGCGCTTTCAGAATGCAGAGCATATTTCAGGACAGGCAAATAAACTCCTGGCCACCCTGGAACTCTACCAACTCACTCAATTACAGCTCACCAATAGCAATTTGACAATTTTTCCTCTGCCGCTGCCTTTTCTGGAACAAGGCTATCTGCTCATCGATAACAGTGAAAAAGATGAGCAAAGCTCCTCATCGTCCCATGATATTCAGAAATTTGCCCTACATCTTTCCATGAGCGAACTTGGCAATATTCAAATTGATTTCACCCAGAAAGGTGAAACACTGTTCATTAAGCTGATATTTGATTCTGAGGAAAAACTACAGTTTGTTTCGCAATTTGGCGGGATGCTGGAAGAAATGCTTTCAACCACGAATCAGCTGGTAATTTCTTTTTCAAGCGGTGCAGAAAGTCCAACGCAAGCACTTGCCCGGAAATTACTGCCTGATGGACAATCTTTCATAAACACAAAGGCATAAAAATGGGTTCTCAGGAGAATAAATTAGACAAGGCGGTTGCCCTGCTTTATGACAAAGAAAAATCTGATGCACCAAAAGTTATCGCCTCCGGTAAAGGTATAATCGCCCAGAAAATAATTGAAACTGCACGTGAAGCCGGGATACATATCCAGGAAGACCCCAATCTTGTCGAAATTCTCTCCAAGGTGCCGGTTGGCGATGATATACCAATAGAATTATATCAGACCATCGCTGAGATTCTCTCTTTTGTTTACCAGGTCAATGACACATTCAAACAGAAAATTGAAACGAGTTGAGATTGTCTCAGGACGGGTAGATATACCCATAATTTCAACTGTTATCCTCCACCCCTATTTCCTGATATATCTTTTACTATCCTTTTTTTTATTTTCCTGTTCCTCTCCTTCAACTCCAGAGCAAATCGCTGATGATTTTATTACAGCATGTGAAGCGTTTGTCGAAAAAGGAAGTGGACGTGGCCTGCGAAATCTTATTGCCGAAAATTATATGGACTCGAGGGGAAGAACCAAAAAGGATATTGGGGCTATAGCAAGTGGATATCTCCTTCGCAATAGAGCAATATACAGCTACAGCCTTATAGATTCGGTGATTATTAATGAGGATGATTCAATATCAGCCAGAGTTCTCACAGCCCTGGCGGCACAACCGATAACTGACGTAGCGCTTCTGCCAACAATGAACAGCGATATATACTGGTTTGATATAACAATTACTCAGCAGAATGATGAATGGAAATTAATAAAGGCCTCCTGGCAGCAGGCCATGCTAGAAGATTTCTTTCAATAAGAGATCACTTCTGCTGAGTTCTTTCAACATCAAGGGACCGCTCTTTTGAAGAGACCCCGGAAAAGGTTGATTTTTCAAGATATATCAAAACATAGAGTACGCCGAGCATGAGGACCAGGAGCGCAGCAACCTTAAACAACTCTTTCGGTTTTTTAACAGCGGCAATGATGACCACAACAACGAGGATTGCCAGTGCAATCAAATTGTTTGAGAAGTAGGAAACGATCTGAAATAGATATTGAGCTATATTTTCCATAAGATTCAAACCGCTTTAGGGATTTTGATTTTTCTCTATCTGATTCTATTTTATCATTTTGGAATCTGCAGTTCAATGACACAATTAACCTTTTGAATAACGCTCAGAAATAAGAAAAGGGTTTCAGCGCGAACGCTGAAACCCTTTCTATATGTGGCGGAGCGGACGGGACTCGAACCCGCGACCTCCGGCGTGACAGGCCGGCATTCTAAACCGACTGAACTACCGCTCCGTATTGCTGCATTAATGTTTGGTGGGCGGAACAGGGCTCGAACCTGTGACCCTCGGCTTGTAAGGCCGATGCTCTCCCAGCTGAGCTACCCGCCCACGCAATGTGGATGACTTTTTACCAGCTTAACCTACCCCAGTCAAGTAAAAAGATCACTGGGTTATATTATGTTCTGAAACATTAATATCTTTGAAAACCGTGCTGACCGGAACATCTTTAAATACTGACTCGCCCTCCTCGGTCAAAATGGCATGTTCGAGGACATCATCCATATGCTCAACCAGCGTGATTGTCAGTTTCTTAAGAATCTTGGCAGGAACATCATTTAAGTTCCTCTCATTATCACTTGGAACAAGGACATTGGTTATATTGCCACGCTTGGCGGCCAGCAACTTCTCTGTAAGCCCGCCTATGGGCAGCACCCGGCCACGAAGGGTGATTTCACCTGTCATGGCTAATTGGTGACGTACCGGCTTCTTTATCAGTGCTGAGACAAGTGTCGTGGCTATGGTAATTCCAGCAGATGGCCCGTCTTTTGGTATTGCACCCTCAGGAACGTGGACATGAATGTCGAGCTTTTGGTAAAAATCGGTTTCAAGGCCAAGTCGTTCTGCCCGTGATCGTACATAGCTCAGAGCAGCCTGGGCACTCTCCTGCATTACCTCGCCAAGCTTTCCGGTTATGATCAGTTTACCTGATCCCGGCATCAATGTAGCTTCAATCTGAAGCAGAACACCTCCGACTTCTGTCCAGGCAAGACCGGTTGTTAATCCAATTCTGTCATGTTCTTCAGCCAATCCATAGCGGTATTTTTGAGTACCCAGGTATTTGACAATCGACTGGGCGCCCAATCGATATTTCTTTTCCGTTAACCCATTTTTCAACCGGTCCCGTGCAATCTTGCGACACAAGGAGGCAATATTGCGCTCAAGATCTCTAACTCCGGCCTCTCTTGTATATCGCCTTACAATTTCAAGGATAGCACCATCGGTAAGATTAATGATCCCTTCATCAAAACCATTTTCATTAATCTGTTTCGGTATAAGATAACCTTCAGCAATCTTAAGCTTCTCTTCTTCGGTATATCCGTTGATCTGGATGATCTCCATTCGATCCTGCAGCGGCACTGGAATTCCATGAAGGTTGTTTGCGGTCGTTATAAAGAAGACCTCAGAGAGGTCATAATCTATATCGAGGTAATGATCATTAAAGGCAATGTTCTGTTCCGGATCAAGAACCTCAAGCAGAGCCGACGACGGATCGCCCCTGAAATCCATGGACATCTTATCAACTTCATCCAAACAGAAGACAGGATTTGCAACATCTGCACGCTGCATTGATTGAATAATTTTCCCGGGCATTGCTCCGATATAGGTTCTTCTGTGCCCTCTGATTTCTGCCTCATCACGTACCCCGCCAAGAGAAAGTCGGACAAATTTCCTGTTGAGCGCACGAGCAACGGAGCGACAGATTGAAGTCTTTCCGACGCCAGGAGGGCCAATGAGGCAGAGAATTGGTCCTTTCATTTTTTTGACCTGAACCTGAACCGCCAGATACTCAAGTATTCGCTCTTTCGGTTTACTCAGACCATAGTGATCTTCATCAAGGATGATCTCCGCCTTGTTGATATCGATCTTGCTTTTGCTTTTTTTACTCCAGGGCAGGCTGAGAATAACATCAATATAGTTACGGACGACCGTTGTCTCTGCTGACATCGGCGGCATATTTTTTAATTTTTTAAGCTCTTTGGTGACTTTGTCTTTTGCAAGTTTCGGCAGTTTTTTCTTTTTTACCGACTCCTCAAGTTCTGCAATGTCATCCAGGCCATCATCCCCCTGCCCCATTTCGGTCTGGATTTCCTTCACCTTCTCGCTGAGATAATAGTTTCGCTGAGTCTTGCTCATGCGATTCTTAACGCGTGCGTTTATCTCTTTTTCAAGCTCTGCAAGTTCGATTTCCCTGTGCAGGATATCCAGTACTTTTTCAATTCGTTTTATCAGGGTCTCACACTCAAGGATCGTCTGTTTCTCATCAGCCTTCAGCGGCATATGAGCACAGATCACATCTACAAGCTTGCGGGGATCTTCAATATTCTGAACTGATTTAATCACCTCTTTGGCAATTTTCTTATTTATTGCAGCATATTGTTCAAAAAATCTGCGTAATTCCCGTTCAAAGGCGATCACTTCACTGGATACAAAGATTTCCTCTGGAAATTCACGTATCTCAACCTGCATGAATTGGTCATGGGGAACGTAAGAAATAATCTCTGCTCTGGTTTTCCCTTCTACCAGGGCCTTAATAGTACCGTCAGGAAGCCGCAGGAGCTGCATGACACTGGCAAGTGTGCCGACCTGGTGAATGCCGTCAGGACCCGGTTCATCAATCGCCGGACTTTTTTGGGCGACAAGGAATATCTCTGTTCGCTTATCCATAGCATCTTCAAGCGCCTGAATAGACTGTTTGCGACCAACCACCAGAGGTGCAACCATATGCGGGAAAATTACGATATCACGTAATGGCATTAATGGATAAAGCTTGGTATTACCTGTCTTAACTGTCATATCTTATTATTTATCTCCTGTAATTTCAGGCACTTTTTAATTCATCTTGAACGTCTGACTTCTGGTAAAGTATGACAGGATAATCGCCGTTGGTAATTACCTGTTCACTGACAACGCACTCCTGAACATCCTTTTTCGATGGTAAATCATACATTACATCAAGCATTGCCTCCTCAAGAACAGACCTGAGGCCACGTGCTCCTGACTTTCTAGCAAGCGCTTTGAGGGCAATAGCAGTAAGAGCTCCTTCGGTAAATCTCAACTGGATATTTTCAAATTCGAAGAGTTTCTGATACTGCTTGGTCAGGGCGTTTTTCGGTTCCCTTAATATTCGGACGAGATCCTCCTCCATAAGCTCTTCCATGGTGGCAATTACTGGAAGTCTGCCGACAAGCTCCGGAATTAATCCGAATTTCAATAAATCCTCAGGCTGCACCGCCTTTAGCAACTCACCAAGTTTCTTCTTGGAGTCGCTGACAACCTTCGCCGTCATACCAATCGATTTCGTACCGGAACGGCGTTTAATGACCGTATCCAGGCCGACAAACGCTCCTCCGACAATAAAAAGAATATTGGTGGTATCAATTTTAACCAGATCCTGCTGGGGGTGCTTACGCCCACCTTTTGGTGGAATCGAAGCGACAGTGCCCTCAATTATTTTGAGTAGTGCCTGCTGTACACCTTCGCCTGAAACGTCTCTGGTAAGTGATGGGCTGTCGGATTTACGGGCAATTTTATCAATCTCGTCAATGTAGATGATGCCCCGCTCTGCCTTTGTTATATCATGATCTGCTGCCTGCAGCAGGTTAACCAGTATATTTTCGACATCTTCACCGACATATCCAGCCTCAGTCAGCGTCGTAGCGTCTGCAATACAGAACGGAACCTGAAGTATTTTTGCAAGTGTCTGAGCAACGAGGGTTTTACCGGATCCTGTAGGACCGATCAGAATGATATTTGATTTCTGAAGTTCAACATCGTCATCATCAACTGGCGCATCAATTCTTTTATAGTGATTATGGACAGCGACCGATAACACTTTCTTGGCATGATCCTGGCCAATAACATACTGGTCAAGATGTTCCTTGATCTCCATCGGCTTCAGTGATGCCGAACTGAATTCAGCTTCATCCGCAGTCCCACCGATGGTATCGTCCTCTTCCTGAACAATCTCATTGCAGAGCTCAATACATTCGTCACAGATATAGACATCCGGACCAGCAATCAGTTTTTCAACATCATCCTGGTTTTTGCCGCAAAAAGAGCACTTACACTCAGGCTCTCTGATATCAAAATCACTCATTTTCAGCTTTCCCCATCAGATTCGGTTCTTTTCATGAGCACATTGTCTATTATACCATACTTTTTGGCTTCGCCTGCATTCATAAAATTATCTCGTTCGGTATCAGCTGCAATCTTTTTTACCGTGTGGCTGGTATGCTTGGCTAGAATTTTGTTCAGGTCGTCACGCATTCTTAAAATTTCTCGTGCGTGAATATCAATATCGGTTGCCTGACCCTGAAAACCACCCATTGGCTGATGAATCATTATCCTGGAGTTAGGCAGCGCATATCTTTTCCCCTCACTTCCGGCGGCGAGAAGCAATGCACCCATTGAGGCAGCCTGCCCCATGCAAAGCGTCGCAATATCACATTTTACAAACTGCATGGTGTCATAAATAGCCATCCCTGAGGTCACCGAACCCCCAGGTGAGTTAATGTAAAAGGTCACATCCTTATCTGGATCCTCTGCTTCCAGAAAAAGCAATTGAGCGATAATCACATTTGACACATCATCATTTATTCCCGAACCAAGAAAGACTATTCTTTCCTTAAGGAGCCGTGAATAAATATCATAAGCTCTCTCACCACGCGGGCTCTGCTCGACGACCATAGGTACCAGATTCATTTTCTTTCCCCTAAAAGACTCGACTGCAACAGGCTGAGGCCTTATGCAGTCGATATTGATTTACAGATACGTTAAAGCCGATGGACTATTTATCAACCGGATAACAATATATTTTAAATGGTAATCTATAAATAGAATATTTTATTCTTCCTTACCACCCTCTTCGCCTGCAACTTCTTCCTTGCTCTCTTTTTCGGTTTTTTCTGACGCTGCTTTAGTCTTCTTCACAGGCTTCTTTGCAGCTGCTTTCTTGGCAGGCTCTTTTTCATCTTCTTTGTCGGAAGGTGGTTCGACCAGGCTTGCTTCGTCGCGCAGGAATTTTAAGACCTTCTCGTTTAAGACCTCATTCATCAACGGCAGCAGATCATCACGGTTCTGGAAGAATTCTTTAACTTTGGCAACAGACATATTGTACTGATCGCCGATCTTCTTGAATGACCGTTCGAGATCTTCATCGTTGACTTTGATTTCCTCAACTTCGGCAATTTTCTTGAGAATGAAATCTCCAGCCACGCGCTTTACCGCAACAGCCCTGTTGTTTTTTTCCAGTTCTTGGCGATTCATGCCAGCAGATTCAAGATTCATTCCACTTTTCTCGAGTTGCTGTTCAGTCTGTTTAATCATTTCCTCTACTTCAAAGCGAACCAGTCTGTCGGGTACTTCGAACTGGTTCTTTTCAAGCAGTTTCTGCATAATACGATCAGTTAACTCACCATCCGCAGCACTCGCTTTATCACCTTGCAATCGCTCCCTGATTGCATCTTTGAGCTCATCAAGGGTTTTGAACTGCTCGTTTACATCCTTTGCGAATTCATCGTCGAGCTCAGCAAGTACACGCTCTTTGATATCCTTAAGCTTAATTCGAAATTCAATTGTTTTGCCAGCAAGAATTGGATTTGGATGTTTTTCAGGAAAATCAACTTCATGCTGGGCTTCTTCACCCTTGTTCATTCCGATGAGTTTTGCCTCGAACTCCTGCCCCATCTTGCCTGAGCCAACATCGACCGTATAATCGTCATTTTTTACCTGCTTCATGGAGTGTCCTTTATGGAACCCCTGATAGTCAACGATTACCACATCACCCATCTCAGCACTTCGTTCTTCGACCGACTTTAAAGCAGCCATCTCTCGCTGCATTGTCGATATTTCAAAATCAACGGCAGCTTCTTCAACGGTTGAATCGGGTTTCTCAACCTCTATACCCTTGTAATCTGTAAGTTCAAACGCTGGCCGAACATCAATCTGAGCAACATAGGTAAAGGTCCCATCATCATTAAAAGATGGCTCTAAGATTTCAGGATGAACCACCGGGTCGAGTTCTTGTTTTTCGATAATGTCAAAATAGGATTCCTGTACAAGCTTTTCCCCGACCTCTGCTTCCACTTGGGGTTTATAGCTTTTTACAATAACACTGCGAGGCACCTTCCCTCTTCGAAACCCTTTCATCTTAGATTCCTTCTGGAGCTTCGAAAACGCTTCGTCAAGTTTAACCTTAACCTGATCTCCAGGAAGAGTGATGGTGACTTTTCTCGTCAATTCACTGATTTTTTCAACCTTTACATCCATTTGACATCATCCTTTTTTAAAGTGAAACACTTAATTGCCCTGAAAAAGGGCAATAATCAAATAACGATAATTTGTTGTTAATAACTCAATGGTGCGAGAGGAGGGACTCGAACCCACACACCATAAGTACTGGTTCCTAAAACCAGCGCGTCTACCAATTTCGCCACTCTCGCATTTTATGACCATGCACTGCTAACACTTCTTCGCGCTTTCCTCAAACGAGGAGTCTATCGGAAAACGACTATTAATTACTGAGCACTAACACGTCAAGTATAATGTGTGAACAAATACAAAAAATCACAAAAAAGGAGCAACATACCATCAAATCTTCAAAGTGACCATATTTTTTCTCCACGTCTTTTGATATGATTGCTTGTAAAAGGATTTAATGATGGCTATTTTGGCTGTCGTAATACCTTATTGAAGTGATTACTGTTTGCACCCCGGCACCCCAGATGTTGAAAAACTAAATGAGGATACTATGAGACCCAAATATCGTAAATTTGCAGCTGTTGTCTGCGGAATGCTTATGATCAGCGCTCCGGCACTCTCTATGGCAACGGCCTCTGCGCCGGCTCTCGTTTCGGAAAAAACGATGAGTTGGCAGGTTCCCTATAAACCGGTCGATTTTGTACAATCTGTCGATGGCAAGATGCTTTTTGTACTTACTGAAAATAACCGGGTACTGATCTACGAACCCAACGGCAAGCTAAAAGGCAGTATACCTGTTGATAAAGGAGTCACTGCCATAGACACCGATGCCCGTGGTGAAAACATACTTCTGATGGATAGCGAGAAAAACACCTTCACCTCTTTATCGGTTGATTTCGTCGTTAATATCGATACAACAGGATCACCGTTCATGGGTTCTGCAAATGCGCCGGTCACTATTGCCGTGTTTACGGATTTTGAATGACCCTATTGCGGCAAACTTGCGCCGCAACTCGAGCAGGTGCTCGAGCAAAACCACGACAACGTAAAGATCGTTTTCAAGAATATGCCGTTGCGTTTTCACAAATTTGCAGACCCTGCTGCCCGGGCAGCCCTCGCTGCCGGTGAACAGGGTAAATTCTGGGAATTTCATGATGAACTCTTTGCTTCAGAAAAGCTCAGTAATCAGGTCATCCAAAATATTGCCGTCAAACTTGGCCTCGACATGAGCAGGTATGAGGCGGACATGAATTCTCCCGCGGTCAAACAGAGGATCAGCAAGGACCTAAATGATGCTCAACAAGCTGGTGTTACCGGTACACCAACAGTTTTCATAAACGGACAACGCTTGAAAAACCGATCACCGCAAGGCTTCCAGGCACTGATTAACGAAGCGTTGAAGAATAAATAAATCCATCACATTAATGCAATCAAATCAAGAGAGCCGAGAACTACATTTCGAAAGTAACGATCAGGCCAACACCCTATTCGGGGACCTGAATAAAAATATTCAGGTCCTTGAAAATGGCACAAACGCAAAAGTCAAAATCCGGGGCACCAAGGTTAAAATCACCGGGTCAAAGCATGAAGTACAGCTAGCCGCCAATCTTCTTGAACAGCTATACGAGCTGATTGGAACAGGCTATCCCATTTACTCCTCAGATTTTGCATTTGGCCTGAAAATTCTTCAGTCAACACCATCCGCCCGGCTTGACCAGATTTTTCTCGATAAAGTTTTTGTCACCACCCGAAACCGCATTGTCTCACCAAAGACCCCTAATCAGAAGCACTATATTGATTCGATCCGGACAAATGATATTGTATTCGGTATTGGCCCTGCCGGAACCGGTAAAACCTACCTTGCCGTTGCAATGGCAGTTTCCGCTCTTGCCAACAACCAGGTTCGCTCCATCATTTTAACAAGGCCCGCCGTTGAGGCAGGTGAGAAACTGGGGTTTCTTCCTGGCGATCTTGCCCAGAAGGTCGACCCGTATCTGCGTCCGCTCAATGATGCCTTAATTGATATGATTGGAGCCGAGAAAGCCTCCGATTATCTCCACCGGGGCGTTATTGAAATAGCCCCCCTGGCATTCATGAGGGGAAGAACACTTGGCAATGCCTTCATCATCCTTGATGAAGCCCAGAACACCACCAGGGAACAGATGAAGATGTTTCTCACCAGGATTGGTTTTGACTCAAATGCTGTCATTACCGGAGACATTACCCAGGTTGATCTGCCCGCTCAACAGCAATCCGGCCTCGTTCAGGCGAAAAAACTACTCTCCCAAATTAATGGTATCGGGTTCTGTAAATTCACCAAGGCAGACGTTGTCAGGCATCCGCTCGTCCAGAATATTATCCACGCTTACGAGATCGACCATGAGCAAAACGGTAATAACCGATAACCAGAATTTGAACTCGTGATTCCATATAACAATATGGTGGACAATGTCTGTTACCCTTATCGATAATTTCGAAAGATTTCGCTCTGCGCAACTCTCAAGACTTAAGGCTGCAGCAGCCTTTTTATTGGGTCAGAACAATCTATCCGGTCATAATGTCAATATTGTCCTCACTAACGATCAGGAAATTTCACACTTTAATAAAAAGTACAGGAAACATAGCGGACCGACCAATGTACTTAGTTTTCCATTTCAGGCCGAGTTCGATCATGTTGATATTCACTTCCACCCTGTTACCGAGCTTGGTGATATCATTATTTCAGTGGAAACGGCAGAGAGAGAGGCGCATCGCTACGATCAGTCTCTCTATTATAGATTATCCTGGCTTATGACCCATGGCATTCTTCACCTGCTTGGCTATGATCATGAACGCTCAGAAGCAGATGCCAATGAGATGTATGACCTGGAAGCGCAGTTAATGTCTGAATTACATAATCAAAGGAGAAGAAGCATGCCAAACCTGGCTGTTAATGTTGACCACGTGGCAACTATCCGCCAAGCACAGGGAGTAATGGAACCGGATCCTTTGACCGCAGCTGCCATCTGTGAACTGGCTGGTGCTAAAGGTATCGTCGTACATCTAAGAGAAGATCGTCAAGGTATACAGGACCGGGATGTCAAGCTGCTCAGGGAAACCGTTAAGACCAAGTTGATTCTTGAGATGGAAGCCGTCAAAGAGATGGTGAAGTTTGCTCTTGACCTTCGGCCTGACATCGTAACGCTGGTAGCACAACGAAGAGAGGAGCTCACCATCGAAGGTGGCCTCGATGTAATATCCCAGAAAAAGAAAATAGCACGATCAATTGAAAAAATGACAAAGGCCGGTATTCCCGTTTCGCTCTTAATTGACCCGGATCTCAAACAGGTCAAATCTGCCTATGAGGTTGGAGCGACCTATGTGGGAATCCATACCGGGTCGTATGCTGAGGCTGCAGATTTGGTTTCACGGCAAGCCGAGCTTTCACTCATCGAAGAAGCAGCAGAAGAAGCATGGCAGCTCGGGCTTCATGTCAATGCAGGTCATGGACTAAATTATGTGAACACAGCACCAATAGCAGCGATAGAGACAATTGAGGAAATAGCCATTGGTCATGCGATCATATCACGGGCCATTTTTTCTGGTCTGGAGCAGGCAGTCCGAGAGATGGATAGAATCATCCAGAATGGTTCCTCT
>CAZOWJ010000094.1:0-12146 GCA_964583415.1 uncultured Desulfocapsaceae bacterium
GTCTGAAGTTTGCCTGATTTCAGCAAGATGTAATCGGTATCAAATGTTGATATTGCAAAAATACTGATTTCCGCCTTCGCCAACACCTCCGAAATATCAGCCAAAATTCCGGTTAGGGAGAAGTCCAGAGGCCCGAGTACTTTAATGCAGGCCCAACCAGTTTCTGAACGCTCTGAATTCAAAACCACAGTTGAAGAGCTGACGATTGATAACGCTTCATTTGTTCTACTGATACTGTAGAATTGGCCCTCGTATACTTCCTTTGGGATTTCATTATCTGGCGGAAACCGATGAATTGTGAAAAGGCCTTCAAGAACGCTGAGTTTTAGTTTCATTTCTTTATCTTACATTTAGGATACTAAGATCTAACGTTGAGTTATCTCCCTTGATGAAACCTACAGGTTTTTATAGATATTCACAAATTGGTACGAAGGTGTTTTTGTATCTCTAAAACTCGTGCCTCAGAAATCCCAGCCTTGTGAGCAAAATCAGGCCAGCAACGTACCGTCTTAACGACGCTTTCAATCATCTCCTTTACCTGTGCTTTTTTAATTCCTCCACTCTCGGCTAGGGAAATCAAATCTGCACGATCAAAAAAATCTCGTTTACCATTAATACTCATCTGGTGCCTGCTCGTCCAAGCACCCAGGGGATCCCATGCATAAGTAAGATCAAATGCAGGAGACAAACGCCATTCTCCTTTACGATTCATAAGAAATGCTATGTTTTTGACATGATCATCGTGATTTCGACCGACAACGTTGAATAGAGCTCGAAGTACCATCTGAATCAAATCTTCACGAGATAATCCAAGCCTTTTAACCACCTGGATGGCCTGCTCATATGAATAACTTTCTGGTTGGTTATAATCGAAATGGGCGATAGCGCCCAGTGACTGCATATGGAATTTACGGCCTCTGGCCGTTCGATCGAAACGCCTGGTCATGAAGTGACTGCGACCGCCTTCATGGTGAAGCCGACAGGGAGACATTTCTATCCCTATTTCTTTGGCCATCAGGTGATAGGCATACTCGATTTTCCCGTAGCCCTGCGGGTCAGCCAGTTCTTTGTCCCGATTGTTTGAAACCCCGTCAAATTTCATCAGCCAGTGTTCAAATCCACTTTCGACATCAACCTGACCTGATCTGAATTCCTCTGTTTCAGGGTTCCAGGCAAGAATCGCCTTTGCCCGTGCCCCGCCTGCAGAAGTACCGACACGCAAGATATCTTCAATCACCTCACGGTCGTCGCTGCCAGTAAATACACCTCCGAGAGTAGCTCTCTGATCCAGGATTTTATTTGCCAGTTCAACGAGGCCTTGCACTTCAATAGCATTTGTGCTCGCTGGCGGTCCGAGTGTGGCTGGCTCAAACTCGAGCGCTCCCATTCCACGGCTGCCGATATAACACAGGCGCTCAACGGGGTTGAAACTCGCAGCTGTTCTTCCCTGCGACGCAAGCCAAGCATCAATAACTGCATGTCCAAACTTATCCGGTAAAGAATCGGCAAGTAATCCCGGTAACCCCCTGAAAGTATTCCTTGCAAGCGCTGGAAACTCATATGGAAACTCATGCAGCGGCATTTGCAGAGGAGAGAGTTCAATACTGCTGCCAAGGAAATCGGGCGAATATTGAAAAACACCGACTTCCCTGTCCTCCAGCCAGGTGGCAGCACCAATTACACTACCCCACAGAATCACGCTGGCATCGTTACTCATCATCGCCCTCGCCGTCACCCCATGACCAGGTTGCAATTTCGCTGCTTGACGGACTGGTCGGACGTGCGCGTTTCCGCTCACGACCTCCGATGCCTATCCTTTCAATTGGCCGGACTGTCGGATCAGGAAGCAACGCTTCCAGGTTTTGCTGAATGCCAAGAGCTATTAACACCCTGATGAATGTATCAACAGAGACCCCTTGCCCTTTCTCAAGCCGGCCGATTGTTCTAGGCGAAACCCCAGCCTCCTTCGCCAGTTGCACCTGCGTCAAATTGCGGGTTAGCCTGATACTCTCTAACCGTTTACAGAGAGCAGATTCAATTTGTTCGCTTGTTGCCACAGAGTAATCGATTTTATAAGACATAGATCCCAACCCTTCTCTCTCTCACTTAAACAGCAAAATATTACTTCTTATACCTCATTATATACTTAATAAGCAGTATATTACTAATTAACAATCGCAATAATTATTACCGATTAACCAGCAATATAATACCATTTAAGCCAAATAAAATATATAATCGACAATATTTTACTGAATGTAACATCACTGTGCATTGCCTTGTAAATTGATCACAGATCAAACTCTCATCTCTAATAGTGGACAAATTATATAGGGAATATCTGGATTTTCTGAACTTCTTCGGTGCTGATACTGCTGTCGAAATTTCTTCCAATTGCTTTAGTTGACCTTCAGCCAGAGTTCGTCTTCCCGACTATCTTCTTAAAACCAAACACTTGACAAGCGCACATGTTTAATGCATATATATGCATATGAGAACTACACTAAATATAGACGACCAAATGTTGAAAAAAGCCTCTTTACTAACTGGAGTAAAAGAAAAAACATCCTTGGTCCATCTTGGTCTTGAGGCGTTAATTGCTCGCGAAAGCAGTAAACGTCTTGCCATGTTGGGAGGCACAGAAAAAGATTTAAAATCTGTTCCTCGAAGACGATCAACAAAATAAACATGATTCTTGTTGACACATCGGTCTGGATTGATCATCTGAGAAAAAACAACCAACATTTACAATTTCTACTTTTAGAAGCCGAAGTTGTATGCCATTCTCTCATCATCGGTGAACTCGTCTGTGGAAATATTAAAAACAGAACAGAAATTATTAGCTTGCTACAATCCTTACCGATGGCTCCTCAGATTGAGTTCGATGAATATTTGTACTTTATAGAAAAACATAAACTATACGGCAAAGGTATCGGCTTCATTGATATTCATCTGATAGCCTCTGCAAAATTGGCTCAAGCCAGGCTGTGGACTCTTGATAAAAGATTGAAGTCAGCTACTATTGAGCTTGAGATAAATTACAAAAAATCAAGATAACCAAATGTTTAAGCTGATAAATACCACTGCGCGCAATCCTTACCTTTTAAAGTTAACAGGAACCCCCAAGGAGTACTTTGCCATCTAATCCGTTTTGAGTTATTTGCAGCTTAACTTACTGTTGGGCTTAAAACATACAAACCATAGGAAACTATCAAATGGAATATACAGCACCGAAAAGCACCTGTTCGCTATGCAAATCTGAATTCACTACAAGAGGTATTGGACGGCATATCTCATCTTGTCTAAAAAAACAAACTCCAAAAACAAAAAATTCCCTCACAAAAGCATATTGCTACTTGTCTGTGCGAGATGCTTACAATAATGACTATTTTATATTTTTATTAATTTCTCAGAATTCTACATTGGCGGAATTTGACGATTTCCTGAGAAAAATATGGCTCGAATGCTGTGGCCACATGAGTTCATTCTCCTATCAAAAGTGGGGAGAAGAAATACCCATGGCAACTGAAATAAAAAGTGTTTGCGATACGGGAAGTACGTTGACTTATTTATATGATTTTGGAAGCACTACGGAGTTGCAGGTAAAATTCCATGGTCAATTTAACGGCTTTGTGAAAAAACCTGAAGACATTATAATTTTATCAAGAAATACAGAACCGATCGTTCCCTGCGATGAATGCAGTCTATTTCAGGCGGTTCATATTTGCACCGAATGTCAATGGGATGGCAACGGTTGGCTGTGCGAAAAATGTGCCGCAACCCACGAATGTGGAGATGACATGTTTCTCCCGGTGGTTAACTCCCCAAGAACAGGTGTTTGCGGGTATTCAGGAGAAGAATAGAAAAAGCTCCATAGAGATCGAGTAAAGTCCCAACACGCTCTTACCAGCAAGGTATTCGGTAGTTTTTCTTTTCCTGCAGTGTCCACTGCAGCCCATTGAAACGCCGACACAACTGATGGTGTCTTAGACGGTATAAATAAATACCGCCACAGGAAATGCCGTCATGCCGCTCACAAATGCCGTAATTCGTAAAGCCAAGTCCGAAGCGAAACCGCATGCGCTGACCGATGAACAAGGTTTGTACTTACCGGTGAATAGAGCACCTAGGTATTTTCTCTGGGACTGTCGATTTGCTGGTAAGCGACTCTTACCTCATGTGAAGATATTAAAAGAGAAAAAAAGCAAAACGCTGACTTTTCGACTGGTTTAGAGACTATGGGCCGTTCAAAAGAACGGGAATAAAGAAAATCTGGATTTTAATTGTATTTTGGAATAGATACAATCCATCGGGAGAGTTATATTCAGAAACGTGGGGATCGTGAAGATTTCATCAAGTAAACCATTTCTTAATCAGTGTCTGCTTCTAGACATTGAAATTAACGAGAAGAACGTCATTTATGCAGTAGGTGCTGTATTTCAGGACCATCGACTTCATTTTGCCTCTGGTAAAACCATTTCGAAGGCGCAGCTAGCAGAAATTGATGCTCTGGCAGCCGGTGCTCAGTACATTTTGGGGCACAACCTTCTCGCTCATGATGTACCTCGCCTTCAGGATTATGATCCTGGATTACAACTTCTGAAAAAACCAGCAATAGACACACTCTATCTTTCTCCACTGGCCTTTCCTGAAAACCCCTACCATCGTCTTGTAAAAGACTATCAACTTGTTCGAGACAGTATTAATGATCCTGCTCAAGACGCAGTATTGGCCGGAAAGGTATTCTCCGAACAATGGGACGAGTTCCACAAGCAGTCTGAAAATGGTTCTGACGCTCCGATGCTGTACAGAAGTTTTCTAAGGCAAGACAGCGCCCTGGCTGGTACATCCGATGCTTTGGGTGCTATGGGAATCCCCCTGCTTGAGGGGGATGATCTCTATGAAGCCTTTTCCTGGTTTGCAAAACGTTATACCTGCATGGCAGCCGTCGAGCACCTGATGGATCAGTTGTATGACAACGGTGTTGCTCATTCATCGCTCGCCTACCTATGTGCCTGGCTCACGGTAGCAGGAGGTAACTCAGTACTGCCGCCGTGGGTCCGTCATCGTTTCCCTGAAGTTTCGAATTTACTCTACCAGTTGCGAGAAGTGGATTGTGGTCTTGCCAATTGTGAATACTGTCAAACGCATCATAATCCCCAACATTTTCTACAGAGTTTCTTCGGGTTTGAGGAGTTCCGCAAGCAGCCTGCAACGATTGATGGAAAAAGTTTACAAGAAGAGATTGTTTCCACAGGCCATCAAAATCATACACTGTTTGCAACATTACCTACCGGTGCTGGAAAGTCCCTCTGTTACCTATTGCCGGCGTTAATGCGGTATCAGCGTCGGAACATGCTGACGATTGTTATTTCTCCTCTTCAGGCATTAATGAAAGACCAGGTTGATAACTTCTCAAAGCAGACCGGGACAAAAATTGCAGCGGCACTCTATGGGATGCTGACCATGCCGGAAAGAGGTGAGATCCAGGATAGTATCCGTCTTGGAGATATCGGTGTTTTATATGTTTCTCCTGAACAATTGAGGAACCGCTCGTTCTTCCAGACTGTGCAGCATCGTGAGATTGGCGCCTGGGTCTTTGATGAGGCTCATTGCCTCTCAAAGTGGGGGCATGATTTCAGGCCTGATTATCTTTATTCTATTCGATTTATCAGAGAGTTTGCGCTCAAGGGAAAAACGGCCATACCGCCGGTCCAGTGTTTCACGGCAACAGCCAAAAAAGATGTTAAATCCGAGATAATTGATCTTATCCAGAGTGAGCTGGGGTTGCGGGTTATCCAGTTTGAAGGAGGGCATGAGCGCACAAATCTTCAGTACGAGGTATGGCCTGTAGACAGGTACGAAAAGAACCAGGTGATCCTTGAATTGTTAAAGGCACGATACCACGGAGATGGAAGTATTGTAATCTATTGTGCTACAAGGAAAAACACTGAGAAATTAGCCGATTTCCTGCAAAACAATGGTTATTCGGTCGAAGCCTTTCACGCAGGGTTAGATCCATCCCTGAAAAAGCGAATCCAGGAAAGCTTTATAAACGGTTCTATTCCCATAATTTGCGCGACAAATGCCTTTGGAATGGGGATAGATAAAGAAGATGTACGCCTGGTCATCCATGCAGATATTCCTGGTTCCCTTGAAAACTATCTCCAGGAAGCCGGCCGAGCCGGCCGTGATCGAAGAATGGCTGAATGTATCCTGGTTTTTTCAGAACATGACATTGAAGGTCAGTTCCGATTGAGTAGCTTATCCCGACTGACCAAGCGGGAGATTGCACAGATATTACGAGGTTTGCGATACGCAGCAAAAGGAGAAGAGGAAGTGGTTCTTACAGCAGGTGAACTGCTGCGTCAGGAGATTGTTGATATTGATCCCGATGAGACACCAGATGCCGATACCCGCGTGAGAATAGCCGTAGCGTGGCTGGAAAGAGCTGGTTTTCTTGAGAGGAACGAAAATAACACCAAGGTCTTTCAGGGCAAGCCGCTTGTTCGAACCCTGCAAGAAGCAGAGGAGAAAATTGCTGGACTAAATCTTTCAGCCCGTCAGCAGGAACGTTGGCTTGCAATCCTGCAGGCCCTCATGGAAAAACGGGCCAGCCAGGGATTCAGTGCTGATGAGCTTGCAGGAATATCAGCTTTTGCGTCTACGGAAGAGGATATTGAAAATGAGACAGAAACGCAGCGCGTTTTAAAAACGCTCAATGATATGGCTGAACAAGGGTTGCTCACCAAAGAGATGACCCTGACAGCTTACTTGCGATACAAAGTAACCAATAGTGCAGAAAAAAAGCTGTCCATTATAGGTAGCCTTGAGCGTGATCTGCTAAAATTTCTAGAAGAGACCGCCCCAGAGGCGAGTGTGGACGATCCATTGCACCTGGATTTGCGGCAGGTGAACCAGCGCATGGTTGATCAAGGTCATGAGTATAGCCTGCCAGATGTACTGAAATTGATTCTTTATGGCTTGAGTCGGGATGGGAAAGGACTCGCTGGACAAAGAGGCAGCATCACCATTAAGTCCAGGGGAAACAATCAATTTACGCTGTATCTGCATAGAAATTGGGAGTCTCTTGCAAAAACAGTCAAAGTAAGACAACTTGCTGCAACAGCAGCGCTGAGTTCTATAATTTCTACAATTTTACCTACTGAGAGTAAAAACGCGAGCCTGAAGGTTGAGTTTACTTTAGAGCAGGTGATGGAATCACTGAAAAATGATTTGATGCTGTTGCCTCAATTAAAAAACCCGCTGGCGGCAGCCGAGCGTGCCTTGACCTTTATGCATGAGCAGGGCATCATCGATCTCCAGCAAGGTCTTGCTGTGTTTCGTCAATCAATGACTATTCGCTTAAACACAGAATCTCGTGGAAGAAGGTATACGGAAAACGATTTTTTCCCCTTGGGAACGCATTATTCAGAGCGGAATTTTCAGATCCATGTAATGAACGAGTACGCCAGGCAGGCTCTGGACAAGCTCGGTGCGGCGATGCGGTTGGTGGGGTCATATTTTAATGATGAAAAAGAGGATTTCATCAAGAGATATTTTCCTGACAAGAAGAAGATGCTTGAACGAGCGACAAGTGAGCAATCATACACTCGGATCGTTGATGATCTAAAAAATACCAGTCAGCAACGGATAGTCTCATCTGAGCTTGAAAAGAATATGCTTGTTCTGGCAGGGCCGGGTGCAGGAAAAACGAGGGTAGTTACCCATAGGGTTGCCTTTTTACTGCGGGTCCTCAGGGTTAATCCGAGGGCAATCCTTGTCCTTTGTTTCAATAGAAGTGCCGTAATGAGTCTGCGCAAGAGGCTGCGTGAACTCGTCGGGGAGGATATGAGCGCTGTAACTACGCTGACATTTCATGGGTTGGCCCTCCGTTTGACAGGTCGCTCTCTTGCTGTGGCAGAACAGCTTCAAGAAGGTAATCAGATCGATTTCTCGAGTATCATTAGTGATGCGATAAAGCTCCTGAAGGGGGATGAACGTATTGCTCTAAACGATAGTAGTGCGCGTGAGTCTCTTGCTGGCAGGTTTAGTCATATACTGGTAGATGAATACCAGGACATAGACGAGGAGCAGTATGAAATGGTTTCTCTGCTGGCAGGTAAGGCAGAAGAAGAAAATGATCAAAAGCTAACCATTTTATCTGTTGGAGACGATGACCAGAATATTTATCGTTTCAGGGGAGCGAATGTACAATTTATACGGAAATTTAAAGATGATTATGAGGCTGACATTCACTACCTCGTCGAAAATTACCGATCGACTGACCATATAATTTCTGCCGCAAATTCCCTGATCAGGAATAATTCAGACCGGATGAAAACAGAGCATCCGATACAGGTAAACAAGTCCCGGAGTTCTCTTCCCAAAGGAGGGAATTGGGAACCTAAAGATACTATCAGTTGTGGCAGAGTCCAGAAGTTCGAGATCTCCACACCTCTGGTTCAGGCCCAGTCAGTCCTTGAGGAAATACAACGTCTTCAATCGATAGGGAGTAGTTTCAGTATCGATGGTTGTGCAGTTCTCTCTCGGGAGTGGAGAGATCTGGACGCTGTGAGATCTGTTTTCGAAGAAGCTGGGGTGCCTGTTAGCCTTAACTGGGGAAGAAAGGATTCGTTTCCGAAGCTATCAAGAATCCGAGAGCATTCAATCATTCTCGAGCACCTTAAAAAAGAAAGACTGGGAATGGTTCAAGGTAGTTCTCTTTTCTCCCTCTTACCTGATAACCCTCGAGAAGATAACATCTGGCAGGCAAATATCAGGAAGCTCATTACCGAATGGATTGAAGAAACGCATGATGCCCCGCAACCAGCATCCTTGGTTGAGGATTATTTATATGAAGCTTTATCAGACCAGGGGCGTGCCAGCAGTCTGGGGAATGGCGTGTTCCTTTCAACCGTGCATTCTGTCAAAGGTCTCGAATTTGACCATGTCTTCATCCTTGCCGACAATTGGGTGGAAAAGGAGGGAGAGGAGATGGAAGAGGAACGCCGCCTCTATTATGTGGCGATGTCCAGAGCAAGAGAGACTCTGCATTTGTTTGAGTACGCAGATAAAACAGTCCATCCGCATACCACATTGATGAAGGGGGACTTCCTCCATACCAGAACGGGCGGTCAGAAAACGAGTCCAACATTTGAGAGAAGAAATTATACGCTTCTTGGTATGGAGGATCTGTTTATAGATTTTGCTGGAGTTCGAAAAGAGAACCATTCAATCCGGACGGCACTCGGAAAATTGAACGTGGGTGACAAAGTAAACGCAATAATAAGCAATGATCACATCCAGCTTATGAATAATGATGGTGAACCTGTGGCCCGATTGTCGAAGAAGGCAAAGTCAAGGTGGGTGAATCGGCTTGCGGATATAAAGGACGGGCGCGTGGTTGCAATGGTCCGTCGCTATAAAACAGATATCAAAGATGAAGAATTTCGGCAAAGCTGCTTCGGTGATGTCTGGGAGGTCCCAATTGTCGAATTGGTAACAGATTAAAACTATCTGATTACCATCAAAACTGGGCTTCTCGATTTTGCAACGGGAGACAGATTAAATTTTTCTCTATGGTGCCGAGGGGACTGATTTTTTTTCACGTTTTTTGTGAAAAATCAATCTGTCCCCGATTTTGGAGGCAGAAAAATAAAATCAGTCCCCTCACTTTGTTGATGAAATGCAATTACTTGTGCAAAATCGAGAAGCTGAAGATTAGTGCTAATCACAAGAATCGATAGATATAAAAAATCAATCTCATACCGAAACGCTATTATGCCTAATAATTTACCTATAGACCAGACCAGGACCCTCGAATACCAACTCAAGAGCTATTTCGGCTTTGATCTTTTCAAGCAGGGGCAGAAAGCGGTCATTCAGCGAATTATGGAGCAGCATTCGGCTTTAGCGATATTTCCTACAGGAGCGGGAAAATCCTTATGCTATCAAATGCCTTCCGTACTATTGCCGAAGATGACCTTAGTGGTCTCGCCTCTGCTTTCACTGATGAAAGATCAACTAGATTTTCTACGAGCAAAAAATATACCGGCTGCCCGTCTTGACTCAACCTTGTCCCCAGAAGAGTATCGCCAGATAATCAAAGACGCAAAAATCAATAAATTGAAAATATTGATGATTTCGGTTGAGCGATTTAAAAACGAGCGCTTCCGCAACCACCTGGAACAAATGCCATTAGGGTTGTTGGTAGTGGATGAGGCGCATTGTATTTCAGAGTGGGGCCACAATTTCCGGCCTGAATACCTCAAGCTCCCGGAATACAGGAAAGAGTTTAATATCCCAACTGTTCTGTTGCTTACAGCAACAGCAACAATAAAGGTCAGGGGGGATATGTGTGCTAAATTCGATATTTCTACCGAAAACGTAATTTCGACGGGATTCTACAGAGAGAATTTGTTTTTACAAATATCACCTGTCCAGGAAACTGAGAAGGTGAAACTGCTGTTGAATCGAATCAAGGAAGCCCCCGATGCGCCCACAATAGTTTATGTAACGCTGCAGAAAACAGCCGAGGAAGTGGCTGACTTTCTCGTTGATAACCAGTTCAAGGCCGCCGCCTACCATGCGGGAATGCGTGATGAGGATCGGGAGCATATACAAAATTCGTTTATGGCTGGGAAGCTGCATTGTGTCGTCGCTACCATTGCTTTTGGGATGGGAATAGACAAAGAAAATATCAGACGCATTATTCACTACGATATGCCCAAATCGATTGAAAACTACAGCCAGGAGATCGGTCGTTCTGGCAGGGACGACAAGCCCGCCTTTTGTGAAGTGCTGGCTAATCGCGACAATATTAGTGTCCTTGAAAACTTTGTTTATGGGGACACACCGACAGCAGACTCAATCTACGAATTACTTGAGGAAATAAAGAAGCAGGATGGAATGCAATGGCATATGGCCCTTAACGCCTTGTCCCGTCGTTTGAATATCAAGTCTCTGCCCTTGAAAACCTTGTTGATCTATCTTGATAAGGAGGGGATCATACGACCTAAGTATTCATATTTTAACACGTATTACTTCAAGTATAACGAATCAAAAGATGGGATCATTGATCGCTTCGATGGTGAGAGGAGACACTTTGTTAAAACTATCTTTGACTTCTGTGACACCAAACAAGTATGGACGTACCTTGATGTCAACAGTGTTGTAGAACACCTTGGTTGTAAACGTCAACGTGTCATTGCTGCAATCGAATACTTCAATGAGCAGAAATGGATTGTGCTACAGTCTAAACAGGCAACTGAGGTTTACGAGATTCTATCAAAATCATATGATTCTAAAAGCTTAAGCAATATATTGTTTGACGTTTTCAAAGACAAGGAGACCTATGAAATTGGCAGAATTGGTTCTATGCTTGACCTCTTTGAAAGTGGAACATGCATAAACAACCGCCTGGCAAAGTATTTTGGAGAACAACGTAAGGAACGATGTGGTCATTGTTCAGTCTGCAAAGGGAGTATAGCAGAAATTAAACACACAACTAATCTCAAACCTCTTGCTGATTATAATCCAAATGAATTGATCTCTGCTTTTAGAAAAAAGGCGGGTGACCACTATTCTGTCCTGAATGCGACCAAATTTCTTTGCGGTATTTCATCGCCAGGGTTGTTTAGCTTGAAGGTAAAATCAATTCCTAATCAGAGCATGTTAGAAAACTACCCTTTTATAAAGGTCTTTAGATGGTTAGAATCATCAAGCACTACTGGTGAGAAATAATGTTGGTTTTTGTCATTAGAAGATAGGCTTGGCTTGCAAACTTGAAAGGTGATCTTTGATGGAAACGCTTCTATTGGTGAGCTGTATATTCATCCAATAACCTGCGGATCATTTTTTGGTACTGGGTATTATATTTTTTTGCTTCTCTTTTAAAAAAATCTACACTCGATTTGCTGAGAGAGATTGTAACTTTGACAGTTTCATCTTTCAGGGCAAGTTCTTCTGGTGAAGGAAGAAAGTCAGCAATAACCCTTACCTTGCCAATTGGCTCATCCGTGTATTTTATTTTCCCTTTCATATATCTTTTTCCCCTTCCGCCAATACCCGGCACCGATGATTCTTATTTTGTTTTTCTTGATTTATCCTGTCCTTGGCAGAATCCCACTCAAAATCAGATGTTT
>CAZOWJ010000094.1:12246-13523 GCA_964583415.1 uncultured Desulfocapsaceae bacterium
TGTTTTTCTTGATTTATCCTGTCCTTGGCAGAATCCCACTCAAAATCAGATGTTTTTGGCATACAAGTACGATAAGAAGAGAAAATATTTTTGTCAATATAATAATATGGCTATTTATATGGTTTTATTTTCCTTTCGACAAGTTTTTTCAGTTTTTAAAAAGACGGACTTACCTTCCCGAACGTATCCACGATGATGATACATCCTGATTCTGATTAACCACTCAGGGATTTATTAGACGGAACATTTTGAAGAGATGATTGGTGACAAAATGGTCAAGAGAGCCACCTTATCTATGCCACTTAAGCAAGTCGCCTGCAGCAGCCGTTTGCAAAGCATGCAGCGTTTCAGGATCGTTGAACATTTTTTTACATAAGCTGCATTTGCGATAGGTTACAATATCTCTCGATTTCATCCCGGCATAGGAAGCAATGGTGGTGATGCCCATGGTCCGGATACAGTTATAAAGGATGTTGGTTTCACTCTTGGTCAGCAGCTCTTCCACTGACCAGTCGTTAAGGCTGCCAAGTCGGAAAAAGTTAGTGGCGCTGAAATGGCTGCCCGCATCACAGCAGGCATACATGGTCAGGTCAGGAGCAAGGTACGGGTTCATCTGACAGCAATTTTCCTGGTAATCGGTGAAAAGAGATTGTTGGTTGAAGCCTTCAGCCCGTCCTGCATAGATGACCGGTTCTGGAAAAAAACGGAGGCAGTTGTCCCGCAGATACTGTTCAAAAGGCTCGTCTTGCTCAGAAAAATCAGTAATAAAGGAGATAAAAGAGTCAACCCCCGCATCCTGACAGGCTTTTGCCGCATTCAGCACGTACTGCCTCGGCACGTGCTGCTGGTGCCACCTGCTGTAACTCAGGCGGAGCTGGGAGATTCCGCATTGACTGAGCAGGTGCAATCGTTCTCGGGCCTGCTCAGGCGTTTTAGCCCAGTAACTGTTGGTTACCACGCGGGTATATATGCTGTTTTCATAACAGAGTTTGACCAGTTCCGCCAAGTCGTCAAAGTAGATAAAGGGCTCTCCTGCAGTGAAACTGATTCCCTTTACCTCTGCCCTGATCATTTCGCAGATAATATCCCTGGCTTTAGCAATCTCCATCTTGCTGGTTACCGGATTTTCCCCAGCTGCTACACAGTGAGAGCAGCGGATGTTGCAGCGGGTTGAATAGCCAAAAGCGATTTTTCTCATTAGTTTTTCGATTATTTCATGGTCTTTTTTGTTCGTCTGGTGGCAACGGCTGCCAGGGGATCGTCCGGCCAGAAATGTT
>CAZOWJ010000095.1:0-5168 GCA_964583415.1 uncultured Desulfocapsaceae bacterium
TAATATCAAACCTGAGATGTATTGCTGTTGATACCTTGTTTACATTCTGGCCGCCGGGACCGGATGCACGTATCTGGGTGAATTCGATTTCACTGAGCGGCAGTAATATAGTGTCTGATATCCGGATCATGGAGCTGTTGGGTTGAGGCTGTGAAACGTCTATTTTGGTTTGCAGATTAACAGACAACTCAAAAAAGAAAAGAGTAAACATCCTTCACTCAAAGAATGACAAAAAAATGTTAGCGATGCATGAGCTTTTCATTATTGTTCTATTGATAGGCGATCGATAAGGTAAAGGATATCAAAAAGATATGGCCCTCGATTTAGCTGGTCTGGAAGCATTTTTTTTGAACTGCCGGAATGATTTATTGGCAATCCTATTCATTTTATAAGAAACAGCTTTTTCGGATCTCAGCACTTCACCATTCACGTATGCCTTTATCTTCTGGTTTCTGTTTGGCTTGCACTTCCATGATCGAGAAGGTGCAAAAAAAAATGATAGAGACAATCGGTCCGTAATTGTCTCTAATAGATGTTCTTAAGGAAAACGCCTACCTGAAACAGGAACGCATATTGGGCGACCCCGTTTGATGCCGCCGGGCAAAGGCAATTTGATGGACAACTGAACGATGATTAGAGCATTGAGGTACTCGCTTACCTGAAGAGCCTATATAGAATGGGTATCAGCCGTTGTGCTTCTATTCTTGGTATAATACACCAATTCAACCGCAAGGAATATTCTATGGAGCAGACATGTGTTAAAGATCTAATGGTACCGATCTCTGAATACGCCGCAGTCAGGGTAGGCACATCCCTGCTCGATGCGATAATTGCACTTGAAAAAGCTCAGGAAGCCTATACTACCAGTAAGTATCAGCACAGGGCCATACTTGTTCTTGACGACGACAATACTGTTGTTGGTAGAATTGGCCAGCTGCGAGTATTGAAGGCTGTCGAGAACTATGAAGGTCTGGATACAGAAGTAGAAAATCTCGATAGATTCGGATTCAGCAACGAATATATTGCCGGCAGGCGGGAACATTCAAGATTGAAAAGTTCAATCCTGAGCGTAGAATCTCTTTCTGTAGCTGCAGAGAAGAAAGTTGAGGACTTTATGCAGCAGCCGACCCCAGGTGAATTTGTCCCGGAAGATTGTTCCATGGATATTGCCATTCATCGACTGGTTGTAGGAACCCACCTCTCCCTTCTGGTTACCAGGAAAAATAAAATAGTGGGAGTCCTAAGAATAGCAGATGTTTTTGCTGCTGTTTTTAATGAAATGCGGGCAACGGGCGTAAGTAAATGACGTCTTACTCCTTGTTTTGGTAACTTCATTTTTATTGAGCCTTTTCACCTGAAAAAAACATAAAACTAAGGACAGAGATGAACGAGCTACAAAAATTATATGACAGGATCATTCAACGAGTCAATATTAACCTGCGCGAACTGGACTTTGATGCCGAGCAATATTCCACCGGTCTTATTCAACCAGAACAAATGAATAAGTTTTATGCATTTTATGGAATCTCCACCGATCATCCTCTCAGTCTGGTCTTCAAGAATTCAGGTATCGCCGGCAGCTATTTCCTTGGAAAATGCAGCGTTGAAAATTCATTATTGTATAAAACTGATATTCGCGGAGACGAATTGAAGAGAAAAGGGACATCATTTCAATTCCAGGATTTCGACATTCCTATCAATCAGGATGAAATGATAGATATCAAAAACAGTGCCTTGGTGAAGACGCTCGTCCACAATTTTTCACACGATCCGGAAACACCGGAGGTATTCTTTATCACAGATACGCTTTCCATGGACTATGCCAACATCCATGGGTCCCCAACTGAAGGAGCGTTTCTGGGACCGTTCGCAACGGTCGACCTTACCACGGTCCACGATTGCGTGATAGGAACATATTGCTATATCCAGGCCGGTGAAATCAGTCATAAGAGAATAGCACCCGGCACTATCTGGGTAAACAGCCCCGGGCATTTTAATTTTTATTATCGCCATGACCCTCGTCTTCTGCGGCATTATGCAAGCGTTGTAGCCGGAGACCTTCCCCATGGGCTCATTTTTGACTTTATCGAGAAACATGAATATGCCTTCCAGCGCGTCTTTGATGCGGTCAACCTTGAGGTTCTTGATTCTATTCCCAAATCAGCATCACTGGATCGATATGCTGTCGTACTGCCAAAAATAGCAATAGCCGACAACGTTCTTATCTCTCAAAGAGCCTATTTGCAGAATTCATCACTGGGCAAAGGTTCTAATGCCCAGGAAAACTGTTATATCATCAATTCAACCCTTGGTGGATTCAATGTTACCGCCCATGGAGCCAAAATCATCGAGGCAGATCTCGAAAAGGATGTATTCACTGGATTCAATAGTTTTATGCAAGGACAACCCGATACAAGGCTGCACATCGGAAAAGGTTGTGTCGTGATGCCACACACCATTATCGACATCAGTGATCCCATGCAGATCCCCCCCGACCATCTTGTCTGGGGGTTGATCAGAAACTCAGCAGAGCTTAAAGAGAACAGTATTTCCTTCTCTGAACTGTCAGAGCAGAAAACCTCATTTAGTAGAGGTAGATTGCATTTTGAGGGCGATGGTGAACTCTTTGTGAAAGCATTTAAGAATCGAATCCACCACATTCTGGATGTGAATGGTGCATTTTTTGACGGTAAGAATAACACTGGCCATGCTCAGCGAAACCAGAATTTGTCACTCAATACCATACAACCATTCCAATTTGGTGAAATGGAAGGTCTATATCCCAATATAACGATAGAATTGTAGTGTTATCCTTCAATCCAGACGTTCTCCGAATGCGATCACCTGCATATTTGAGTGTAATCGCCAGTGTCCTGTTGCCTATCTTTTTGAAGTGATTACCATAGGTCTGGAAGACCTAATCAAACAGATAATAATAGACAGGAGTTGTGGCATGACAGTCAAACAGGGAGATACAGTAAACGTTCATTATACAGGTAAGCTGGAAGACGGCGAGATTTTTGATACCTCAGAAGGACATGATCCACTTTCTTTTACCGTTGGCGGTGGTCAGGTCATTCCCGGCTTCGAAGATGCGGTTGTCGGTATGGAAATCGGGGACAAAAAAGATGTTATGATTCCGGTAGAGCGTGCATACGGTGAAAGAAAAGAGGAAATGGTTATCGTGGCGCCGGTGGAGCAGATTCCGCCCGACCTGGATCCCGAAATCGGTCAGATGCTCGAAGTTGGTGGTACTGGGGGAGAGGTGCTCAAAGTACTGGTCGTGAGCCTTGACGATGAAAATATTACCTTGGATGCCAATCCTCCACTTGCGGGATTGGATTTGAGTTTTTCCATTGAGCTGGTCAGCGTCGGCTGATGGGCTATCAGAGGTGGGAGGAGTAAGGGGCAGCCGGTACCGGTTGCCCCTTACCTATTCCATGCAGAAAAACGGAGCGTGATTTGAGGTGAAAAAAGGTGGGTCACGCTGTATAATAGCGTTGATCCGTGGTTCTTTTCGGAAGTGGCTCTGAAGAAAAAGCCTGACTGACCTGCGATCCCAGCCATCGGGGTGGTCGAAATTGCAATACAGAGATAAATCACCATCCGAGAAGCGATTCAAAACATCATGAGCTTCAGAACTGCAGACCGGCATATTAAAGATGGCCAGGTTAAGAAAGGTGATTGCCCCATGATGTCTGGTAACAAAGTCCATTGTTAATCGAGCTTCTTTCTCTGTTTCATAGGGTGTGCCGAACAGCAGGTAGATGTAGGTAGCAATTCCAGCTTTTCTAAGATTTATTAAAACCCGTGCAGCGCGGTTCAGATTGATCCCTTTATTCATCTGGTCCAGCACATTCTGGGAACCTGACTCTAGGCCGAGTTTCAACATCACACATCCAGATTTTCTCAGTGCATGACAGAAATCAGGGTCATCAAGTTCCCCTTCGAACCTGCTGAAGCCATACCATGGCACCCCTGGTGGTTTTTGGGTCAGGGTCATCATCAGGGCAGGGCTGATGGCATTGTCGAGAAAATGGAGCAGTATTGGCTGGTGCCGGGATGTTAACTCCGAAATTTCATCGATAACCCGTTCCGGACTGTTTTGAGAAAAACAGCTGTTTTCCGCATGATCGGGGCAGAAGGTGCATTTTTTCCAGTAGCAACCGTCAGATGCAGCATAGGGCAGGACAGGCCCCGGGGCAAGATAGCTGCCAAATTCAATATCTGTATAGTCCGGCCTGCCGGGGAACTGTGCCGATCTATGCCCCATCAGCCGGAGTAGTGCGCTTTCACCAGGACCTTTTACAAGATGGTCAATATATGGTGAGAAACGGTTTTGCCAGCTCGGGTTACTCATCCATGAGGTAATGACTCCACCTCCGACAACGGTTTTTAGAGCGGGATGAAACTGCCTGATGTACCCCAGTATTGCAAAGCCGGTAATTGCCTGGCTCAGGTAGGAAAATGAAATTCCGATGAACTCGAAGGAATGTTCTCTCAGCAGGGCTTCAAGGCGGCTACTGAAGCTTGAGAAAAATGGATTTTTATCGTACTGATCTGCAGCTTCCAACAAGTCTGAACTCTTCAGCGGTGAGTGGTTTGGATCGATAAAGTTTGCAAGCGATATTTCAAGATCAGCAGAACGGCCGAAATTTGCAACAACCCGGTTCAGGTCTTTGACGGCTCGCCGGTATCGATCCGGTTGTCTATAGATATCAATGGATCGAAGTTCTTCCAGGTGATGAGCTCGATTTTTATAGGCCCGTCGGCTCCAGGTATCCTGAGCAGAGATGCGGAGTTTAAACAGGTCAAGCATACATTCCAGGTTCAGGTCACAGGTGACACAGTTGATATCGTTCTCTCGAAGGCTACCTGCCAGTCTGGCAATCCCTGCCGGTGGTTCACATATTTTCGCTGCAGGCGGATAAACAAGAAGTATGGACATAGTATGGTGGAGTCTCTGCTGACTTGAGATTGATAAATCCAGATCCGGGAATCATATGAAGTTTTTTGCAACATATCATATGACACCGGAAAAATGATGGGATCATACCCGTGATAATCTAAAGTAGTGGCGAAGCAGTATCTAAAAACGTTTGCAAATTCAAGTAAATTTACCATATACACCACTGTTGGAGATTCAAGGTCGTCAGCTTTTCGGCCTG
>CAZOWJ010000095.1:5268-13477 GCA_964583415.1 uncultured Desulfocapsaceae bacterium
CAGTCAGGTGGCTGCCTGGGTATTAAGCCAGAACTGGAATATTGAACGACTGATGTCATAAGCTGCCGGCCTGAATCCGTCACCCTTTAATTACAGCCAGCGGCTGCAATATTTCCAGGATATCGACCAGATCTTCCTGGAGTCTGATCACTTTCTGAATATCCTTGTAAGCGCCGGCAGCCTCCTCGAGGTCGCGGCGTCGCCTGAGTGCGTGAAGTATCCCCTGCTGCTCCAGTTTTTTCTTCTCCTTGTCCAGATCGAGCTGCTTCTGTGCCTGCTTTCTTCCCAGTTTTCTGCCGGCACCGTGTGAGCATGAGCAGAAACTTTCCGGGTTGCCCTTCCCCGATACAATATAGCTGAGAGTACCCTGCGAGCCGGGAATGATGCCAATTTCATCCGGGTATGCCCGGGTCGCACCTTTTCGATGAACCATTACCTTTTTGCCAAAATGTGTTTCAGCGGCAGCGTAATTGTGAGCGATATTGACGGGTGACTCAAAGAGGATATCGGGGCTGACAGTTTCCAGGAGTGCTTCCTCTATCCGCTCCAGCATCAGCAGCCGGTTTGTCTTGGCAAACTGGACGCAATAGCTCATTTCAGCCAGGTAGCATCGTCCTTCTTTACTTTCAAGCGGCAGGCAGGCGAGCTGCCATGACGGTGGTATTGGTGCACTGCTTTTGCTGTTGAGGCTGTCGGCAACCTTGTTGTAGTGCTGGGCAACTTTAAACCCAAGGTTCCTGCTCCCCGAATGGACCATGATCCAGATTGCCTGGTCACCTGCCTGCTGAAACTCGATAAAATGATTCCCTCCTCCCAGTGTCCCTAACTGGGTGCGGGCATGGTCATACTCCCGTTTGACAATAGTCAGATGTTCTTCTACCCCTTCCTGGAGATGGGGCATCAATTGACCTGGCGCCGGTCCGGAATGGTGTTTAAAACCGAGCGGAACGGTTTGCCGAACGGCTTTCATTACTTGTTTCATCTGGGATCGGTCAATACCAGAAAGCGATGTTTTTACCGCACAGACACCACAGCCGATATCGACACCGACAGCATGAGGAATGATAACGTCTTCAGTAGCCAGGATACCCCCGATGGGCATGCCATAGCCGAAATGGGCATCGGGCATTATGGCAATATGATGAAAAGCAAACGGCAGGTTAGCCAGATTACGGGCTTGCTGGAGTGCTCCTTCCTCGATGTCATCAAGCCAGAGTTTGATCGGTATTGCTTCTGTAGTGAGTGTCTGTTTCATTTTAGAATGGCGGGTCTGATGTGAAGGTGCACGACTTATTGTCTTCTGGATGGTTAAAAGAGATATAACAACTGTGCAGCAGCAGCCGGTCTCCATCGTTTCCCGAGCCGTAAAGATAGTCCCCGACAATTGGTGAACCAAGACCCATTGGATGAGAGGCATGAAGTCGAAGCTGGTGGGTCCTGCCGGTCAGCGGTGTAAACTGGATACGGGTGCCAGATGGTTCTCTGGCCAGTGTCCGCCACAATGTTATTCCCTGTTTTCCATTTACCGGGTCATATACCTGATATGGCCGGTTTTCCGGATCAAGGCGAAAAGCCAGTTCTATTGATCCGGACTGCTCATGAAGATCTCCTTCAACAATTGCAATGTAGCGTTTGAGAACAAGTCGATATTGAAATTGTCTGACCAGGTTCCGGTGAGCCTGTGGTGTCCTGGCAAGAAGCATCAGGCCCGAGGTCATCATGTCAAGACGGTGCACAGCAGGCTGATCCGGCAGGTCAGGATAGTGTTCTTTTGCCCTGGATACGACACAGTCCTGTTTGTCTTTTCCTTTACCCGGGACAGAAAGGAGACCGGACTGCTTATTAATTACCAGCAGAGAAGGATCTTGGTGAATGATGTTCAGCTCAGTTAACAAAATTGTCCGATCCTCCCTTCGATACCACATAATAGAAAACCAAGCAGCGGCTGACATTTGTCGCTGCATGGGGAGTAAAAGCAACCATGTTCTCTACTGCCTGATCGGTTGCTCCTGCCAAAAAAAAATTCAGCCAGCGATAATGGTAACAGCTCAGATGCAGCAGCCAGCTGGAGTAACTTGGGAGCACAGCAATCTCCGGTTCCGGTAGGTTTTCCACCTGGCTGGATGAATGCCTGATGTAATGTCGCAGTATCACCAGTAAAATTATTCAGGCGATAGAGATCGTGAAGGTCGATCATTAATTGTCTTGAGAGTTGACGACGCTTTCTGAGCAGAGACAAATAGAGGTCTGAGCCAGCTGGAACTCTTTGCATTTCTTTACCCAGTGCTTTGATACGCTTCTCAACGGGGTCATGTACCATTTTAAATGTGGGTAAATCAAAAAGCGGTGGAGCCCAGCCATCGACTGCCCAGAGCCCATTGAACTGGCCGGAAAATGCATAAAGCCATGATTTTTCACCAAGTTGATCCAGACATTCAAGCACGCCAAACATTTTACCGCGCTGTTCGCCAAAAAGAGGCTCCGTTGACAGACGTGGATCCTGGACTGTGTCGCTTCGTTCGATTGATTTTCTCTCTTCAAGCTGGCGAATCAGCTCCCTCCCTTTCTCTTTGGCGTTTGCCGAAGGAAGAGAATGGACCGTGGAACAGCTGGTGCAATATCCGGAGCAGCTCTGTTCCTGCTTTTTTGATGGTGCTAGATGTTTTTCGTCGTTAAGTACAACCATTCAGAGTATTCTCGCTGTGATAATGTGGTGTTCATATAGTGCACTAATATTTCAAAATTAAATACGATTTCTATTTATGCAAACAACCCCGTTTTCTCCACTTCATCCCGAGGCAGTTCTTAATTGTGTCGAGCAGGCCTCCGGCCGCCGGCTGCTGAACGTCTGCCGACCGCACAGCAGTTATATCAACCGGGTCTATGAACTCCAGGATGAAGATGGGGAATTTGTCATTGTTAAATTTTTTCGTCCCGGCAGATGGAGTGAGATGGCATTGCTGGACGAGCTGCAGTTTGTTAACGATTGTGCAGAGATCGAGATCCCGGTAATACGACCAATGCCACTGGCAGACGGCAGTTTTCTGGGAGATTATCAGTCCATTCGTTTTGCTCTATATCCTCGCTGTGGTGGCAGGCTGGTCGATGAATATAATGATGAACAGTGGCTGGAACTGGGCAGGCTCCTGGGCAGGGTGCACACCGTCGGTGCTTCAGGGACCGCAGCGGGAAGAAACAGGCTGCACCCGGAACAGACAACCCGCACACAAGTTGATTTTATCATCGAGAACAGCCTGGTTTCAGAGACCCTGATTCCGCCTTTCATAAAGGTTACCGATGAGCTTATTGCTGAGATTTCTCCTGCCTTTGACGGGCTGGAAGAAATCAGGATTCATGGCGACTGTCACAGTGGTAATTTGATTTACCGGCCGGGTGAATCATTTTTCATAATCGATTTTGATGATATGCTTGTCGGCACCCCAGTCCAGGACGTCTGGATGCTGCTGCCGGGGGCAGCCGATGAGTGCAGGATTGAACTGGCACTGCTGCTTGAAGGCTACGAGATGTTTCGATCCTTTGATCGACGGACATTGAGCCTCATTGAACCGCTTCGTGCCATGAGATTTATCCACTATATCAGCTGGTGTGGCTGGCAGTATGTTGAGGATGGTGAAACCAGGATAGATGCTGCGTTTGGTACCTATAATTATTGGCAAAAAGAGATTGCGGACTTGGAAGATCAGCTGGTTTTAATAAGAAAAAACAAGGGCCGTTAAGAAAAAAAGCGGGCAATTCGTTGCCTGTAATTCAGGTTCTGTTTTATAAAGACCCTGACAATTTCTTTGAAATTAATATTAAATTCTGCACTCATCCTCGACAATTCAGTATAATCCTGTTCCATAATCGCCTTTAGCTTCTGCTCTTTTCCGGCGATGCAGATGACATTGCCGCGCTCTGGTACCGGCAGTGTAAGACAAGAACTAAAATATCGTTTTAAATCTGTCTGTACCTGGTCCATTCTGTTTTGGTCACCGCTCCAAAGATTCAGGCTGACAATTCCATGTTCACCAAGATGACTCAAACAGTGCCTAAAAAAATCGGCACAATAGATTGACGGAGCCATGCCATCCTCATCAAAGGCGTCAATGAGTATTAAATCGTATGGTTGACCCTCAAGCCCTGCGAGAAATTCATGTCCGTCTCCACAATGAAGGTTGATGGAGCTTGAATGTGGAAGGTTGAAATACCCTTGGGCCAGCTTGAGAATATGCGAGGAAAAATCGACCCCATCGATCGTGCACATGGGGAAATGATGATGAATAAAACGAATCAGTGAACCTGCTCCGACACCAATCATAAGCACGCGATGCGGAGGATTCATGAAGAGGAGGGTGGCCATCATAAACCGGGTATAAGAAAGTATAAGCCGGTGGGGAGCAGAAATCGACATGGTCGACTGCAGGACATTTCCTCCGAAGTAGAGAGAACGGGTGTCACCTTTTTCGATAATTTCTATCAGATGATTTTTCCAGTGGTCCCGGTATATGATTTTTCCAGAGGCTCGAGTCATCGTTGTTATGAAGAAAAATTTGACAATAGATAATAGCGGATTATGATCAATTTTGTCAAAATGATATCATCCAACGCTGTTTTTTACAGCAAAATTGACTGAAGTACTTGACTAAGCAAGGATTATTCTGGCATACTATGTCTTGTAAGAAGGTAAGAACCTGGTGATTAGTTTAAAAGGAGAAACATAAATTGTCTTCTGATACATTATCTAACTGCATCCTGCTTATGGAGGATGAAGAGCTGGTAAGTTCTATTGCTATGCAGATGCTTGAATTTATAGGCTATGATTCTGTTCTTGCAGTTGATGGGGGTGAAGCAATTGATCTTTACCAGGAGCGTTACTCCTCCGGGAGCCCCTTTGCCGGAGTCATTATGGATCTCAGTATCCCCAACGGTATGGGAGGCGAGCAGACCGTTCAGGAACTCCTGAAAATAGACTCGTCTGCAAAGGTTATTGTTTCCAGCGGCTATTCCGATGACCCCGCGATGGTAAAGTATGATGATTTTGGATTCTGTGCAGCTATTGCAAAACCGTTCAATATTCAGGAATTGACAGATGCATTAGAGGTTTTTAAACCTCAATAGCAGGCGGCACAACTCCTTTTACCGACCATTTCCATGCGTACCCTGTCCCCGTAATGTCCTCAGTTAATTGTTGTCATCCCTGAAATCGCTAATCACCGTTCCTGCTATCGTCCAAAAACCACGATCTTGTATCTTGTTATTGCATAAACAGTTGGCAATCCATTAGAGTTATCCTCAATGAATATTGAATCTGTTAACAGGATTCTGTTCGTAGTTACCCCGCATAAACAGCGTGATGAGATTAAAGAAGATAATTTCAGGTGGACAGACAGGTGCTGACCAGGGCGCACTTGATGGCGCACGGTCTTACGGCTTCCCCTATGGTGGAGCGATACCGGCAGGAAGAAAGACTGAAGCGGGTTCTCTTCCAGAAAAATATTGTATGGTTGAACTCTCGTCCCATCATTATCCGGTCAGAACCGTGAAAAATGTCGTTGATGCGGATGGAACTCTGATTGTCTCAAACGGTTCACTGAGCGGGGGGTCCCTGTTGACCTCTAAAGTTGCTCGTGATCGCAAAAAACAATGCATGCATATCGATTTTGACAGAGAGGAATTCTCATCAGCTGTAAAAAAAGTAATTGCCTGGGTGAGCAGGAACAATATAGAGATTCTTAACGTTGCCGGGCCCCGAGCAAGTTCTGATCCCAGAATTTATGATTTAACCCGTCGGTTGATTAGTAATTTATTGTCGTTTACGGGGACTCATCATGGCGGTTAACGCTCTGCCTGCTGTTGACCGGGAGTGTTGTACCTCCTGCGGTCTCTGTGTGGAAGTCTGTCCAGACAGGATATTGCTTCCCGGAGAAGACGGGGGCATCAATGTCATGGCAGAGCACTGTATGGGGTGTGGGCACTGTTATGCAATCTGCCCCGTTGAAGCAATTTCGATGCCGGGACTAATTTTTGATCTCGGGCTGAAAACCCTTTCACCAAATTCAGGTGTCCAGGTTTCCGAGCGACTGGCGATTGAACCCTTACTGAACCTCATGCGCTCACGGCGGTCGTGTAGATCTTTCAAACCTGACCCCCCGAAACTCTCTGTGCTCACAGATCTGGCGCGTATCGGGACCACAGCACCCTCGGGGACCAATAGTCAGGGGTGGCAGTTTGTGGTATTGCCGGAGCGCAGTGATGTTGTCGCTTTGGGTGAGGTGACCGCCGACTTTTATCGTCGATTAAACAGAAAAGCCTCAAATCCACTGTATCGTTTTGTTGCACGATTGTTTGCTGGCGACAGGCTTGCACGATATTACCACCGCTATTATGAAGCCATAGAGAGCGCGCTTTCCGACTGGTACGAAAACGGCATTGACCGACTCTTTCATGGAGCCCCGTCAGCCATTGTTATTGCTGCGGAGCAATCGTCGAGTTGCCCGCAGGATGACGCGCTGCTGGCCACTCAGAATATCCTGCTTGCTGCCGAATCGATGGGAATGGCCACCTGTCTGATTGGATTTGTGGTTGAGGCGGCGAAAAGAGAAAAGCACATAGCAGCATCGCTCCGGCTGGGTGCCGCAGAAAATATCTACAGCGTTATCGGCTGTGGTTATTCCGCCCTATCTTTTAAAAGATTTGCCGGAAGAAAAGCGATAAACCCCCGGATTATCAGGATTTCCGGAGCTAGAGCTAAACGCAACTTTGAACAGGGAAGAAGGGAAATGAAACAGCAGAAGAAAAGAACAAGTCTCGTCTTGTACTCTTTTGGTTTTAAACACGGGGTACCTGTCGATGCAAATATGGTCTGGGACGTCCGTTTTCTTCCCAACCCATATTGGCAGGAAGATCTTCGGCCCATGAGCGGCTGTGAACAGCAGGTCTCCGATTACGTGATTAAAAGCGACCAGGGAGAAAAATTCCTTACCTTGTTAAAACCGCTGCTTTCTTTTCTGCTGGATAGTGAGGGTAATCTGGAACAGAAAAATCATCGTTTTGCCATCGGCTGTACCGGTGGCAGACACCGATCGGTAGCAGTGGTCGAAGCACTTCGTCATTTTCTATCAGACCAGGATGTCGATCTGGAAGTATTCCATAGAGATATGGAGCGGAAGGAGGCAGATTAGATAGTGTTCGGTGTATAATAGTTCATTATTTCCAGACTCCTGTAGTAACTGATATACGCTTTGCTCCCCGAGAACTATTATTTTCCATTTTCTCCTGCAGTGATTGGTATCGCCACTGGGGTAAAAATTACCCGAATTACCTTTCAGATGGGTAAAAATTACCCTTAGTAGTTCTGCCCGTTCTCTGTCGTGTCAGTTTTTTTCTTCTATAGTTATAATAAATACAATATCTTAATGTTTTTTTTAAGGCCTTGGCACGGCCATTGCTTTTATTCTATCAAAGGTTACAACTTTTAACGGCTCTGCCGAAATAACCAAGGAGAATGAAAATGAAAAAGAAAATAGCAATTGTAGCGGTTGTCGCAGCGTTAGGACTGACTGGAATGACCCAGGCGTATGGTGGATGGGGAAATCGGGGTGGTGGAAATAATAATTGCCCAATGATTCAGAACGGCCAGATGACCCAGCTCGATCCTGCACTTCAGGAAAAACGTGATACATTCTTTACCGATACTCAGGAGATTCGGAAAGAGATGGCTATGAAACAGTCTGAGAAACAGGCAATGTTGAGAGGTGATAATCCCGATCCTCAGGCTGTCAGCAAGATTTCAGGGGAGCTTTTTGACCTGCGAACAACACTCCGGCAGAAAGCTGATGAAGCTGGTTTGCCCGGAGCTTTTGGGTCGAAGGGCAGGGGTGGTTTCTCTGCTGGTATGAATGGACGTGGTTTTGATCAGGGGATGAACAGTCGTGGATATGGTCGCGGCATGAATGGACCTGGTGTTGATCAGGGAGTGACCAGTCGTGGATATGGTCCCGATATGAATGGTCCCGGGTACGGACCCGGCATGGGTCGGTCCGGGAAAGGTGGCAGAAATATGGGATATATGGGTAACCCCGGTTATGGTCAAGGCCAAAACCGTTATTGATAAATAGTTCTTTTCTTCCTCCCCCTCAAACCTGTCCGGCTGGTAATAGTGCCGGGCAGGTTTTCCCTATTTCTTTCATGATCACCGTTTGAATCTGGC
>CAZOWJ010000096.1:0-13277 GCA_964583415.1 uncultured Desulfocapsaceae bacterium
TGGTGATAAAGCTGGATAGTGGAGAGCTGATTGCCGGGGATTCTGTATTTGGTATTGTCGGTGAATCTTATCTCATAGATATTTTCACTTACGCCTCGGTCAACTTCCAAACATAGCTATGTTGATTTGAGACATGGGTGTGTCTTTTCTCAGGGGGAACATGAGTCATGCAAAGACTTGACCCCTTTATGGCGCTGGCTTCAAATAGAATTACGCCAAACGCGACCAATTGTTTGTGTTTTGGAGATGGTCTCTGTTGTCTTGAGAACCCGTAGCAATTGCAATCGCTATTTTTGTAGAGTGGAACAATTTAAGCTCTCGTTGTTTGGTAAAACCCGAATGCTTCATGGGCCTTCAATTCTGTTTTGGCGTGCCTACCGAACCCACGACGCATTATAGCAACAGTATAAAACTTACATCGCCTAATGGCAGGGGGCATTCCTTGTGACAGAATTATTTAACAAATGTATATTAGCATTGACAACCATTGTATATTGGTTGTATATCAGTTTGTGAACGATGGTAAACAATAACAATAGAAATGTAATATTATTACAAATGCAATGAGTGATAAAAACGTCTATCAGGGGTTGAAGAGCCAGATAATCCTGCTGGAACAAAAGCCTGGGGCAGTCATCCGCGAGAAGGAGATAATGGAGGTTTTTGGGGTCAGCCGTACGCCGGTCCGCGAAGCGCTGATGCGGCTGGAATTCGATGGCTTAGTGCGGATTGTACCCAATGTCGGAACGTTTGTAGAAGAGGTGAGTTTCCAGCAATTGAAGGATGTGTTTGAGATTCGATCACATCTTGTGCAATTGACCGGTAAGTTAGCCTCAGCTCGCATCTCCAGGGAGGAGCTCGACGAAATTCGCCAGCGGATCGATGCCATGAGGTCAACACAGGACACCAAGGACTTGATGCGGCTCGATGGTGAAATCCATGCGATCATCAATAAGTCGACCAGAAATGAGCTCCTGATAAAATTGTTAAATGGGCTCCATGACCAGGCGGTAAGAATCTGGACATTTGCTGGGGCCGAAGGCGGTTACTGGAAAAACCTTGAAAAGGAATTTGAAGATATTGTGGCAGCTTTAGAGCAACACGATGAGGAAATGACCGCTCGTCTATTGGTAGAACACACAAAACTTTTCGTGGAGCATATCAGAAGTCAATTAACATTTTAGTTTTATTAACATTCAACCATCAATAAAAAGCAGAGAGGTCTGGAATGAGTCAGTTTCCAAAACAAGCCAAAGTAGTCATCATAGGTGCCGGTATCACAGGTAATTGCATTGCTGGTCATCTTGCAGAAAGAGGTTGGAAAGACATGGTGTTGATTGATAAGGGGCCACTACCCAACCCGGGTGGGTCAACCGGTCATGCATCCAACTTCATTTTTCCTGTTGATCACGGAAAAGCAATGGCGCAGATTACGTATGACAGTATGAAACAATACGAAGAAATGGGAGTTCAACGGACATGCGGCGGTATCGAGCTGGCTCGAACCGAAGAGAGCATGGAAGAACTCAAGCGCCGGATGTGTGCGGCCAAAAACTGGGGAATCGAATCTGAGCTTCTCGACCCAGATGGAGTTTGTAAACTCTTCCCGTGGGTTAATAAAGACAAAATTCTTGGTGGATTCCACACCCCTTCTGTAAGCGTTGTCGATTCTTTGCGCGCTGGCACAATTCAGCGTGAAAAAGCCCAGGAGATGGGTGCCCTTTCAGTATTTGCCAATACCGAAGTTTTGGATGTAGAGGTTGAAGATGGCAAGATAAAAGGTGTCAAGACCAGTCGCGGCGACATTGAAACAGAGTACTTGGTTGTTGCTTGTGGTGTCTGGAGTCCCCGCATAGGCGAAATGGCCGGAGCTGCAATTCCGCTGGCTCCTGTCGTGCATCAAATGATAGATGCCGGCCCTGTTCCCCAGTTGGCTCAAATAAAAGGTGAGATAACTTACCCGATCCTGAGGGACATGAGCGTGAAGATGTACGAACGTCAGTCAGCTGCCAATATGGAAGTGGGCTCCTACGCCCATCGCTCAATATTAATTGCTCCTGATGACATCCCTTCAAATGAGCAGGCCAAGCTATCTCCCACGGAGCTGCCGTTTACTAATGAAGATTTTGAGCCGCAGCTTGAAGACGCGCTGGATCTCCTGCCTGAAATGCTTGATGACGACAAGGTTGAAATACAGTACGCCATCAACGGACTTATTTCTCTTACCCCAGACGGTAATATGCTTATCGGCGAGACTCCGGAGGTCAAGAATCTCTGGGTGTGCGCGGCTATTTGGATCAAGGAAGGTCCGGGCGCGGCACGTTTGCTTGCAGAATGGATGACCGACGGTGTCCCCGAGCTCGACCCCAACCATGTTGACATCGCCCGTTTTTACCCCTATGCAGCCACTAAAAAACACGTATGGGATCGGGCAACTGAGGGTTTCCCAAAACTTTACGGTATCATTCACCCGATGGAACAGTATGAATCCTCAAGAAACAACCGCTTAAGCTCCTTCCACGCACGGACCAAGGATTTGGGCGCTGTCTATTTTGAAACGGCAGGATGGGAACGCCCTCACTGGTATGAAAGCAACAAGGGACTTCTTGAAGAATATGCGGACAGGATCACCCATCGCACCAACGAATGGGACGCCCGTTGGTGGTCTCCCATCATCGACGCTGAAAACTTAGCTCTGCGTGAGCGGGTTGCCATGACCGACCTGAGTGCCTTTGCCATCTTTGACATAAACGGTCCAGGTGCTTTGGATACAGTTCAAAACGTGGCCGTTTCCCAGATGGACCATCCGACAGGGAAAGCCTCCTACACACTTTTGCTGAACGAAAAAGGTGGCATACGTAGTGACCTTATCATCGCTCGTATCGGCAAGGAATCTTTCCGTGTCATCACCGGCGGCGGCCATGGCGGTGTGGACAAGAAATGGTTCATCGACAATCTGCCTGAAGACGGGTCTGCCCAGCTTCACGACCAAACTTCGGCATTGTCCACTGTTGGTGTCTGGGGACCCTCGGCTCGGGATCTGCTGGAATCGGTCACTGATGACGATATCTCCAATGAAGCATTTCCATATGCCACCGTTAAAGAATTCCAGATTAACGAAATTCCGGTCTGGGCTCTGCGCATGTCCTATGTGGGAGAGTACGGATGGGAAATTTATACCGCCGCCGAGCACGGTCAGAAGCTCTGGGATATTCTCTGGGAGGCCGGACAGAAGCACCGTGTAGTCCCCGTAGGGATCGGTGTTTACGGTACCACCGCACGTCTGGAGAAGGGCTTCCGCCTCTATGGCAACGAACTTGAAACAGACTACAATCCAGTGGAAGCCGGCATGGCTCTCCCCAGGGTAAAAGCCCAGAATTTCATCGGCAAGGCAGCCTATCTCAAGGCCCGTGAAAACGATCCGATAACCCAGCTCTGCACCCTGACTGTTGACGACCACACCGCCTCCAACGGAGAAAAGCGTTATATGGTCGGAAATATACCGGTGTTGACGCTGGACGGCGAATCGATCCTTGATGCGGAAAACCGCCCATCCTATGTGGCCAGCGCCGGCAACGGTCCCTGCGTCGGTAAGTTCATCCTCACGTCTTATCTGCCACCCGAGTATGCCAAAGTCGGTACCAAGCTCAAGGTAGAATACTTCGGCGAGCAATTCCCGGTCACCGTGGCTGTGGTGGGTGCAGCTCCGCTGTTCGATCCGAAAAACGACCGATTGAAAGGATAGAGAAAACAGGAAGATTACATTCTCATTGCAAAAAATGGAATCTTCACCTGGTTCACACCCCTGAGAGACAGTGAAAAGAGTGTCTCTCAGGGAGGATTATTAACATATTCCGATTTATCAGTTTCACACCTATCGGAATTGGGAGAAATATCATGAATATTCTTGTCTGTGTAAAACGGGTGCCTGACATCGGCTCCCGAATCGATCTCACCGAAGACCGACAGGCGATTGTCACAAAGAACTTGGGGTTTTGCATCAGTCCCCATGAAGAATGCGCCGTCGAGGAGGCGATCCAGCTGGTTGAAAAACACGGCGGGCAGTCAACGGTACTCACACTCGGTCCTGCAGAAGCTGTAGAACAGCTCCGCGACTCTCTGGCCCGGGGTATCGACCGAGGCATCCTGATCGAGACCGACCAGCCCGAATGGGACTCCATAGAGACCGCAGCAGCCCTCACAGAGGTGATTCGCGCCGAGAATGAAAAGGAACCTTTCGAGCTGATTCTTTTTGGAAACGAATCGGCCGACAGCACCGGTTGCCAGGTAGGTATCCGAGTGGCTCACGGTCTTGACCTGCCATGTCTTGCCAGTGTCAAAAAACTTGAGATCGGAGATGGCGATACCACAGCCTCACGTGAAGTTGACAGCGGCTGGGAGGTTTTCAGTCTGCCGATGCCTGCTCTTGTAACTGTCAAGGAAGGGATCAATCTGCCCCGATACCCAAGTCTTCGCGGCACCATGAAAGCTAAGAAGAAGCCTTTGGATCGTTTGTCTGCCGACAAGATAGGAGCCGGTCTGCAAATGCAGCAGCTGGTTCACCCACCCGAGCAGAAAAAAGAGGTCAACATGCTTGGAGAGGGACCGGCGGCAGCGTCCAAGATCATCGAGGTTCTCAAATCTCTGGAGGTAATATAGCCATGATATTTGGATTAATAGAATATGAAGAAAAAATGGTGACGGAAGCATCACTTCAGATGGTCACTTTCGGTTTAAACGTTGCCGAAACCAGTGGAGACGAGTTTGTTGCTCTGCTTATTGGTGCCAAGGAGACAGCAGCGCTCACTGAGATGCTCGGAAAATATGGTGTTGCCAAGGTTATTGAGGCTAGGCATGAGAACCTGAGCGACTACGCCCCGCTAGCCTGGGCCAGTACTATCTCCCAGCTGATGACGGAGAACTCGCCGCAAATCGTTATGGGCCCCGGCACCGACCTGGGCAACGAGGTTATGGCCCACCTTGCGGCAATGGCCGACCTGCCCATGGCAGCCAACTGTTCTGCGGTAACCCCGGGAGACCCGTTTCAGATAACCCGGCTGCGGTGGGGCAGCAGCCTTCTGGAGGAGGCAGTACAGACAGGCGACAGCAAGCTTATGACCATTGCCCTCTTCGTGGTTGAAGCAGAAGAAATTTCAGCACCTACCGATCCAGCAGTGCAGACTTTTGAACCGACGCTTACGGAAAAAGACCTTCAGGTTCGTGTTATCCGAAGAGAAGCTGATGAGAAAGAGGGCGTAACATTGAAAAACGCTGATGTTGTGATTGGTGGAGGACGTGGAGTAGGCAGCCCCGAAGCGTACTCGCTGCTGGAGGAACTGGCAATGATGCTCAATGGTGCAGTCGGATGCTCCCGTGTTGCCACTAATAATGGCTGGCGACCACATTCGGATCAGGTGGGCCTTACGGGTACACGCATTTCGCCAACACTCTATATCGCCTGTGGTATTAGCGGTGCGATTCAGCATCTCGTTGGCTGCAAGGGTGCCGATAAGATCATGGTCATCAACAAGGACCCGGAGGCCGCTTTTTTCGGCAGAGCAGACTTTGGGGTTCTCGGAGATCTCCATGAAGTAATTCCGGCAGTCATCGAAGAGCTGAAGAAGCAGAGTTCGTAATTTTTTAAGGAAAAACCGGGGCGTTGCCCCAATCAGACTATCGGGCCTTTCGGTGTATGCCGAAAAGCCCACTAGACTCGGACAACTCGATAAAATTATATATTTCAAATTTTCAATAGAGAATGCTTAAGCCGAGGCTGAGCATTCCCCCGCATTGAAATCTGGAAGACCTGAAGATCCGAGATTGAGGAATTGCATATGACGCTTGAAGAAAACATTGTTCAAATACTTGAAAAGCAGGGCATTGACTACGAAATCGTAGAGCATGAACCCGTTTACACAAACCCGATCATGGCCGAGGTACTGGGGGTGAAAGAGTCAGAGACGGTCAAGTCCCTTGTACTCAGCACCAAAGAAAAGAGGATGGTGGTTTTTGTGATGCCAGGAAACAAGAAGGTTGACTGGAAAGCGGCCGCAAAAACCGCCGGCACCAAAAAGGTTGGCTTTGCCAAACCCGAGGCAGTGAGCGAATTGGTTGGCTGTGAAGTAGGTTGTGTACCACCCTTTGGCCATATGACCGATCTTCCCATTTACATTGATGGAGAACTGTTGCATCAGAGCTTTGTCTATTTCAATCCTGGTGTGCACGATAAATCTTTTAAAGTGACGTCAAGGAATCTGAAAAAACTTTGTCAAAAAAAATGAACTCACCTCGAGCAGTGATGGTGTAATAGAGAGATAGAAAACGCAATGTCAAAAAGGTGAAAGAGGCAAATCCCATGGCTACACGTGAGATTTTATGGAACATTTCTGGGGCGGGCGAGGTGGTTTTATATACGCTTGCAGCCATTACATTGGGTGTGCTCGGGTGGGGCATCTACAAACATGTCCGTCGAATCCTCAACGGACAACCGGTCACCTTTCCCACGCCTGCCCAGGCGGGTCGACTCGGCCGTGCACTGCTTACCGTCTTGTCCAACCGCACGGTGCTCAACCGTCATAAATTGGGCGGTGGAATGCATTTGCTTATAATGTGGGGTTTTATCGTTCTTTTTATAGGAACGACCATTGTTGCTATTGAATACGATCTGTTCCACAAAATTATGGGAATGGAACATTTCATGCTGCAAGGCTGGTTTTTCCTGGGCTTCGAGTTTATTACCGACCTGTTTGGCGTATTGCTGGTGGGTGGGCTGGTCATCGCCCTGATCAGAAGATATGTCCTCAACCGTCGGCAACTGAAACGACAGTCCGTGGACTGGATACTGCCTGTCTTGCTTCTGATCATTGGGGTGACTGGTTTTGTTGTGGAAGGATTTCGATTGGCTGCAAATGCTGCCGATCTAGGCTATGCGCCGGGCTGGTCTCCGGTTGGAGCTCTCTTTTCCGGTTTGATCAATGGGGCCGGTACGGACTCTTTAGAAATTGCCCATGTCATTTTCTGGTGGATACATGTGCTGCTTGCCCTGGCTGCTATCGCCGTGCTTCCTTTTGTTCCCAAGGCCATGCATCTGGTCGCGGCAGGAGTGAACATCTTTTTTGAAGACCTGCGCTCCAAGGGCCGTTTGGCCAAGCTTGACGTTGAAGGCGCTTTCGAGCGTGACGAGAATCTGGGCTACGAAACCCTTCCTGACCTAACCCGCAAAGACCTGCTCGATGTGGTCTCCTGCACCGAGTGTGGCAGATGTGAAATGAACTGCCCGGCCAACATCTCCGGGAAAAGCCTCTCACCTCGGGAAATTGTACTCGGATTGCGCAGGCAGCTTAACACCGAGAACCCGATAACCGGCGCTCCAGGCAAAGCCAGCCGGATTTTGGACGCTGAAATTTCCCCTGACGATATTCAATACTGCACCACCTGCATGGCCTGTGTTGAAAGCTGTCCCGTACTGATTGATCCGTTGGCCAAGATATTGGAAATACGACGAAACGAGGCCATGATTCATGATCGTTTCCCGGATACCTATGCCGATGTCTTAATGGGCATGGAGAAACGCGGCAATCCATGGAACGAGCACCCTACCGCCCGGATGGAGTGGGCTAAAGGGCTCGATGTGCCGATAATGGCAGATGTTGCCGAGGAGGGAACGGGGGTTGAGTATCTGTTCTGGGTCGGATGCTCTGCCGCCTATGATCCGAGAAACACCAAGATAGCTCAAAGTATGATCAAAATTCTTCAGGCAGCCGGTATAAACTTTGCGGTCCTAGGTGAAGAGGAGCGCTGCACCGGCGACCCTGCAAGGCGAATGGGACAAGAATACCTATTCAGCATTCAGGCGGAGATGAACGTGGAACTCCTGGCCGAATACAAATTCGATCACATTCTTACCATCTGTCCTCATTGTTATAATTCGTTTGTCAAAGATTATCCTGACTTTGGTGGAGAATATTCTGTTATTCATCATACGCAACTGATCAGCGATCTCATTAAAGACGGTCGCCTGTCACTTATCAACTCCGTTGACGCAATGGCCACCTTTCACGATTCATGCTATCTCGGCAGACATAACCGCATTTTTGATGCCCCGAGGGACATTTTGGCCGAAATCCCGGGTCTCCAGACCGTTGAGATGGAACGGAACAAAGAGATGGGCATGTGTTGCGGTGGTGGTGGTGGACTGAGTTGGTTCGAAGAGGATACCGACAAACGTGTGAATGACCGACGTGTGGAACAGGCTGCACAGGCATTTGAGAAAACCGGACATGACAAGCCGAGTATGATTGTCACTTCCTGCCCATTTTGTTTGACAATGATCGAAGACGGCCTTGCGGCCGGGGAAACAACGACAATAGACAAGGACATCGCTGAACTAGTGGCCGAATCGATCGAAGAAGTTTGATATACCAAGTGGATACTGATGGGGGCACACATATTTATAAAAGTCAGTGACTGAGCATAAGGGGGGATAGCTACCTTACTTATTTGTAGATAGCAGTTTGTATAACTGCGCCGGAGCGGATGTCACTGGAAAAACAATTTTTCGATAGAGAATGTTCTTTATCACTGCATTCTTAATGCTAAGACATTATTGCACAAAACAGAAGACTCGTTTTTTCGTTCGTAACGGTAGTACCTGTATTTACTGTTTCATGATTTTTACTTCAACGTGGCCAAGTGCATGCAATTCTAGGGTTTGTAATTCAACAAACCAAGGGCGTTCATCAACACATTAAAAGGAGGAAACATGAGTAAACCTGAAACCAAACACAAGGCAGGGCAACATAATGTTCGTTTTTGGGGGTTGGACATTCACAATCCGGTCTTCTTCATTTCAACACTGGTTATATTGGTATTTCTGGTCGGCTCTGTAGTGGCTGGTGATGCAGCAGCAACATTTTTTGGAAATCTTCGAAAAAGTATCACGAGTAATTTTGACTGGTTCTTCTTGATTGCGGGCAATATTTTTGTGCTTTTTTCTTTATTTCTTATTGTTTCCCCGCTGGGCAAGATCAGGTTGGGTGGCAAAGAAGCGCAACCTGACTATAGCAGACTGTCGTGGTTCGCGATGCTTTTTGCAGCAGGGATGGGGATTGGCCTGATGTTTTGGAGTGTGGCTGAGCCTGTTGTCTATGCCACCGGAGTATGGGGGTATGCACCGCTTGGTGTCAGCGAAAGCCGGGAGATGGCCTTTGCGGTAACCATATTCCATTGGGGCTTACACCCCTGGGCGATTTATGCCGTAGTGGGGCTGGCGCTGGCTTTTGCTACTTACAATAAAAAGTTGCCGCTGACAATTCGCTCTGCCTTTCATCCTATTTTTGGTGATGCGGTCTGGGGATGGGCCGGTCATGTCATTGACACTCTGGCTGTCTTTGCGACCATTTTTGGTTTAGCGACTTCGCTGGGACTGGGTGCGCAACAAGCTAATGCCGGACTGAGCTCTCTATTCGGAATGTCAAACAGCACGATAGTCCAAACCGTGTTGATTACCCTTATCACCTTGGTTGCTTTGGCCTCAGTTGTCGCAGGGCTGGAAAAAGGTGTCAAACGCCTGAGTGAATTTAATATAGTTTTAGCTTTAATCTTTATGGTTGCCGTCATTGTACTCGGGCCTACACTGGAGATCTTCAAAGGCTTTGCCACTAACACAGTGGCCTATGCAAAAAATATCATACCACTGAGTAACCCGATCGGCCGCGGAGATACAGGGTTTTTGCATGACTGGACTACCTTTTACTGGGCGTGGTGGATAGCCTGGTCTCCATTCGTAGGAATGTTTATCGCGCGTGTTTCGAAAGGGAGAACCGTCAGAGAGTTTGTAACCTGTGTGTTGATTATACCTACGGTTGTGTCGATATTATGGATGTCGGCATTTGGTGGCGCAGCTATCGACCAAGTTATCGATCAGGCCGGCAGTCTTGAAAATGCCATTGTTGCTCAGGCTAGTCCAACAGCGGACGACCCGAATGCAACTACAACAGTATACAACAGTGAGCTTGCCAAGCAGGTCAATGATGGCTACGCAAAAGCGATGTTTACCATGTTTGATGGAGGTTTCCCACTGTCGGGTCTGTTGTCATTTATCGGTATTGTGCTGGTTATTACATTTTTTGTTACCTCGTCTGATTCAGGTTCACTGGTTATTGATTCAATTACCGCTGGCGGCCTAATCGACGCGCCGGTGGCACAACGTGTTTTATGGTGTTTGTTTGAAGGTGCGATTGCAATTGTTTTATTGTGGAGCGGTGGTCTGTCAGCTTTACAGGCGGCATCGGTTGCAACTGGACTGCCGTTTGCGCTGATTCTAATTGTCATGTGTGTGGCAATCTACAAGGGTTTGAGTAAAGAAATGCAACTCTATAAATGATCCTGATGGGCTACGGTTTTTCTCGGAGTTTCTTCAGTTTCGATACTTACCCGTGATCCAAAATTGTCCGACCGATCCAGCTAGAGAAAATGCTGTAATTGGTTTACCCATGGTAAGGCGACCGTATTGATCTTTCACCCTCATTTCTATCATGAGCTGAGGCCGGGTGTATATGGTAGCAGAGGTAACAGGCTATAGTTTTTTTGCCTGTTACCTCTGCGGTATTGTTGACCGAGATGCCGGCTTACTGTTTGGGATTACAACGAAAACAAATTAGAAACTTAAAACGTTACATAGTGCTAGCTGCGTTTGCATGTTTTTTTCGGTTCTTATTCAAATTACTGGTTAGGTAAAATACACCAGAAGTCGAATTGTTATCTTCAAGTTATAATAGTTGCGATATCAGGCATCGAAATTGGGATACTTTCAGGTGATCAGGAACCATCGATGCAGAACAAAACCTAACAGCGTATGTGTATCGGAAGGAAGTAGTAAAGAGGGACTGTTAAAAGGACAAAATATCAACAAGAGGAACTTCACATGAGCGACAGAGCACAGGAAAGTCTAAACCAGGCCTTGGGGTTAGAAAATGAAATTGATTTCAAGGGAGCTAGAGCAATTTATGAAGACCTTAAGCAAAACGATATTCCCGACCATATTGCTCAAGTTGTCGACTTTCGCTTAGAGGATATGGATCATCTCATTACAGAAAAAGAGACATACCAGCGGATTCATGTCAATGGTAAAAAAGTGCTTTCCGAAATCGGTATGAATATCGCTGAAAGTGCAGAATTGATGGAAATTTTGTTGGATGTAGATGCCATTGACTTTGATAAAGAAGCTGCCGTTTTTATACCACTTAAAGAAGATTATATTGATCAATGTTTGGAAAAGTGTCCAAGGAACTGGTCGGGAGACCCTGGGAAAAATGCTTTTGGTACTGGAGCCACACCTCCGTTTCTAAAAAGAGTTGGTGATAATGAATTGCGTCAGGCTTCTCGCTCAGAATTTGAAGATATCGTTCGTTCTGTATCTCGTAATGAGGATATGATCGGCATTTTCAGCCTGCCTGTTGCGACGGACAAAAGCGTTACAGCCTTCGAGGTTGCTCAGCTGATGGAAGAAGGGTTCTCTGGGCTCAAGATGACATCAACTAAAGCGTTTTCTGATGATGAAATGAAATTTCTTGCTAGCAAGGATCATTGGGTTGACGGCACAACCCTTATCACCTCTCTTTCTCCCATGAGCACAATGATCTCACCGTTTTTACGGAGTGCCCGTAGTGGTACCAACCTGCTGCTTTTAGACTTGACAATAGCAGGTTCCTCAGGGCCAGGTAGCCCTGAAGCTTTACTCACACAAATTCATGCCCAGGTCCTCTTCATGATGGTGGTTGCCCAGACAGTCAACCCTGGAGTGCTTTGCATGCATGGCGGTATTCCCGGTGTTACTGAGGCTGGTGGTGATCTGTCCTACAGTTCCTCATATCAGCCCTTAATTAATGCAGCGATGGCCAGGGTTAACAACTGGATAACCAAGCTTCCTTCAGCGCAATCGGGTGGTAGTACAAGCATTGCTGAATTAACGAGCGAAGCAGTTTTTGAATCTGAGCTTAGTAGAAATACCCTTAGGAAGTATGGTGCTCATATTGTACGTCATGCAATGGGAGCGATGGGAAGCCTGAATTTCTTTAGCCTTGAGAAGTTTGAAGAAGATTGTGAACGTGAACGAAAAAACCTTAAACTGTTTTCGGATGCACCTGTTGATAGGGGTATTATTCCACTTTATACCCCTGTTGATCAAGGAACTTTGGAAGGCATCAAAGAAATTGCAGAAAAGGGTGGCCCTAAAAACGCGGAACATACTCTTAAAAACGTAGACTCTTTTATTTTATGGGAAAAATCTATCAACAAGGCTGCGGAAAATAAACTCTATTATCCTAACATCAACGACACTGTCATAGAGATGATAGGTAAGGGGACTATGGTACCGTGATCTTAACAGAAATACTGCACTGAACATGCTGGATGGAGCGTCGGGATACATGTATAAATTAGTCACATCATTCCTGTCCCACAGTTAAATCCACAATGAAAAATTTTGAAAATTAATAAGCTGCACGCTGATTCACACCTATCAGTTTCTATAAGCGAAAAACATCAGCCATAGTGGTATGTCGGCCTTATTCCTGTATATTTTTTAACGTAATCATGCCAAAAGAATTGTCATAAATGGAGCAATTTGGCATTACAGATTTTTCCAGATTATGTTCGCTGGTCACTTTAGGAAGTTTGTTAGGGTCGATGCAAGTTCTCTCGACAGCATCGTTCAGTGCCAGATAGAGCTTTCCACTGCCAATGAGAATGAACAGAAAGGTCAAACGATTTGACATTATTCCTGTGAAGTTACAGTCTCAGGATGGCTGAGCTATGCGCTCATAGGAAATCAGAGGTTCACAGGAATAGTCTAAACTTGAAGTGTTGTCGGAATATTAAGACCTTCGAGATGGCAGTATTCACGTTTTTCTCAGTTGCCACGGCCTTTTTACATAACATGATCCTGGACCGATTTAATGGGGGAAGGTCAGTCAAACAGAAAGGACCAAGAGATCGGCTTCATTACAGCACCCACAAAAAGCCATGAACGTCTAGCTATAGTCCTGGAGGAGCCGCGACTACAACATAACCTCCGGCTGGGACAACCTGGTAGTAGACTCCGTCTTTGGTATAGTAAGTTGTACCTTGGACGACAACGGTTGTCGAAGCTGGTGGTGTAGACGCGACCGCGGTTCCAATTGCCAACCCGACAAACATTCCAGCAACAGCTGCTCCGCCATGCCGGTGCCCATGGTAATTGTGGTTAACATTTACGTTGCGATTAACACTCCGATGAT
>CAZOWJ010000097.1:0-13232 GCA_964583415.1 uncultured Desulfocapsaceae bacterium
CCCCCTCCTCCTTTTGCCGAATCCGGGCCGAACCATTTTAGTGCCTTATTCCTGAAAACCTATCATAAGAACAAGAAATCATGAGAGAAGTTTGAAATCAGAAACGGGGAGTCTCCACCAAGGCACTTATCCAGTGACTCTAAAAAGTTTTCCGACTTGTCGGGTTAGGTTTTTCCTACAGGTGATAGGCGTATCCTCAACATGGGTGGCATCAGCCTCGAAGAAGTTTTAGGAGCCACTAAAACTTTTATGCGCTATTGAAATATCTGTTGACAGTCACTATTGTTTGAGGTACCTAAAAGGTGCTTTTAACAGAGGATTATATGGTAAATAAATTATTGGGATGTGGTCGAAAAAAATGGGGAAGAAGGCAGAAGAAAAACTGCTCTTCTGGGAGCGAATGTCATGTTACTCCGCTGAGCAAAAAGTTTAAATGCGGTACTGCCAGGGTATGTTCCATCAACGGAGATCGTAAGCATTGCGCCCGACTGGCTTCTCTTGGACTTTATCCGGGAAATGAAATTGAGCTGGTTTGCCCCTCTCAAGGGGATGGCTGTGTCATCAAGGTACATGGAGGAACCGTTTCCATTGACAGGGAAACTATGGAAAACATACTGATTTCTGAATAGTTTTAAAATAACACCGGGCTAACCGGCTTTTTTTGGGCTCCCTGTTTTAGGAACAACTAACAAAAAAACGCTTATGTGGCAAAACATTATCATCTGGTCAATTATCGCTTTCTGTGCTTTTTATCTTGGCAATCGATATTATAGACAATGGCGGTCGGCGCTCTCTAAAGAAGGTGATGGCGGGTGCATTGAGACCAGCTGCTGCGGCTGCTCTTCTTCATCTTCATGCTCTTCAGCCCTTCAATCCAGTAAATCCCACAGTAAACAATGATAGAACAGAATTGCAGGCCACTATCTTAAAAAAAACCTGTGCTGATTTAATACAGAGCATATTTATCCCTTTCATATCCAGTTTATCGCCCACCTCGATAACACAACATAATTATGACAGCACCAATCGTTGCAGCTCTTGCAGGTAATCCTAACGCGGGAAAAACTACTCTGTTTAATCGCCTCACCGGTGCCCGCCAGCATGTAGGGAATTATCCTGGAATAACTGTTGACCGAAAAGAGGGGTATATTTCTTTTGACAGTCAGGATATTACCCTTGTTGACCTGCCCGGCACATACTCCTTGACGGCCTATTCTGCCGAAGAACTGGTTGCCCGAGATTTTCTCGTTAATGAAAGGCCACAGATTGTTATCAATATTGTCGATGCCTCAAATCTCGAGCGTAATCTCTATCTGACCACCCAGTTTCTTGAACTGGGCGTACCAATCGTAATTGCCCTGAACATGATCGATGTTGCCAAGGACCGTGGAATTACGGTTAATGCCGAAAGGTTATCTGAACTCCTGGGAGTACCAGTCATACCGATCATAGCCAGATCCGGCAAAGGAACTGATGAATTGCTGAAATCAGCGCTGGAGGTTGCTGAAGAAACATATAGCTGGAACCCGATAACTATATCCTATGGAGATGACCTCGATAATACAATTATGCACATTGTTGAGGATATAGAAGAGAATAACTTCCTCACCTCAACCTACCCGTCCAGATTCACAGCCATCAAGTACCTTGAAAATGACGAACAGATAATCTTAAAGGGGCGTGATGAATCACCAGATGTGGCAAAAGATCTGGAGGAAGATGTAAACGGAGTAGCCCAACACCTCCTGAAGACGGTTGATGTATATCCCGAATCAATCATCGCTGACCAGCGATATGGCTTTCTTAAATCAATCCTCAGAGAGGGTGTTGTCAGCCATAATTTTGAGACGAATCGTCTGTATACCTCAGACAGAATCGACAAAGTTGTAACAAATAGGCTGATGGGCCCAGTAATCATGCTCCTTGTGCTCTTTGGTATCTATCACTTTACCTTTTCCTTGAGCGTATTACCGGTCACGTTTCTCGAGTATCTTTTTGGACAACTATCCACTGCTGTTGACCGTTTCATGGTTGAAGGACCGCTTAAGTCAATGATAATTTCAGGTATTATCAATGGAGTTGGGGGTGTACTCGGATTCGTGCCGCTCATCATGTTTATGTTCTTCGGTATTGCAGTGCTTGAAGACTCTGGTTACCTGGCTCGAGTGGCCTATATGATGGACCGCGTATTCAGATCCTTTGGCTTACACGGCTCATCTGTCATGCCTTTTATTGTTTCCGGAGGTATTGCCGGCGGTTGTGCTGTACCCGGTGTGATGGCAACAAGGACATTGAGATCTCCTAAAGAGAGGATGGCCACCCTGCTCACGGTACCATTCATGAACTGCGGTGCAAAGATACCGGTACTTGCCCTTCTCATTGGAGCCTTTTTTTCTGAGAATAGAGCGCTGTTCATGTTTTTATTTACCATGCTTGCCTGGGTGGTGGCCCTGTTTGCAGCCAAATTTCTCAGAATGACCATTCTTCGTGGGGAACCCACACCATTTGTTATGGAATTGCCGCCGTATCGTTTTCCAACCCTTCAGGGTTTGCTGATCCATACGTGGGAGAGAACCTGGCAATATATCAAAAAGGCAGGCACGGTTATACTCGGGATTTCCATTTTACTATGGGCTCTCATGACTTTTCCATCGCTACCTGGTCAACAGAGCCGTATATTCGATAATGAACGTGACCAGGTTACGTCTCTTTATTCTGAAGAAGTAAATACTGAGCTACGTGCCCAACAGGAACCCCTCACTGATCAGGCATCAAAACTGCTCGCAGCGCTGCAGAAAATTGACGGGAAAGAAGCAGAAGAGGCATTAAAACACTCAATCGCTGGAAAAATCGGCACCGGCATGGAAACGTTATCTCAATTTGCCGGATTTGACTGGAGAACCAATATCGCCCTGGTGGGTGGATTTGCCGCCAAAGAGGTTATCGTATCAACTCTGGGCACCGCCTATTCGATGGGAGATATAAACGTTGAAGCGTCGGACTCACTCAGCGACAAACTCCTCCGTTCACCAAACTGGAACAAGGTAATCGCCGTCGCAGCCCTGGTCTTCATAATGTTTTATGCCCCGTGTTTTGTTACCGTTGTCTGCATTGCCAGGGAATCATCCTGGAAATGGGCCTTTTTTTCAATAACATTTAATACCGTTTTTGCCTATGTTCTTGCGGTCTGTGTTTATCAGGTTGGTATGTTTCTTGGCCTTGGTTAGTGAAGAAAAATTACAGATCTCTGCAGGATAGAAGATGCCTTGGAGCCGCAGTCGCAACTAACGGATCTTGGCTGCAGAAAACAGTTTAAAACCATTCAGGGCCTTTCTTATATTACCAGTGCAAACACCTGCTGCTGCTCTTTCCACATTTGAATCGTATAACCATTACTGGTGACGGAGTATGTCCTGCTGTCATCAAGCGTTGCCGGAACCTTTGCTGCATCTATTATATAAAGAGAGATCAGACCATCGCCTTCACGGTAAACCAGATGTACAGTCCTGCAGTTCTTAATCACGCATATTCTTCCGCCAACAAACCGATAGTCTTTTTGCGAATCAAACCTGGCAGGAACTGCTGCCCCGAATGATGTCTGAAGAGACAGCCAGCTGTTCAGATCTTCTATGGTCTCCAGGTCCTGATTGTAATTATGATGGATATGGTCAAGAACCAGAGATTTACCAAAATCATTTCTCGCTGAATAATCGGTCGGTACAAAGAGAAATAATAGAACAAGCGCACTGACCCCTGCAGCCATCGAGACAATTCGTATAAATGTCCTCGGGATTTGCCGATGTGAACCTTTGCTGGACCCCAGGTTTAAGGAAACAATTTTTTCAAGATTTTCCGGAAGGGGCTGCTTTTCCATGGTATCTCTAATTGCCTGATCGAGCATATTGTCTTTCACAAAAAGGTGCTGACAGCTCTGACAATTTTGCTTGTGCTTCACTGCCTGATCGGATTCAGATTGATCGGACAAATCCCTGTTTTCAAGCCAGGAGCGAAATTGTTCACAATTCATCGCAACACCCCCTGAAAGAGCAGTGTTGAAAGGAGGACAATTTTTGATTTCTTCTCCTTCGCTGCAAACTTTTTCAACAACTCCTTTTTCATCTGTTTTTTCGCACGTGCCAGCCGCGACATGACCGTTCCAATCGGAATTTCGAGAAAATCCGCAATTTCCTGGTAGGTCATATCCTCCATGTAATAGAGAATAATTGGTGACTTATGCTTTTCCGTCAACCGTTCAAGCACGTACTGGATATCTTCCCTGTCCATCTTCTTTTCTAAAAGCACGGCCAGAGAATCGGCAGATTCATCTGTGAGATGTTTCAGGTACCCGCTGCCGTCATCAAGTATCGGGCGTCTTATAAAAGATCGTTTTTCTTTCAGAAAGGTAGTTCTCAGAATTGCAAACAACCACTGTCGGCATTTGTCTTCATCACGCAGCTGATGAAAATTACCATAGGCACGGTACATGGTTTCCTGGACGATATCCTCGGCATCGTATTTTTTTCCTGTATATTTCAGCGCCATGTTAAACAGAAATTCAAGATGGGGAAAGGTAAGTGTTTTGAATCTGGTACGATCAACGCGCCTGAGTCTTCTAATCATTACCGGGCTCCACGGTGAGCTTGGGTTTTGTTCGTCCTGATAGCATCGGACCTGATAGTTTTTGTCTGATTATAAGAGCCATCTGCAAACAGAATTATTCCCACCTATTCAAACGATTGACACAGATCCTCCACGCCGCGGATCTCCGATCCCTTCCTCTCCCGGCACAACAGCATGAACTCCGCCAAAATAGACATCCTGCTGATCCCAGACATTAACCGCCACAACACGCGCAAGCTCCTCTATACTCTGTTGATTAAAACCTGGCTCAACCTGGACCACCTCACCGTCCCAGTAGAGTCTCGGCGCAAACACCGCTTGTTCTATACTCTTTTTAAAATCAATAATTTGACTGAGAACCTGGCTGACAGATGTTCTAATGCGTTTCGATCCGCCGCTGCCAATCACAAGTTTAACCCGACCATTCTCCATCAACAGCGAAGGAGACATCATTGACCCAACACGTAAACCGGGTGGACTGGTATGAAAACCATCTGGATGAAGGTCATCTTCACCCATCATGTTGTTGAGCATAACGCCGGTTCCCGGCGCAAAGTAGCCTGACCCTTCTCCATTTGAACAGGTCATGGAGGCACAATTACCATGCCGATCTGAGATACTTACATGAGTCGTGCCCCGGCTGAACATTCTTATATTTTCAGTTGACGGTTTATAGTTATCTTCATTGTCCAAAAAATTTTCCAGTTCCTCCGGGGTGGTGACACCATTTTCTTTCATTTTTTCAACTTCCTGCATCAGAGCAACGGTCTGTAGCAGATGAGCACTTTCACCCCAGCGAGCCTTCTGCGTTCCAAGTTTTTCGAGTAATCCGATAGACAAACCGATCAAGGTACCTCCCATGGAAGGTTTTGGAGAGGTACAAAGCTGATACTGTCTGTATGGTATTTTCAGCGGAGCACGCTCTAAAACTTTATAATGAGCGAGGTCTTCTGCCGTCAGAAAGCCATTACCATCTCTCATTTCTTGATCAATTGACCGGGCAATATCACCATAATAAAAACTATCACCACGATCCTCGGCCAATTGCTCTATAAAATCAGCGCAATCAGGATTTTTAGTTTTATCTCCTGCCTTTAGATATACCCCATTGGGTTCGTATAGTTTTTTCCCTGTTGGCGTTAAAGTCATTATCGGATAGAGCAGGCTTAAGAAATGGGCCTGCTGTTCGTTTAAGATATGTTCACGGGCCAGTTTTTTTGCAGGGGCAAGTACCTCCTTTAAATCCATATACCCCAGACGATCATGAATATGTAATAACCCCTTTAAGGTTCCGGGTACAGCAACAGACCCGAGCCCTACATTAAAATCCTGTCCTGCTCCTGAAAAATTGACGGTGACGGGAAAAAAATGAGGCTTAAAATTGTTGTCCCGGCCAAGCCCTGGAGTATTGACAAAAAAGTCAAAAAAGAGCTCCTGGTTATGTCTTTCACTCCACCCGATCAGCAAACCACCTCCGCCAATACTGGTAAGCGTTTGTTCTGCAACAGCGGAGGCAAAGCCTGCAGCCACGACTGCATCAAAGGCGTTGCCGCCGGCACGCATGATTTCAGCTGCACAATGACTTACCAGCTTATGACCGGATGCAACAATTGCCTTGTCGTACATACTCATTTCTACAACCCCTGATGACTGATACCTAACACTTCTCTAGGATCACCTGTCTTTTGATAGATGGGTCGCTGCTGATCTAGCCTCGCTCCCTTCTGATACAATGCTGTTAACTTCACGCAGAGAAGAGCGTGAGTCCAGTTTCTCTCCATAACCAGTCGCCTTGGCGAATAGCAACACATCTCTCAGGCTTCTGCAGATACCGGCCTGAATTTCCACAATAGATTTTATCAGTTCCTGTGAAATGCGGGAGTGGAGAATTTCCGGGGTGAGATCATGCAGCTTTGGTCCAAGCGCTACCGAAAAATAGCTCTGGCTGGCTCTAAAGACTATTTTCTCATCAGCAGTCATTGTATCTCAGAAAATTTCAACCACCGGTTCAGAACGGTGGAGCCATTCGAGAGCTACAGCTGCAAGCCATCGTGAGCCGTAGGAGAGACATTTTTCATCAAAATTAAAGGTGTTGGAGTGTGATGGCCCAGCCCCTTCTTGCCGTCCGCCAAAGCGTACCAGGCAACCGCTGGTAACCTTCTGATAAAAGGCAAAATCTTCTCCTCCAAGGCTCGGGCATCCCTGAGATATAACATTGTCTACTGACGTTACTTTCCAGGCTGCTGCCCGGGCAATATCTGCACTACTCTGAGAATTGATAACAGCGGGGAGGCCTTCCTCAAAAACAAGATCTGCTTTCACACCATACATTGTTGCAATTGAATCAACGATTCGTCTCAGGCCACTCATGGTTTTTTTGCGGGTATCCTCATCAGTCGACCGTACCGTCCCTTTAAGCAGTGCTTCATGGGCAATCACATTAGGCGCTGTTCCAGCTTGAAAACTGCCGATGGTAATAACTTCTGCCTTGTTTGGGTCTACTTCTCGGGAAATCAAGGTCTGTAGCATTATCACCAGGCTTGATGCTGCAACCACTGCATCAATTGCTTCATGAGGTCTGGCCGCATGTCCGCCCTTGCCAGAAATCTTGATATAAAAGGGATCGGCAAAGGCACAGATGATTCCCTGGTCAACGGTGATCTGCCCGGTTTGATAGTGCGTATCAATATGTCCGCTAAAAACAGCTCCAACATCATCGATTACCCCTTCATCGACAACTCTGGAAGCACCATTACCATGCTCTTCCGCCGGCTGAAAGATCAATTTTATCTTACCGGGAAGTGAGGGCAGCCGCTGCAGGAGGGCTGCGGCACCGAGCAGCATTGCCACATGCCCGTCATGGCCGCATGCATGCATAACGCCACGGTGTCTTGACGCATAAGACAGTCCGCTATTTTCACGTATTGGTAAGCCATCCATATCTGCTCTCAAGGCAACACAGGGACCACCTGAACTGTTGTCTCCAAGCGTACAGGTCACTCCTGTTTTACAGACAGCAGCGCTGGACTCCAGCCCATGCTCAACCAGTTTATCCTGAATAAACGCAGCTGTATTATGCTCCTTGAAAGAGAGTTCGGGGTATTGGTGAATATGTCTTCGAATGGCTACCATCCATTCGTATAGATCGTCCTCCACCTGTAAAAGATCAGCATCACTTGAAATCAGATATGATCTACTCAATTTTTATAGCTCCCATAGTGGATCCATCATCCGAGGGTTCTTCAACCGCAGAGTCTCCAGAAGATGGTTCATGATCGTCAGGTTCGGGGTCATCAAACTGCTCGGCTGCGACATCCTCCGCCGCCAGTTCATCAACCGGCTCTATTGTATCTTCCTCAGCTGCCAGGTCATCATATTGTTCAACTCCATTCTCTTCTTCTTTTTCAGTTATGATATTTCTCAGGTGTTCAGCAATGTGCGAGTTTTCCGGGGTAGTCGATTGTTTGAAAAAAACAATAATACCATCCTGGACTTCCAGGACAGAAACCAACTCCCAACCTGCAAGACCGAACTCATTGAGCTCCAGTTCAATCTCTGACTCATCAAGAAAACCACTACCGAGCAACCCTTCTTTTTTAAGCTCAAAATGGACAGTTTTATAGCTCCATTTCATCTCCAAGCTTCTCCTTCACAAACTGTTGATATACTTATACACCTTCTCTTTGAACTCATTTCTTTCTCTCTCTAGTCGGAGGTGATGAAGGTATCATTTTCGAATGTTCCCTGAAATACAGTACCATCTTGAAGTGTCAGCATCCCTGGCCCATTTCTTTTTCCAGCAGTAAAGGCGCCCTGGTAACGACTGCCATCTATCAAAACCAGCGTTCCTTCACCATCTGGCAAATCATCTCTGAAACTCCCTTTATAAACTGAACCATCAGCATAGACCATTGATCCTTTGCCGTTAAAACTGCCATTTCTGAATTGACCTGAGTAGCGGCTGCCATCGCTGAAGAGATAATCACCTTTGCCATGGAAATAATCGTTTTTAAAGGCTCCGTTATATTTTGTGCCATCGGGGTAGATGAATACTCCCGTGCCGTCACGCTTGCCTTTCCGGTACGCTCCGCGATAGGATCTGCCATCCTCATACTGATAGCTTCCGTCCCCATGAAACATGCCCTGCTCCAGCTCTCCTTTATACATGTCACCGTTAACGAATCTGATCTCTCCGGTACCGTCCATCAAGCCATTACTGACGTTCCCATCATATTGAGTATTATCAGGAAAAACAAACTTCACTACACCGTTTGCGGGACTCAGGTCTTTATCAGAACGACAAATCCTGCCGTCTGCGAACGTCAGCCCTGATAGCGGTTTTTCATCCACCAAAACCGCTGAATTCTCTTCTACACCTCCGCTATCTGATGGTTGCGAACCTTCATTTTCAGCTGCATTGCTTTCTACCTTTGAACTATCGTCCTTTACAGAATCTGAAATACTGGCGGCAGATTGACTGTCTAGCTCCTTTAATGGGGTGACCGGCTGACCATCTTTAAATTCGCCCTGATATTCCCGTCCGTCACTATAGAACATTGCCCCCTGGCCATTGAGCTTACCGTCACTGAAAGATCCTTTATAACGGGAGCCGTCTGAGTAGAGGTATTCACCCTCACCATGCATTTTTCCGCGCTGAAATCCACCTTCATATCTGCTGCCGTCAGGATATTGCAGCGTTCCGACCCCGTCAGGAAAATCCGCCTTGAAGGTACCTGTATAGCGTGAACCATCGACATAATGAAGCTCACCGCGACCGTCCCTCAAATTATCTTTGAACTCACCAAGGTATTTTCTTCCATCAGCATACTGGAGCGTACCTGTACCTGCATATTGATCGGCTATAAATATACCGTCATAAAGATCACCAGACGTAGGCTCGTAGACTCCGGAACCTTGTCTAATTCGGCCGGAGAACTCTCCTCTGTAGACAGAACCATCGGCGTATAACCTTACTCCGCGTCCCTGAGGTTTACCATCCCTGAATTCGCCTTCATACCAGCTCCCGTCAACATAGACCAGTCGTCCCTGCCCTTCTATCATATTGTTACGGAAGTCACCCTTGTATTCTCGGCCATCCTGAAAAAAAAGAACGCCCCGACCATGAAACTGGCCGAAACTGAATTCACCTCGATATTGCGATTTATCAGGAAAACTTAACACGCCCTGACCGTTAATCACCCCATTGGAAAACTGGCCGTTATAGACTCGTCCGTCAGAATTTTTCAGGACCCCTTTTCCATTAAATGTTCCATTGTCAAAAGCACCTTCATATACTGTTCCGTCACGAAATTTTAAGATTCCTTTTCCGCTGATTGTTCCTCGAGAAAAAGATCCCTCATACACACGGCCATCAGCACCCTGGTAAACACCGATACCATTGAGGCAGTCACCTTTCAAACATTCAGCGACAGTATCCTGAACGAATACCAGCGCAAGTCCAAACAGTCCTCCAGCCAGTAAAATCATTGTTTTCATAGTGTAATCGTCTTCTCTATCATTATGATGTTTTCTGTCTAACGCTGATAAACCTTCTTTATCTCTTCACCGATAAGGTGGATACCTCTGGCTACATCCTCATCGCTCTGAGAATATGTTAACCGGATGCATTCATGAGTGTGACGCCACTGCTCCTGAAGGCCCGGGAAAAAATAATGCCCGGAAACGACAATAACACCACGTTTTTTCAATCGTTCATATAATTCCTGACTCGATATCGGCAGATTATCAAACCACAGCCATAGAAACATTGACCCTTCAGGAAGATGCAGACGATACGGCGTTCCGGCAAGATCACGTTTAATACAGGCCATGGCCTTTTTAGCCTTCTTATTATAAAACGGATTAATGACTTTCTTACCCAATTCAATTAATTTTCCGCTTCTGATCAAGTCGTCAGCCAGCATGGCGCCAAAACTCCCCGGAGCAAGGGTCATAATGGCATTTACCGAGGTAATCGCTTTTATTATCTCTTCACGGGCAATAATAATACCTGTACGGACCGCCGGCAGCCCACATTTTGACAGGGAAAGACATTTTATAATATTTTTATTCCACATTGGCGTTGCACTGGCATAGATGATCCCGGGAAACGGCACGCCATAGGCATTATCGAGTATGAGTGGAATACCACATCTACTGGCAATCTCCAGGAGCCTTTCCACCTCCTGATCGGTTATAACGTTTCCCGTAGGATTCGTTGGCCTGGAGACACAGATTGCTCCTGTTTCAGGACCTACTTCCAGTTGGTCAAAATCAACTCTGTATTTGAACATTCTCTCATCGAGAAGCTCGATTCTGGGTTTCGTGGAAAGAAACAGGTTCTCATCCAGTCCAAGATCGGCGTAGCCAATATACTCGGGAGCGAGCGGAAGCCTGATATGCTTGAAACTGCCGTCCGGGTAATACCCGCCAAACATATTGAACAGGATAAAAAATCCGCTCTGACTGCCATTTGTCAAACAGATATTCTCTGGCCCGATATCCCAGCCATACTCTTTTCTCAACAAAGAGGCACAACTCTCGATAAATGACAGGTTGCCCTGCGGAGGGTCGTAGATGCCAACCAGCTCCTGGAATTTTTGATGATCGTCAAGAATTTCTTTCAAGCGCTGTTTGAAATAGTCCTCTACCTCTGGAATATGACCAGGGTTACCACCACCCATCATCACAAGCTCACCAGTATTTCCTGCAAGTGTTCTTCCGAGATCGTCCATCAGCGAAAGAATACCTGCCTCAGAGGTAAATTTTGTTCCGAATCTAGAAAGTTTCATCACACCGAACGCACACTCATAGTAATGTCTGATATTTAATTTTTTTGTGGTCTAAGAAGTATATGAACTGGTCAATGGAAGAATCTCAATGAGCAAATCAGCAGTCTTCTCAAAAGTATGGCAGCTACTTTACCACCAATAGCCGTCATTGCCAGAATATCTTTCATGCGACAAAATCGCCACCCGTTCCGCCGGATGTCTTCTTCTTTCTGGCTCTATATAACTGACATTGCATTCCTGAAGATTCATAGACCACTGCCGCCGGATTCTTTTTGCTTTTAAATCCAAGGGCTCTGCAACCATAAGGCGCATTGGTGTCATGGGTGATGTAGTAGTTTATACAGTTTCGGCATACCACCGTTGATAGATTATTAATATCTTTCTTTTTACCCATGATGCCATTTTTCATCTGTCACGCTTCAATGGGCTGTGTTTTATCGTCTTTCCAATAAAGAGCGGTCAACAAGCCACCGCAGCAAACTGCTATCCCTACCAGAGCAAATCCAAGCGCCAGCGAGTGATAATCTCCAATAAGCCCGATCAAAGCTGGGATTGCTCCTCCTCCAGCTAGAAACGCTATTGGTATGCAAAGCGAAATGGCCAGGCTCCCCTCTCCGCTCCTGCCCAATCGAGTAAGAACGGAAAATGCTGATGGAAAGAAACATACTGCAACCATGGGCTGAAGGAAAATAAAAAACAGCAAGAGGCTGCCGCTGGTAAATCCCAGAGGGATAATCAATAAACCACTACTTATTAAAACAAACAGCATCACCCCGCGATGGTTAAAACGATCACCAGCCCAGCCTCCTGCCAGCGGCATTACAACTGAACTGACCCTTGAAAGTGCGACGATATTATTTGCCTGTGTCAGGTCTATATCTCGACCTGCTACCAGAAATAGCGGCAACATCGTATAGATTCCAAGGGTAGCAGAAATTGCCAGCGAGAACATCACAACCATTAACCAGAAATCACGATTGCACAGAATTTTCCTGCAGGAAGTAAAATCCGGACGTTGCCCGTAGCCGACATCCTGGGTCCTGCTAAATCCATAGGTTATCCCGATAAAAATAGAAACAACCCCCATGATCAGAAGACTCCGGGACCATGACAATAGACTGAGCAGAAATGTTGAAATCAGCGGTATCAGGACAAAACCGATATTGGGTGCAAGCTCATGTATTGCCATACCGCGTGCAAGGTAGCCTGGTGATACAAGCCTTGACACTGCAGACAGCCCGGACGGCAGGTATAACCCTGCGCTGAGGCCCAGACAGAAAAGTCCCAATCGCAGAGTGAACAATGAATCACAAAAAGATAGCAGACAAAGAAAGACACCATTTCCGATTGTTGAAACTACGATGGTACCTTTATGAGAAATTCGCGCAGAAACAAAGCCTGATGCCAGGATTGATAAAAAATACCCGAAAGATATAAACAGGAAAAATGATCCTGAGCCGCTATGCGATATCCCAAGTTCACGCTCCATAACCGGTAGAAATGGAGCAAAAATGATTCTGGAAAAAAAATTGGTCAGAAAAATTAGAGCCAGATAAAAGAGCCCTGGAAGTACCGTTTTAAAAGACTGAGAATCACCAGGAGCGGAAGGTGCGGAGTTCATCCGCCACTGCCCCGTTCATGGTGGAGTTTAGGATAATCAAAAAATAACAGCGTGCCGCCCTCACGGTCGATCTCATCCCATCCTTTAATAGCAAAGCTGACCGCCACAATACCGCTTGTCGGTATATTTACAATACGATTACCGGTCAACCATTCTGCACACTCGGTGATAACATGATTATGGCCAACGAGCGCCAGCGT
>CAZOWJ010000098.1:0-13067 GCA_964583415.1 uncultured Desulfocapsaceae bacterium
TAAGTTCCATGAAGCGACGACGATCTTTAGACTTTAACTCTTTTGGTTCGTTCTTTTCTGTCATGATGTTCTCCTAGTTTTTATCTGGTTCAGGGTTTGATTTTGAGGCCGTTTCACTAAGCAAAGCGGCCGCAATAAAGGCAATTGAAGCTGCAAGCATAATCAGAAATTCGCCAACATTACCGAAATGAAAAATCTTCCAGCCGTAAACAATGGTCGCTTTCGCAATCAGCACGTTAGCTATGTACAGGCCGAAAAAAATGACAGCCAGGATGACTGCAATGCGAGCTCCATTTGTCGAATCAGTATTTTGCTGTTCAATTGTCATTTGTACGCTCATTGTTTATTTACATGCCTGTTCAGGCCCGTGTCCCAACACACAGTGTGGTCGAAAGGCAGGCCCGGATCGGCATAGTGGCATCAGGTTGGTTAAGACCCGATAACTTTGTAGACCGCATTACAGTCTTCTTTCCCAAAACCTGCAGCAGATCCTTTCCTGAAAAGTTCAAGAGCAGCTTCCATGGCTTTGAGGTCAAGTCCCCAGGCACGAGCCATCTCGCATCCGAGTCGGACATCCTTTAGTGCCAGATCAAGACCAAATCGGTTGTTAAAATCATCCGCTGCTATCCATGGTCCGCGGACATCCATCTGGAAACTCCTGGCACCGGTATCCTGCAGTAATTCAATCAGCAACTTCTTGTCGATTCCGGCTTTTTCACCGGCCCGTACTCCCTCGGCAAGGACAACCAGGTTGGCCATTCCGACCATATTACTGATCAGCTTGACGGCACAGGAAGCTTCGACACCACCCATGTAGTAGGCTGGCTCACCGATTATCGGCCAGATACCACTCATCTGCTCGAAGACATCCTTGTCGCCGCCGATGAACATCGGTTCTTCAGCTTTCTCAGCATGGCCAGGAGTCTTGCCCAGGGTGCACTGCAGAAACTTGATTCCCTTTGCAGCTGCGGCATCTTTTAGTTCCAGTGAGGTCTCGGGATCAATGGTGCTCAGTTCAATGTGGACAGCACCGCTTTTCATGATGTTAAGCAGTCCTTCATCTCCGAGCATGACCCCTTTAATATGCTGGGGCATTGGTAGACTTGTAAAAACAATATCACAATTTGAGAGATCGCCGAGCGATGCTGCAGCTTTTCCACTGGTGCCTGCTTCAAGCGTCTTTTTTACCGCATCCTCACTGAGATCGAATACTAAAACCTCTTTTCCAGCTCTGATGAGATTGCGGGCCAGCGGCCCCCCCATCAAACCAACTCCAACAAAACCAATATTCATTATAATCCTCCATTTTAGTTATCTAACAAGCTACCTGCTGTTCTTCTAAAAAATAACAGGTAAGAGAAACCGTGCCGTCAAAACGGCACGGTTGATTCACTATTTCTCTGGGGTTCGGCTCCTTATTGCTCAATCAACCAGTCCAGCCCCAATTCGACCAGTTTTCCCCTGGTCGGCCGTCCTTCTGAATCCCAGCCGGACATCTCATAGTACAACTGAACCCAGCCACGAAATTCATCAGGATCAAATCGCAACCCTTTCAACGGGCCGTCCGGCATCTTCTCAAACCACCGACGGATAAGGGTGTCATCATCAGGAGTAAACCCACATCTATTGTTGAACACCCGGGCCATGACGTTGGCGCGGTCAACACCGTTTACAATTTCATAGAGGCTGGTTTCCCAACCGGTTATGGCCTGCACTACCTCGACCAGCTTGGTAAAGGTCAGGGCATGGATTGGCACCGAACAGAAGTTGCAGAGTCCGAGCAGGTTGTTGATGCCCCAGGCTTTCTGGCCGATAAAGAAAAATTTCACTTTAGCGGCATCCATTTTGAGTGGATCAACCGGGTCGAGCAGTCCCATCGGGTACAATTTGCTGATACCTTCCCCCATAAAGGCCACATCGTGAGGCGTTTCTATGTGGTCGCCACCGGTGGCCCCCAGGGCGAATCCCAGCCCCATACCGGTCTTTCCGCGGCCATCATGCAGGCCGAGCTCCTGTCCTTTTATATGAAAGGCATAGCGCTCAGAGCCCCGTCCTATCTTTTCTGCAGCCTTCTTGACACCAAGGGCCAGTATTTCGCCAATTCCTTCTTTTGCAGCGATTTGTCGAACCAGCCAGATCATGGCCTCAGCATCGCCATAGCCAATAGCTTTGCCGCCGGTATCTTCTTTTGTAAGAATTCCTTTTTCGTAACACTCCATGGCAAAAGCAATGACACAACCGGTTGAGATTGTATCGAGACCAAGCAGGTTGCAAAGCTGATTAGCGTAGGCCACAGCCGGCAGGTTATCAATTGCCAGCATTGAGCCGAATGCAGCTATGGTCTCGTATTCCGCTCCACCGAATCGTTTGTCAAGCGGGTAGGTCTCATCATCAGATTGTACTCGACGCTTACATGCCACGGTGCACTGGGCACAGGTGCCGCGAGAGTGAAAAATGGTGTTGTGATACGTTTCAGCATTAAGCTTGTCAGCACCCTCGAACTGACCCTCTTTGAAGTTGCGGGTCGGGAAAAATCCTGAGGCATTAACTCCCTGCACCAATCCTGGTGTTCCGAATTTAGTCAGCCCCACATTTGGCGGGTGTTCTTTTATTCGATCCCGGTGCCACTTGGCTATCTCTTTGACTCTCTCCGGGTCCGCCATGGTCAGTTTCTTTGTTCCCCTGACGGCAATCGCCTTGAGATTTTTGGATCCCATGACGGCGCCCATACCGGTACGTCCGTTGAAATGCTCAAGATCAGTCTGCAGACACGCATAGGATACCAGTTTCTCTCCGGCAGGCCCGATACTCACCACGCGTACCTTGTTTTCTCCGGTCGTCTCACGCAGGCTTTCGAGTGTTTCCCAGTTATCCAGGCCCCACAATCCGTCAGCATCGCAGATTTCAACCTGCCCGTCTTTAATCCAGAGATACACAGGAACATCTGCTTTTCCCTTGATGACGATGGCGTCGTATCCTGCAAATTTCAGTTCCGGCCCAAAGAATCCGGCCGCTTCCGTACGGGCAAATCCACCCGTGAGCGGTGACTTTGCTCCGACTGCATAGCGGTTGAAACCGGCAAGTGGGGCACCGGTAATTACACTGCAGGCGAAAACCAGAACATTTTCCGGGCCCAGCGGGTCAATGTCAGGCGCGACTTCCGTGAGCAGAATCTGCCCAATTATGCCCGTACCCCCAAAATAGGTACGATACCATTTTTCATCCGGCTCCCTGACCTCGTGAGTCCTGTTTGTCAAATCCACGGCCAGGATTTTTCCATTGTAACCATTTGCCATTTAGTCCTCCATCATGCTGCACTCGTGCTTCCTGAAAACGCCAGATACAACACTTTTATGCGTCAGGCGTTTGCAGTCGGTCGAAATGCTAAAAATTGTTTATTGTTAATTGATTTAAAACTTTGCTTAATATCCTCTAAATATCTGTTATCTTATAATATTTCAAATATATAGCCTGCATTTCTCAGATTTATTCAAATAACAGTGCTGTCGGAAGCGGTACCAACAACACTCTGCTGAAAAGGGTGTAAAAACCGACGACAATAGCGACGGCTATAAGCGGGTAGACAATTCGTTTTTTGGCATCCCATTCGTGATACATCGCTACAACCATCAGCAGCAAGAAGGTGATGATGCCTGAAATCAGGAAACCAAGCCAGGGCATAGAGAAGCAACTCAGCAGCATCAGGGCGATCAGCAGCATACGTCGAACAGTTGACTCGTTCTGTGGTCGCTGTTGTTGAGCAATGTCCGGGTGTGCAAGATTCCAGGCAATTAAACTGATACTGAAGACAATCAGGGCGATGGCAATAGCACGTGGAAACACGTAGGAGTCGGAATCCAGCATGTGTGTCGTGTCCCACAGGGAGACAGCGGCGAGGATTATGAATATACAGCATACCACTGTTCCCCCTGTGTCTCCAGTTCCTTTTGATCTCTGGCTACTTGTCATTAGCCCCCCTCCAGTTTAATTTTGACCAGCGTGACCTGATTACCGGATAAAAAAGTGACAGCAGGATAAAAGCGATAATAGCCAGGCTGATCGGGCGGCCAAAAAACATTTTCATGAGTCCATCTGTCGCGGCCCCTATCGTCCAGGCCTGGACAAAGCCCTGTTCGGCAATCCGGCCAAGGATGAGACCGAGGACAATTGGAGAAGGGCTGAAGCCGAACCGATTTAAAAACCATCCCACAACGCCGAGAAGAATCATGATAATTATATCTGAGATGCTGTTGCGGATGGCATAGGTGCCGATCATCGTCATGAAGGCAACGGTAGGCACCAGCATTGCCTTTGGAACGGTTATAATTGTCTTATAGGCGTAGCGGCCGATAACAAGGCCAACAGGAAGCATCAGGATTGTTGCGAGAAACAGACCATAGATAAAGGTGTAGACAATGGAGCCGCCTTCAGTGAAAAGACTGGGACCTGTCTTCACACCTTGAATCATCAAGGCACCGAGGATAACAGCGTCCGGTGGTGTTCCCGGGATGCCAAGAACAAGTGTCGGGATGAACCCTCCACCGACCGTTGCGTTATTGGCCGACTCGGTGGCTATGATACCCTCTGGCTCACCCTTGCCAAAATTTTCGCTGTTTTTGCTGGTTCTTCGAGCTTCGGAGTAGGCAACCAGTCCTGCGATCGATCCACCTGCGCCGGGGAGGATCCCAACCAGTGTACCGATGACAGAACTTCTTATCAGGCTCAGTTTTAATTTCCAGGAGATAGCAAGCGCTTCGAGAAAGCGGAATCCCCGAGGCTCGTGAGTAACTTTTAAGTGTTTATCGGGAGTGGCAACAAGGTCGATCAGTACCGGTACACAATAGAGACCGATCAGTGCTGATACGGTTTCTATGCCGCCGAGCAGGACCTGGCTGCCAAAGGTGAAGCGAACATCGGCACTAATCTCGGCAATGCCGACACACGCCAGGAGCAGTCCGAAACAGGCTCCGATGAGGCCTTTTAGCAGATTTCCCTCTGAGAGCGCTGAGATCAGCGTCAATCCGAAGACTGCAAGCCAGAAATATTCAACAGGCCCGAAGGCAAGTGCCACCTCCGCAAGCGGGGGAGAGAGCAACAGCAGGAATGTGGCTCCAACCAGACCACCAGTCACCGATGCCAGACAGGCAAGGGATACGGCAAGGTCGCCATGTCCCTTCTTGGCCATTGGGAAACCATCGAATGTTGTTGCAATGGCCGAGGGTGTCCCCGGTGTGTTGAGCAGAATCGCTGCATATGCTCCACCATAGATTGCCCCGGTGTAGATGGCCCCCATGAGTATCAGGGCAGACCCTGCTTCCATGGAAAAGGTGATCGGCACGAGGACGGCAACTGCCATTGTGGCGGTAAGCCCGGGAAGAGAGCCGATCACCGTACCTGCAATGACACCGAGTAGTGCCAGCATGATATTAAATGGTGAAAGAGCTGCGATAAGATATTCAATGCCGGGCATATTCAGTGCTCCGTTAATTTATTGCGTACTGTGCCATAACAACTTGAGTGCAAACCGTTTAATAAACCATCTTGCTTTACGGAACCAGGTCACTACCTCGAAGAGAGTTGCGTTATCTGCACAGCAACTCTCTTCATGGATGTTTTAATTTGTAAGTACATTTACTTACAAATTCTTCTTACCTACATAGTGTTTTAAAACTACTGGATAATTTTGGCCTCACGTGCGGCTTCAATGTATATGTCTTCCATCTTTTTCATGAAAGCAGGGTATGCAGCGTAATCTACATCGAGCAGTGCCATGCCGTCGTTTTCCATGCGTGCACGGAATTCCGGGTCAGCATTAATCTCTCCGATCATCTTCGAGAGTTGTTGTCGAATCGGTTCAGGAGTGGATTTCGGTACCGCAATTCCTCGGTAAGCACCTGATACCAGGTCAAATCCAAGCTCTTTAAAGGTTGGAACATCCGGGAATTTAGGATGACGCTCCTCCATCGCTACAGCAAGCATTCGGACCTTTTCTCCCTGTGCCGCACCAACAGATGTGTAGCCCCACTCACCCTTTACCTGGTTGCCAAGCAGGGCAGCGACAGCTTTACCGGTTCCTTTGAAGGCAACGTAAGTTGTTTTGATACCGGCCATCTTGTCGAATCGAATCTGGGCAAGGTGGTTTGCCGTTCCTTTTCCTGATCCAGAGAATGTCAATTTGCCGGGATTTTCCTTAGCGTAATCGATCATGTCGGCAAGTGTCATCAACTCACTCTCGGCATTTACGACAATGGCATCCGGTGTGTAATGAAACATGAAAATACCAGTGATATCTTCGGTTTTGAAACCAACATCTTTTTGTTGCGGTTTAATGATGATGTGCGGAAGGTTAATTCCCATGATGTTATAACCGTCACCCTTCATTTTGTTCAACTGGGACCAGCCGACGGCTCCGCCACCGCCTGGTTTGTAGGAAATGATCAGGTCCTCACCATACAGTTTCTTGAAAAACTGCTGCTGGTGACGTGCGGTGATATCAGATTCTCCACCGGGGCCAAATGGTATAACGTAATTAACAGCTTTACTGGGATAGTCCTGGGCACAAGCAGCTGACGCGATTACCGAGAAAATTGCCAGGCAAACCAAGGTGATCAGGTATCGTTTATTCAATATCGTTTTCATTAACACCTCCCAACATAGAGATTTAATATTGTCCGGGACAGTAGTGCTCCCCTGTTTATACTCCATAAACTACTCCCGAGACCCGGCAGACAGGTCTCAGGAGTATCAGGCAGAATACAATTATGCACTTTCGTATAGCTTGGTCATGATGAACTCACGATGACCGAGTACTTCCGCAGCAGTCATGCGGCCGTTGGCAGTACGAACCATCATGTCAAGCAGCTTGTCTCCAGCCTCATCAAGATTTATCTCACGTCGAACAAGGCCTGAAACATCAACATCAAAATGCTCTGACATTGTTCTCAGGGTTCGCGGATTTGAGCAAAGCTTGATTACCGGGAGAATCGGATTGCCGATGATATTGCCCTGGCCGGTGGGGAAGAAATGAACGACAAAGCCTGAGGCAGCACAGAGGGTAACCTGCTCTGCTGCAGCAGAGGAGGAATCCTGGAACCAGAGGCCGGGACCGTCAGGCTCAACAGCTTTCTCCAGACAGCCGATGACGGGCGGTTTGGTGCCGATCTTCTGAATATTACCAAGAGCTTTCTCTTCGATCGTGGTCAGGCCGCCCTCGATGTTACCTTTGGTCGGCTGGGAGTCAGAAAGATCGCTTGTCTTATTATCATCGATAACTTTTGCATAGCGGTCAAAATAGAACTGGAACTGCTTGCGAACCTCATCATTTGCGCAACGCTCGAGAACGAGATGCTCTCCACCAGTCAACTCAGTGGTCTCACCAAACAGCAGCGTATTGCCTTTCTCATAGAGCTTGTCATAGGCATTACCGACAGTTGGGTTGGTTGCAATACCGGAAGTGGTATCGGACTCACCACATTTGGTTGAAACCCACAGCTCGCTGATATCACACTCTTGGCGCTGAATCTCGCTGGCAGCGTGCATGAACTCCTTGGCTTTATTGGATGCAGCACAGATGGTGTTGAAGTCACCATTCTGCTCAATCGAGAATCCTGCTACCTGCTTGCCGGTTTTGGCAATACCCTGGACAATTCGATCAGTCCACTGGGGCTCGATGCCGATAACAATGACCGCTGCTACATTTGGATTGCAGCCGGTACCAATCAGGGTACGGAAATGCAGATCAAGGTCTTCACCGAATTGAAGTCGGCCATAGGCATGGGGAAGAGCCATGGTGCCTTTTACGTTATTTGCAACAGCCTCACAAGCAGAGTTTGAGAGATCATCCAGCGGCAGGATGATAACATGGTTACGAACACCTACCCGGCCATTTTCACGACGATATCCTAAGAATTTCTGATCCATGCTACCACCTCTTTGTTTTAACGTTGTGAACGTGCAGATGTTCGCCTTTCTTGATCGGAGCGACAACCTTGCCAATATCTGAGTTGTATTTAATTACCGTGTCACCTGATGCAAGGTCTTTCAGTGCGACTTTGTGACCGATTGGAATGTCATTCAAGATCTTGACCGTAACGGTCTCATCTTCTTTCATGACCCAGCCGGTGATCTCCTGGTTGGCCTTCAGGCCTTCAACAACCACAACGCCTACGACATCCGCAGCTTCGTGTACTAAAAAATCGGGTATCATATGTACCTCCTACAATTGGTTAAAAATGAATCGAACGATCATACAGAATCCTATCTGCTTTTTCGTATGCCGGATGTCCGGCTTCGGTTCTCCTCTTTACTGCTTCTTCTTCCTACTATTTGTTTCTAAAGACTCTGGTCTCTCTATTCTGACAATGAGATCACGTTCAAGCCAGAATCCTATTGTTGCTCTTGTTTATAAAAATAGGTGGTATTTGCATTCGGGATAATTCCGATTCTCGGTCTTCCATCAAAAGCTTCCACCCATTCGCTTATAATTTCTGAGGGATCGGCAGCTCGAAGGTGACACTTCTGCAGAACTCCCGGGTCAAGCTCGGAAAAAACCGCAACATCGAACCTGGTCAGCGTTCGACCGAAGAGATAGGCTTTATGAGCACCCATCCTGAATCCCTGTTTTCTAAAATCGGCCAGCACTTCTTCTGGGCTGGTAAATTGTGAAACGTAATCAAAATAGACATCATCCCCCACACCTTGAGGTGAAGCGGCAAGCAATAAGATATTGCCGCCCGCTTTCAGTGCTTGAGAGGCAAGATTAAGTCCTTTCTGGGCCTGGTAGAGGCAGATGTCCTTTGGATAGCCCCCGCAACTGGCAACAACGATATCGTATGAATCATCGATACCCACACCATACAGCGCAGCACAGCTTCGAGCGCCTTCCCGGAGTGTGTCCAGCGGACGGCCAACCAGAATCCGCACCACATCTTTATTTGGTGCCATCACAAAATTGATCGAAAGATCAATGCCAACCATCTCGCCGGCTTCATTCAAATCCTCACGGACCGGATTACCGTCAAGAACACCAACTCTGGCATCGTCATGAAACATCAGGCTGTGGTTATGCTCGATGGTTGCTTCTCCTCCGCAGCCGATTACAACCCCTTTGGATCCGCCGGTAAAACCGACGAACTGGTGTGGGTCAATCTGGCCAACAACAATCTTGTAGTCGGCAGTCGCAAAGGCACTGTTCACGAGTACCGGGGTTCCCCGCTCGGTAGTCCCATAATTTACCATTTGACTGTTTATGGCATCATGGGACAGAACCCGGCAGCCTTGAACAATTTTGGGAGGAACAAGCCGCTCGAGTGCTTCCATGTCAACTGGCGGATGTAATCCGCCGCCTACCAGGATCGTTACTCGCTCAGGGATTAAGTCGGGAATCTTGGCAAAAAGCCAGTCAAGTATGAGAGGAAGTACCTTGATTACCGGCAGCGGCCGGGTTTCATCAGGGATGGCAATTGCGACCGTTTCTTTCTCTATGAGTTCCGGCAGCAGATCGGCATTGTTCTCATCCAGATTGGCAAAAGCACTGGTTAACGCCTCTTTAATCGAGGAAACAGGACGAACCGGGTTAGGCTTTAATATATCAACGTCTGCCGATTCCGGTAAATCTATGCTGATAGTTCCCTGTCCGTACTTTAACTCAAGCGCCATTTTTCACCTCTTGATTTGAACCCAACTATAAAGCAATTAACAGACCATTTTGAATAAAGAGCTTAAGTGATTAAAATTAATAAATTTTTATCCAGAAAAGCCATGGCGTGCCGAAAAATCAAGCCCACTATTGGGCTTCGTGCCCAATAGTGGGCTTGATTTTTCGGCACGTTGCGTTTATTAAGATGTTGTTAGCTCATATGAATTTAGCGAATACAGGATAATTATGATGAAGTGGAGTACGGAAACCCGTTATAAACTGCTATTGGAAATCAACAATGCTATCGCCACTCGAAAAAGTCGTGAGAGCCTCTTCAATTCTCTATCGAAGGAGCTCTATCGATACTTCGCCTATGATCGACTCAGTATTATTCTCTATGATTCAGACAAGGAACTGATAACCTACTTTGCTGCGGCTGACGGCATACAGCCTGGTGGAGTGATTGCCCACCAGTCAAGACCGCTTGCCGATGGAGCGATTGCCCGTATCGCTATTAACTCCAGACAACCGGCAATTTTCGATGACCTGGGAAAATATACGGATCTGAGTTCAGTGGGAGAGTTGGTTAAGGCAGGCCTTATCTCGACGATGGTTTTTCCGCTTATCGTCCGTGACCGTATCCTGGGAACCATCCATTTCAGCTACCGCAAGAAGCCCAAAGCACTTACTGAATTGACGGAAGTACTGATGGCTACCTCCCAGCAAATTGCCATCGCGGTAGAAAACATGATCGCCTACACATCCCTGAAACACTCACATCAGCACCTTCAGGGAGAAAGAGAATATCTGCTGTCCAGTGAAAGAGATCACCAGGTTGGGGGGTTCTTTTTTGCCTCCGAGCAGATGCAGCAGGTGATGGGGGTTATTCAACAGGTTGCAAATACCGATGAAACAATTCTGGTCACCGGTGAAACCGGCACTGGTAAAGATTACCTGGCCCGGCTGATCCATGAGATGAGCGCCCGGCAGGACCACTTGTTTGTTAAGACCAATTGTCCGGGCTTAACCCCCTCACTGTTTGAAAGTGAGCTTTTTGGTCATGCCAAGGGGGCCTTTACCGGAGCTGAAAGTCAGCGGCTTGGACGATTTGAACTGGCAGATCGTGGTACCATCTTTCTTGATGAAATTGGAGAACTCCCTGTTAACCTGCAGGCAAAACTGCTGCAGGTTCTCCAGGAGAGACAATTTGAGCGGGTTGGTGAGAGCAATTCAATACCGGTTGATGTTCGTATCGTTGCTGCAACGAACAAAGATCTCAGGGCAGGGGTCAGAGACGGGTGGTTCAGGCAGGATCTGTTTTATCGGCTGGAAACTGTAACCGTCAATGTTCCTCCACTGCGTGAACGTACGGAAGACATTCCGCTGTTGATAAAAAATATCAATGAAAGTGAATCCGAGCGAATGAATCGGGAAGCACCTATTTTCACTCGTGATGTTCTTGAACTCCTGTCACGGTATCAATGGCCTGGCAATGTGCGAGAGCTTAAGAACATGGTAAAGCGGCTTATCATTCTGCATCCCGGTATGACAATATATGCAGACGACATAAAGCGAATATTTCCACTCAGTATAACGCCCTCAGAAGAAGCTGATGGCATCAGTACACTGAACCAGGCTGAGCGGAATCATATCATTAAAGCTTTAACCACGACCAAAGGCATGGTCGGCGGAAAAAAAGGTGCGGCCAGTCTGCTTGGAATCCCCCGTTCCACCCTCCAGTATCGCATGAAAAAACTCAATATTAATCCTGTTGATTTTCTTGCCGGCGGCAGACATCAATAACTCTCTGCCTTTGATTCACCGGGCCAGGACCCTGATTTCACGATCCAGCACAGCTGGTACGATCAAACCTTGCTGTGCTGCTCTCTTCCGATTTTCAAGTCGACTCAGCCCGGGAAATCGTGCACCGTCCAGTTCCTGATAAACGGTTGCCAGATCCCTCATTCGACCGGCAAAAGTATTGTTTGACAAAGCAGTACCATCTATGGCCAGAATAACCTGGCCCAAATCCGGTGAATCTCCTTGCGCTTCAAACAGTGAGCTCGCTTCAACGCCGAGTGCGGCTCCGGCCAAACAGGCAGACATGACCTCTACCATCAGGGCCAGCGCAGCCCCCTTGGCACCGCCAATGGGGAGCATGGAACCTTGAAGGGCAACTTCAGGATCGGTCGTTGGTTTACCGTCCGGACCGATTGCCCATCCTTCGGGGATAGATTGACCCTGCTGCTTGGCAGCCAGTATTTTGCCGCGGGCAACCGTCGATACGGCAAAGTCAATTATCAGCGGGTCACCGTCTAGCGGAGCCCCAAATGCAATCGGGTTGGTACCAAGTACTTTCTCTTTCGAACCGGCTGGTGCAATTGCTTTTGGAGAGTTCCCATAAACAAATGATACCAGCCCTCTTCGGGCCAGGTCCTCGCACGGATGGCCTGCCACTCCAAAATGATGAGAGTGGTAAATCGCAGCAGCGGCTATTCCTGTCTTTGTGGCCCGATTTTCGAGCTCGGGCAGGGTAACCCGAATAGCAGGGTAGGCAAAACCGAACCCCGCATTAACACGGATCAGACCGGGTTTTACATCTTCGATGGTTGGCATGGCCCTGCCGTTTATTTTCCCTGTGCGTACCTGTGCCACATACGATGGCAATCTGGAGAGCCCGTGGCCGATATGTCCATCAATTTCACCGCGCACCAGCGCATTACTTACAATTGCCGCATTGGTTTCACGTGTGCCGACAGCGGCCAATGCCCTGTTGCAGAGTTCAGTTGCTTCATCAATACTGATTGTCGTATGAGTATTCATCTATTTTCTCTTCCTTTATAGGTCTTCATAAGATTTTACATAAAGCATTATTATGACTGATGTGTTGAATCCAGCAGAAAGCGCATGTACCTGGATCTTTTCTCACTATAGCATGGGCACCTATGTTCGTGTCAGTTAGCTATTGATTATGTTTTCACTACGTTGTTTGATACCTTCAAACAGTCTCAGTTGTCACGAAATTTGTATTGCCATTTCCAGATTACTGCCATTGCGTTCCTTGTATTTCGTCTGGTGGTCTGGGGAACCAGTTTTAATAGTGCCGAATCAGACAAAAATCATTACCATTGACTGATTCAATCAATATATTAATGGTTTACGTGTTATGCCCATTCATGTTCTGGTTGTCATTCTATCAGCGGCATTTTTACACGCAACATGGAATTATTTCGTAAAACGATCAGGAGACAAACACAGGAGTATGTCATCTGTTGTTCTGGGGCACGCACCTGCCGCATTGGCAGTCATTGTGCTGACACCGATGCCCCATGCTGACTCTTATCCATACATAGTTGCAGGTGCCATGCTGCATACAGGGTACCAGATGTTTCTCCTTAATTCCTATCGTTTTGGAAACCTGAGTTCGGTA
>CAZOWJ010000099.1:0-13049 GCA_964583415.1 uncultured Desulfocapsaceae bacterium
TTTTTTCACGTATTTATGAAAAATCAATCTGCCCCCTATTTTGGAAGCAGAAAAATAAAAATCAGTCCCCTCACTTTCTCAGGCGGCGAGCAAAGGGAATCTGATGGACAACTGCGTGATGATTATAGCAAACAGGTACTCGTTTACCGGAAGAGCCTAAAATATCTAAATATGTTTTAAAGCGATTTTCCATGAAATCTTCAGGTTAACCCCATCAAGCCAGCCTTTCAGCTGTCGGGCGGGAAAAAGATATGATGAGGTGCTCATACCATTGCTGACTCCTTACCCTTGCAAAATCATGAAGCCGTAGTTACATTTTTCTGTTGGTCCGCTTGTTATTCATAATGTCCATGGGGAAGCGTCATGATTGGAGAAAAACGGTCACTTGGAGAAACAGGAATCAAAGTAGGGCGAATAGGTATTTCCTCAAGCTTCGGTGCCGGTCCCGAGGTTTATGAAGAAGCATTGACTCATGGCTGTAACTATTTTACCTGGGGAACATTCATAAAGGGCAGATCTGCTGATTTTATAACCTTTGTCCGGCAGATTGTCGCTTCCAAAAGACGTGAAGACATTGTTATCGGCCTGCTCAGTTACACCCATACGGTTAAGCTGGGTGAGATGTTCCTGAACTCAGCACTGCGTAAACTTGGAACAGACTATATTGACTGCCTGATCCTGGGATACTATTCAAGCAAACCTCCCGATCGCATTTTGGAATGGGGCAATCGCCTGAAAGAGCGGGGTATTGTCAGGGCTATTGGTTTGACAACCCATAACAGAGATATTGTTGTATCGCTTGCTGAAGAACAGCTGCTTGATTTCTTTCATTTTCGCTATAATGCCGTTCATCGTGGTGCAGAACGGGATATCTTTCCGTTACTCCCCCTCTCCCGACCGGGCCTGATTTCATTTACCGCCACCTGTTGGGGGAAGCTGCTGAAAGAAAAAAAGATGTTACCCGGCATGAAGCCGCTCTCTGCTGGCGATTGTTATCGTTATGTTCTGGAGCGTGATGAGGTGGATGTCTGCATGATGGGCGTTCGTGACCTTAAAATGTTCCATGATAACATGACTGTACTGAAAAAAGGTGCAATGAGCTATGACGAGCTTGAGGGAGCGATAGCAATCGGTGACCATCTCTACCAGAAGAGAAAGTTTTTTTGAAAGCTGGAAAGCGTGTGGAGCAGTGTTGCAGGTCAGTCGATGATCAGGTTATGCAATTCGTCCTTGTCGTCTTCTGAATAGGGGAAAAACTCCTGCAGTAGTGTTCCAATCCTGGTTATGGCCTCGCAAATTGCTTCGGCTTGTCGATTTTTCTTAATGCCATTGGTGACGATATCGACGATTTCCTGCCATTGCTCCTGCGGAATCTTGTCATTTATTCCAGTATCTCCAAGAATCCATACGCGGTGTTCAAAGACTGAAATATAAAGGAGAATACCGTTTTGTGCCTCTGTTCGATAGAGTCTTTGCCTGAAAAATGCCTGCACAGCACCGGCTTTTACCTCTTCATCTGCCCGTTTCGGTGAAAGAAATCTTCGTTTCAGCCAGCCCACATTGGACACCAATGGATGGGCCACAAGGTAGAGGAGGATAAAACAGATAACAAAGAGCCACATATTGTCCGGACCAATCCAGAAATAGTTGCCGAGCAGTCGAGTGGCGAGCAGTGCCGTCGGCAGTGAGATAAAGGTGGCTCCACTCACTGCTGCCAGAGGATAACGGTGACTCTCTGAGACAATCATCGGTACAATTTCACCAGAGGTCTGTTTCTCCGCGTCTTGAACACACCGGGTGATTTTTTGCTGTTCTGCCGGAGTCAAAAATGATTGTGCAAGTGTTGTCATGATCAGCTACCATCCTCCGGAGGCACCGCCTCCTCCAAAGCCTCCTCCACCACCGCCAAAGCCTCCAAAACCGCCTGATGATCGACCAAAACCACCACCGGTTCCGATATAGGTGCCGCCAGTTCCGCCCCCCCCTCTGCCAGTACCCGAGGATGATGCCAGTATACTGGCGATCAGCCCGCCTATCATTCCAACGGGAATAAGCGCCATGAGTAAAATCCCTGTAAGGCTGAAGAAAAGAAAACCGATGATCGGCGAAATAACACCGCCAACAGTTGCGGCAAGGAATTTGTTAGCCCTGAACATTGAACCGAAGAAAAACGAGATAAAAACGAGTGACATGATCAGTCCGCCAGTATCGTTGTTCCCGGTTGAGCTATAATCGGAGGGAGCGGTGGCCTGGAATTCTCCCTTGACGGTGGCAATCATGGCTCCAACGCCGTCGATTACTCCCTGGTCGAAGTTGCCTTTGCGAAACTGGGGAGTAATGATATTTCTGATAATCTGTCCAGACACCATGTCAGTCAGTGTTCCCTCAAGACCATAGCCTACTTCAATTCTCAGTTTCCGATCATCTCGGGCGATCAGCAGGAGCGCTCCGTTATCAAATTCTTTTTGTCCTATCTGGTATTTCTCTGCGGTCTTGAGTGAAACGTCTTCAAGACTGGCTCCTTCCAATGATGGTATGGTCAAAACGACGATCTGGGTGGAATCAGTCGTCTCAAGGTTGATCAATAGCGATTCGAGCTGATTGACCGTAGCCGGAGACAATATCCGGGCAAAATCGTTCACCCGTCCCTTGAGCGCTGGAACTTCAAGTGCGTGAGCAGGTAAAGAGCAGACTATAACTGCAAGCAGAACAGATAATATGCTTAGATAACGGGCTTGTATTGATACTACCATAATGATGAGCTAGTTAAAATTAACCTGAGGCACCGTTTGGGCACCCTCATCTGCTTTGTAGTATTCTTTACGATCAAGTTTGAGGATAAAGTTGTTGGTCAGACTTTCTGGAAATTTCCTGATTGATCCATTAAAAGCTTCAACAGCAGCATTGTATCGCTGTCTGGCAACATTGATCCTGTTTTCCGTTCCTTCAAGCTGATTCTGAAGGTCGAGAAAATTCTGGTTGGCTTTCAGGTCGGGATAACGTTCGACTACCAGCATTAGTCTCGACAGAGCAGAGGTAAGGCCTCCCTGGGCTGAAGCCATCTGCTGCATGGCAGCTGCATCTCCAAGGTCCGCCGGCGAGATTTGCACCGAAGTTGCCTTGGCGCGAGCATTTATGACGGCTTCAAGGGTCTCCTTTTCATGAGCTGCATAGCCTTTCACCGTGGCCACAAGATTTGGTATAAGATCGGCGCGTCTCTGCAAGGTTGACTCAACGTCAGCCCATGCTTTGAAGACGGTCTCCTCTTTCATCTGTAGAGCGTTATAACCGCAACTGCTCAGCAACAAGGTACAGAACGTTAACAATATCAAGCGGCTCGTTGTTCTCATATATCCTCCTCTGGTGACAATTGTATGTATCGCCTGCTGCTGCGATCAAATGATAATTGTAAAAGTAGATCAGCTCGATTGTTGTAAACGTGAACGCTAAGGGCTAATCGGTGATGATGTAATCCTTCAGCTTCTCCACAAGACCATCAGGAAGCTCTTCACCATAGAGAAAGGCTCGGGCTTCCTCTCCGGACAGCTGCTGTTTTATTTCAACGGGGAGTGAGCGTAATACGTCCATTCTCTCAGGGATGATTTTCTCTTTGTCCAGTTCAGATTTCTTGTCCATATCTTCCTCGTATTGTCTAAAAATACACTGAATTCGATTGTAGGTGCAGCTTATGACCAGAGTGTTTTTAACGGTCCGTCCATTCCCAGAACAGGGTCTGCTGCCGGTAGTGTCACTGTGCTTATCATCTGATCAACAGCGGGTCGCTCTCCATCTTTGCCGTATTTCATGTCCCAGACCTGATCCTGAGGGTAGGCTCCGACCACTCGAAAATCTGATGATTGGTTTTTATTACAATGGCTTACTCCTGCAGGAATGATGATTACATCTCCCTCCTCGGCCTGGATAATCAGGCCGTCAGGGCCGCCAAAACAGGCTTCTACCCATCCGCGATAAACACCAAGTACCTCATGGGCCGTGGAGTGGTAGTGATGGAACGAGTAGATTCCGTTTCTCCAGGCTGCAGGCCAGAAATTCGAGGTAAATAGCTGTTCGAAGCTTTCCGGGGCCACGCTGTTTTTCTCGAAGACCTGTTTGAAGATCAGCAACGGCAGTCTTCCATTATTTGGAAAAGGACCGTTCTCCACGAGAACATGCGAAGATACTTTTGGAGCAGCCGCTTTCATCAGATCGTTGTCTACCGTTTCCAGTAATAACGAGCTTCCTGGCCGAGTTCCTGTTCAATTTCAAGCAGTCTGTTGTATTTGGCAACTCGATCACTGCGTGAAGCAGAACCTGTTTTTATCTGGCCGCCATCCATTGCCACGGCAAAATCTGCAATGAAGGTGTCTTCGGTTTCCCCTGAACGATGAGAGATAACATATGACCAGCCGGCATCCCGGCAGAGGCGGATTGCTTCTATGGTCTCGGTAACAGTACCAATCTGGTTCAGTTTGATCAGCACAGAGTTTGCTGTCTTCCAATTGATGCCGCGTTCAATATATTTTGTATTGGTAACAAAGATATCATCACCGACGACCTGGAGTTTATCACCAACGAGGCTGGTCAGTTGGCAGAATCCATCCCAGTCAGCCTCTGCAAGCGGATCTTCCCAGGAGACTATCGGATATTCTTTGAACCATTTTTGGGCCAGGTCTATCATCTCCTTGCTTCCCATGGAACCACCGCCAGACCATTTGAGATTGTATTCGGTTTTCAAATCGCTTGAAAAAGAACTTGCGGCACTGTCCAGGGCCAGGGAGATATCAGATCCCGGCTGGTAACCTGCCTTGCGAATTGCCTCGATAATAACATCCATCGCCTCTTCATTGCTTCCAAGGTTCGGAGCAAAACCACCTTCATCACCGACACCGGTTGAAAGATTACGATCATTAAGGATTTTCTTCAAAGCATGAAAGGTTTCAGCCACCGCTCTCAGTCCGTCACTAAATTGTTCAAAACCAAGCGGTACAGCCATGAATTCCTGGAAATCTACACTGTTATCAGCGTGTTCTCCACCATTGAGTATATTCATCATTGGCACTGGTAATCTGCAGGCACCACTACCGCCAAGATAACGATAGAGAGGGACACGGATGGATTTTGCAGCAGCACGTGCGACTGCCATGGATACGCCGAGAATTGCATTGGCGCCAAGATTCGCTTTATTATCAGTACCGTCCAGGTCAATCATCATACGGTCAATGGCTGCCTGGCTATCGGCCCTCATACCAACAACTTCAGGGGCGATAATGTTGCGTACATTATCAACAGCGGTCCTGACGCCTTTACCGTTATATCGGGTGACATTGTTATCACGGAGTTCTATTGCTTCATTTTCACCAGTACTTGCGCCAGAGGGAACTGAAGCGGCTGCTGTTGTACCATCAGTAAGATCGACAAATACCCTGACCGTGGGATTTCCTCTGGAATCAAGGATTTCAAGTGCCCTTACTGCAGATATTCGAGATGTCATTGTTTCGTTTCTCCCCGGAAAAAAATCATTAATTGTGGAATGTGTTACCCTTTGAAATGAAAATATCTTAAATGTTTTTTCACTAGTGCAAAGATATACATACCAGGCCAGAGGTCAAGAGTTGATCAGCGTTAACTGAAATCAATCGACCACATTGACAAATGATACCTCCATTATTTGTTATGCGCTCAGGCATGAAAGGTGCCAATCCTGAATATTTCAGGAACTGAACCTGTTGGTGGGCATGTCGTCAGAGAAGGCGTGACCGAGAAGAAAGGAGAGTGATTCAAGCGGCGGCATGGTGCATGCAGTGCCGTTAAACCGGTACAGGAGTATTTTCGAAGCCTCTGCTGCGACAGGGGAAAAGTAGATCTCAGTAAGATCAGTGCGCTCTTTCAGCCAGACCGTGAAGCCCTCCAGGGCCCCTCGTGAGATCCAGATCTCTTCAATTTCAGCCCTGATTATATCCACAAATCCAAATTCTACCTGTTCGGGTGCCAGGGCAATACGATACCAGGATGTTTCATTGTCCGGAGGTGTCATTGGCTGCAAGGCGCTCTCTACTATCTCTGGCATCTGGGACAAAAAAAGGAAGCACGGCCTCCCAGTTTAATTGCTTTAATGGGTGCTGCGCATTGTGGGCATTGTTGATCTTTTTTACCGTAAACGCAAAAGGTTATTTGAAAATAACCTTTCTCACCGCTTGCTCCGACAAAATCACTGATTGTTGAGCCGCCGCAGGAGATTGCCCGGGTTAAAACTCCTCTGATTTTCTCGATAAGATGCGCCCACCTTTTCCGACTTATCTTCCCGGCTGGTCTGCTCGGGCGAATTCCTGCGGCAAATAAACTCTCATTAGCATAAATATTGCCAATTCCCGCAACAACACTGTTATTCATGATAAAATTCTTTACCGGCATACTTCTTCCGGCGGCCTTTTTGTGAAGGTAGGCTGCGTTAAAATCGAGGTCAAAGGGTTCCGGACCGGTTGTCTTGAAAAAAGTATCTTCGAGTGTTGCCCTCTGCTCCTTCTTGATGAGTGCTATGGATCCGAATCTTCGAACATCATTAAATCTTAATTCCAGACCGTTATCGAGTTGCCAGGCGACATGATCATGAACCATCTCTGCAGCGGATTTCTCGAAGAGCCCGAGGTTACCGGTCATGCCGAGATGGATAATCAGCAGTGCTCTGTTGCTCATCTCCAGAACGAGATACTTTGCTCTTCGCTTCAGGGCGACAATCTCTGCTCCCACCAGATAGTTGTGCATATCCCGGTACGGAACTTCCGTTCGTAATTTTTTACCATCATGACGAACGTCAGTAATGATTCTTCCCTGCAGGTGCGGTTGAAGCCCTCTCTTGACAACTTCAACTTCAGGCAGTTCCGGCATAACACTACTCTTTTTCTACGGTACAGACTGCTATGGCGTAAGAATCGTCGTGATGGGTGACAACAGACAACGAGTTATCAGATGAGAATGAGATTCCTTCCAGATCGGACTGGAATTGAAGGACATAATAACCGTGAATCTCATCTGCATGAGCCAGCTTCAGTTCTCGGAAACCGACAATTCTTGTTTCGCTAAAACATTTTCGAATGGCTTCTTTAGCAACCCAGAGCAATCCCAATTGGACAAGCTCGTCAGTTGAGAACTGTTCAAGTATTACCGCCTCAATATCTGCACAGAACCGGTGTTTGACCTTGAACAGCGTTTCACTGAGAAGCTGGATATCAATGCCGCAGCGACCATGACCGGCAATGCCGACGGCCATGTCGTGTGAATGCGATATGGAAATATCGATGCCAGCTGAGTTGTATGGAAGACGTTTCATGTCCAAGAAAGGACGTCCCGACGGATTGGAGATAATTGAGAAATCTCGTGCATTCAATGGTTCAGAATGTCCGTTGGTCTTCAACAGGTCAATAGTTGCCTGTTTGGCGCAGATTCGGCCGGAAAGCCACTCGCCTTTTCTTTTGGCAAATGTGTAATGACCGAGTTGAATCTGCTCCTCATCTGTAAGCCACAATTCGGCAACCTCTTTTTCAGCACCGTTCAGACCTTGCGGAATGGCGGTCATGGAGACTGCAAGCTTTTCTCCCGGGGCCCGGGATGAAATCAGCTTTTTGAGGTTGATGGGAAGTAATGGGTGTACTGGATCGTCTGGTGATAATGATAACATATCTAAATCTAAAGAATAAAAAAATATTGCAATTTAAAGCTGTCCTGCTAACTAGTGGGTATGGTTTCGGCCAGCAGACATAGTACGACTGTTTTTTATGTTCCGCAAGAGGGCAATATGGTAAGTTTGCAATTGAGTGGCTATGACTTCGTAGTACTTGGAGTTTTTTTATTGTTCATGGCCCGAGGCATGTGGCTTGGCCTCCTGAAACAGGTTGTGCCGCTGGTGGCACTTTACCTTGGGTATTTTGCCGCAAGCCGCTACCATGCCGAGTTGCTGCCGTTTTTATCTGACTTTTCCGAGAATGGCAAAGTAGTCTTTATTGGTGCCTACGTTATTCTTTTTGTTGTTGCCTATGTGGGTGCGGCGCTGCTGGGAAAGGTCGTCGCAAAGCTTATCCAGATAACAATCACCCCCTGGTTTGACCGCATGCTCGGTGTTGTCCTTGGATTTGCAAAAGCATTAATACTTGTTGTCCTGGGGCATATGATCATCGGGGCGGTGGTTGCCCCTGAAAATAAAATGCTGCAATCCTGCGTGACCTGTCCGACACTCAATGACTTTGCTGAAATGACCCGGGCGGTAATCAAGGACGACGATATCAAGGAAGCGCTTCGACAGCAGAAGCCGGCAATTTCAATAGATCGTGTGAAGGAGATGCTGAACGGGAACAATGGCAAGGTCAATAAAGATTCACCGCCCCGTGAATCAGGTGATCAACGGGAGCAGAGCCCGCCGGCTAACCAGTGACCATCTCGCTGGAAGCTGCTGATTTGCTCAAACGATGGTCCACGAACCATGAAAAAAAATGCTCAACAGTCACGGTCCCCGGAATCGTATAGAAATAGAACGTATCGGGGGGTTGCTGAAAAATCCGGTTTGTGCTCAACTTATATAAAGATAAGGGAGACTGATCTTCATATCCTTGCCGAATCTGATGTCTCCCCAAAAGCGTATGAGTTGGCAGTACAGTTTCGCCTTCAGGTAGAGCGTTATATTGATGTTTCGCCAGAATTTGCGACATCCCTGGTCTCGTTACCAGACGACATTCTTGCGCCGCCGATGATTCAGGCCATGCTGGCTGCCGGCCAGCGTGCATCGGTGGGACCAATGGCGGCCGTGGCCGGTGCCATTGCCGAGTTTGTCTGTAAAGGGTTAATTGACGAAGGCTATAACGAGGTTATTGTAGAAAATGGCGGTGATATTTATCTGCAGCGAAGCAATGACTGTACCATAGCTGTTTTTGCAGGACAGTCACCTCTCAGCAACCGGGTAGGCTTAAGACTGGCTGCAGATCAAATGCCTGCCGGGATCTGTACCTCATCCGGTACAGTCGGTCATTCACTCAGTCTTGGTGTTGCAGACTCTGTTACGGTCCTTGCTGATTCAGCAGTTATGGCAGATGCCGCGGCAACCAGGATCGGCAACGAAGTTGGTAACGGTAAAGAGCCGCGGAACGGGGTGAAAAGTGCTCTTGAAGCGGCTGAAGAGATAAAAGGCATCCGGGGGGTTCTCGTCATCTGTGCAGAGCTTCTGGGAGCAATTGGCATGGTGGAACTGGTTCCACTTGATTGAGGTTAGGTATGACAGCATTGGAAAAAACAGACGTTGACGGAGAAAGAAGGAAAATTGAACGCAGGCATCTCGTTTTTTACCTTCGAATTTTTGACGGGATGAGCAGCCGTGTTCTAGGCCATCTTGTCGATGTAACAACCAGGGGGGCGATGCTTGTCTGTGATACCCCGATTCAGCTGAATCAGGAATTTCGTCTGAGAATGAGGCTGCCAAAAGAGCTGTCCGGGCGTTCCGAACTTGTGATCGATGCGAAGAGCATATGGTGCAGGCCTGATACAAATCCGGATTTTTTTATAGTAGGATTTCGACTGGCTGCTCTGGGGGCAGAGTATGAGGGGTATATCAAACATCTGATCACTGACTTCAGCATTGAAGAGACCTTGACAACCCAGGATTCAGAAAATCCCGCCTGCAGCCTCAGCAGCCCGGCACGCATTTAAAAGGAGTAGCTACCTGTCAATAAGTGCTTGTGCCTCAGCGACAAGAGCGTCTCTGAACTGACTGACAAATCGATCCACATCTTCTTGCCAGGAGTTAAAAACTGATATATTATTTTTTTCCAATACACTGTTATTCAGGATTGAATTGGCCGGACGATGTGCAGGAGTAGGGTAATCTTCAGTTGTGCAGGGGATAAATGAATACGGTAGCTGCATTTTCTCAAGAAAGTAACAGGCTGCCTGGTACCATGATGAATAGCCGGTCGAAGTCGTATGTACCACCCCTCGAAGCGGGCTCTCTATTAATGTCTCAATCTGACGAGCGAGGGTGTGAGACCAGGTCAGGGACCCGTACTGATCGTTGACAATCGTAAACGGGTGATGGGGGTCAGAGAGCGCAAGCCGCAGCATGGTTTTTAAAAAATTGGGGCCGTGTGCGGAATAGAGCCATGCAGTCCTGAGGATGATTGAGTCTTCAGCATATTTGCTGGTCGCCAGCTCTCCGGCCAGCTTACTCCTGCCGTATTCCGAAAGCGGATTAACCGGATCATCCTCCTGGTATGGTTCTGGAATCTCTCTGTTGCCATCGAAGACATAATCAGTTGAGATATGAATTACTCTGCACCCGCATGAGCTGGCAATTTCTGCGATATACTGTGGTCCGCTGTTGTTAATTTTCCAGGCGGCATCTTGTTCTGTCTCACATTTATCAACAGCAGTATAGGCGGCACAATTGATAACGCACTCGGGGGTTGCCTGCTCAAAGGTTTTTTCAATACTGCTCCGTTCCCCGATATCAATGTCGGGATAATCGATACCGGCAATGTCATAACGATTATTAAGAATTGTCATGCAGTCTGTTCCGAGCTGGCCACCACTGCCAATAATAAGTATTTTCATGAAAAATTATTCTCGAGAGGGATATTATCGCGGATGATGTCCATTATATATTGGCCATACTGGTTTTTAAGCGTATCCTGGGCAAGACTTGTCAGTTGGTCAATGGTGATATATCCAAGCTGGTAGGCAATTTCTTCAATGCAGGCGACCTTGAGCCCCTGCCGTTCCTGCACCGCCTGGACATAGCTTGATGCCTGCTGCAGCGATTCGTGGGTACCGGTGTCGAGCCAGCAGAATCCCCTGCCAAGCGGCTGCACTTTCAGACTACCCCTGCGCAGGTATTCGAGATTTATATCGGTAATCTCCAGTTCCCCGCGTTCTGACGGCTCCACCTGTTCGGCAATGGCACAGACATCATTATCGTAGAAATAAAGTCCGGGTACGGCATATTTTGATCGTGGTATCTTCGGTTTTTCCTCAATACCAAGGGCATTGAAATGTTCATCAAATTCCACCACGCCATAACGCTCTGGGTCGCGAACGAGATAGCCGAAGATAAGTCCGCCTGACGTCAATCGTGAGCTTTCCTGGACAATGGAAGTGAATCCGGGGCCGAAAAATATATTATCGCCGAGGATAAGGCAGACGGAATCGTTGGCGATAAAAGATTTTCCGATGATAAATGCCTGGGCAAGCCCATCCGGGTTTGGCTGCACTTCATAACTGATTGATAAGCCCAGATGAGAACCGTCTCCAAAAAGCTCCTGAAAAGCGGGCATATCGTGCGGAGTGGATATCATCAGTATATCCCTGATTCCGGCAAGCATCAGCACCGAGAGCGGGTAGTAGATCATCGGTTTATCGTATACAGGTATGAGCTGTTTGCTCAACACCTTGGTTAACGGATACAACCTGGTTCCCGATCCTCCGGCAAGTATTATTCCTTTCATAATTTCCTGTAATATTCAGTAAATCTTTACATTATCGGTCTGCTAAGGGTACATTAAATAACAAATATGCTCCAGAATATAACCACACTCACCAACCTTTGATAAAGCTTTATTGTTTTGAGGGCAAGAAATAAATTCAATAGAAAAATCATACTTGCAACAGATGTACACAGGATAACGGAAAATGAAAAAGACAATACCTGCCTGTTTTACGGCATATGATATCAGGGGACGGATTCCGGATCAGCTCAATGGTGAGCTGGCACTAAAGATTGGTAGAGCATATGGCGCCATCTATAGGCCGTCCAAAGTCGTTCTTGGCCATGATATAAGGCTTTCAAGTCCCGAACTGACCGCAGCCGTGGCCAGAGGGCTCAACGAGATGGGAGCTGATGTCCTGCATCTTGGTCTGTGTGGCACCGAAGAAGTTTATCACGCGGCTTTCAGTATGGTGGATCAGGGGGTTGACGGCGGTATTATGATAACTGCAAGCCACAACCCGTCTGATTATAATGGTATGAAGTTCGTAACCAGAAAGGCGCGACCGGTTACCGCAGAAAATGGGCTTTCTCAGATGGCAGAGATGGTCACTTCCGGCAGTTTACCGGCGTCCGCTTTAAAAACAGGCGGGCAACAGACTGTTTCTGATAAGTTCAGTTATATAGATCACTTGCTCGGATATGTCGATACCTCATGCTTGTCACCGTTGAAGCTGGTGGTAAACAGCGGAAACGGCTGTGCCGGTGCTGTAGTTGATTTACTGGACAAGCGCTTACCCATGGAATTTGTCCGGCTGCACCATAATCCTGACGGTACCTTTCCCAATGGTGTTCCGAATCCATTGTTGCCCGAGAATCGGGATGAGACTGCCCGACTGGTTATCGAGTCCGGCGCTGATCTTGGAATTGCCTGGGATGGTGATTTTGACAGGTGTTTTTTCTGGGACGAAAACGGCATTTTTATTGAAGGCTACTATCTGGTCGGTCTTTTGGCTCTTGAGATGCTCAAAAAAGAGAGCGGCGGCAAGATCCTTCATGATCCACGATTGATCTGGAATACTCAGGATCTGGTTATCGCCGCAGGTGGTCAGCCGCTGATAACCAAGACAGGACATACACTGATCAAGGAGAGGATGTGGCAGGAGAACAGTATCTATGGCGGCGAAATGTCCGCCCACCATTATTTTCGTGATTTTGGCTGTTGTGATTCAGGGATGATCCCCTGGCTGCTGGTCTGTTCGATCATCAGCAGATCCGGGACCTCTCTTTCAGCGCTTGTCACAGAGCGCCTGGAGCGTTACCCGGTATCAGGAGAAATTAATTCGGTAGTTGATGACGCGGATGCTGCGATAACGCGGGTAGAGCAACATTTTCAGGGCGGTGAAAAAGACGATATTGACGGACTGAGTCTTGCTTTTGAGAATTTTCGTTTTAATATTAGGAAGTCAAACACCGAACCACTACTGCGGCTCAACGTTGAGACCCGGGGTGATAAGAAGTTATTGGAAGAAAAAACCGGCGAACTCCTCGAACTGATCCGTCGATAATTGCTGCCGGACTCAATAGTAAA
>CAZOWJ010000100.1:0-13032 GCA_964583415.1 uncultured Desulfocapsaceae bacterium
TCTTGAGACGCGGTGGCTGTCGCCTTGACCGGCAACTATGGTTTTTTGACAATTTATAGGTTGATACATACAGGGCACAAAACACGACGATCAATAATGAGATGATAAGGACTGGAGTAAACCAGTTATTCTTTTCTGACGAGATCATCCGTCTCTCCAATAGACCACTGGCATCTATTTTTCAATTCTGAGCGTTTCGGGCATATCCGCCCCGACTCAATGGGCGGGCGAGGTATTGAAACTTGATCTAAAAGCCCTTTCCTTGAGGTTGGGGATGATATCAAGTAGTCTGGCGTCTGAACAGCCATCCTGCAATGGGCAGGGTAAAGGCTGCTATACAAGCCATTGGCCAGATCTGGGGCCAGACTGAAGCGAGATCACCACCGGCAAGAAAGATCTGCCTGAGGCCATAGACAACATAACGCAGGGGGTTTATGTACGTTGCTGTCTGAAGCCACTCCGGCATGTTTTCGATTGGGGTGGTAAAGCCACCCAGGATCACGGCGGGCATAAAGAAAACAAAGGAGCCAAGCAGCGCCTGCTGCATTGTCTTTGAAAGGGATGAGACAAAAAGCCCCATCCCTACCACCGCGACCACAAAAACGGTAAGAATAACAATAAGGGCCGAAACGGTACCGTGGAAGGGAATTTTAAAGAAAAAAACAGCAGCCCCCGCAAGCAGGAGCGCATCGAACAAACCAAACACGATGGGCGGTATTGCTTTGCCGATGAGGATTTCAAAGGGCCTGAAAGGTGCCACCAGAAGTTGGTCAAAGGTTCCAAACTCCCTCTCCCGCGCAACGGAAAGGGACGAGAGTATCATTACAACAAGCATAGATATGACGCCCCCAAGGGCGGAGACGATATACCAGCGGCTGACAAGATTCTCGTTGAACCAGGCCCTGTTGACCAATTCAAGTGAGGGTTCGGTCAGCAGCTGTCCCCTTCCCTTTAAAAAGCTGCTCGCTTGTTGCTGAACAATTGAGGTGACGTAGCCAAGAGCGATGGAGGCCACGTTTGAGTTACGGCCGTCGGCGATCACCTGGACCACTGCCTGTTCGCCCCTGACTAATTTTTCACTGAAATCAGCGGGGATATTAATCACAAGCCGTGCCTTCCTCGTATCGATCATCTCCGCTATCTGGTTGTCAGAGGTAAGCGTTGACACCAGCCTGAAGTTCTCAGATCCTTCAAAACGGGCCAGCAGCTCACGGGACTGGACGGTACGGGACTGATCTAACACCGCATACCGTACATCGGTGAGGTCATAGGTTGCGGCAAAACCGAACACAAAGAACTGGAGAATGGGCGGTACAATCACCACGACCCGACTTTTGGGATCTCGCAGCACCATGCTGAATTCCTTGAGAATCAGCGTAATTATCCTTTGCAGACTGTTCATTACTGGGGGAGCCTCCGGACCAGTTTTTTTCTTGTCGCACCAAGAAGGACAATTGCCATTACAGCCAGCAGTCCTGCCGCTGGAAGCAGAGTCGACCAGATATTTCCTGCAAGAAAAATGGTCTGACTGATGATCACAAAATAACGGGCGGGAATAATATGACTGATGATCTGCACCAGCCTTGGCGTACTCTCCAGATCAAACAGCAGGCCTGAGAGGAAAAATGCGGGAAGAAAACCTGCTATAACTGAAGCCATCGCCGCCACAAACTGGACCCGGGCAGCAGAAGAGATAAGGAGACCAAGCCCGAGAGACGCGAGTAAAAACAGTCCGCTCAAGACTATCAACAATATTAGAGACCCGCGCAGGGGGACATCGAAGAGATAGACTCCAAGGGTGACGGAGAGAAGCATTCCCATCATGCCAAGGATGAAATAGGGAATGATCTTGCCAAGCAGTATCTCCCCCGGGGTAAGAGGTGTTGCCAGCAAGGCCTCCATTGTGCCTCTCTCCCACTCCCGCGCTATAACAAGTGCGGTCAAAAGGGTTCCGATCAGGGTCATAATAAGGGTGAGCAGACCGGGCACCAGAAAGTTGGTGGAGTCAGCCGATTCATTGAACCAGATTCGCTGCTCAACGATAATGGGAGGAAGAACGCCACCTTCCCCCCTCGCCCTTCGTACTTCAAGCCATTTGCCTATAGTCCCCTGGCCATAGCCCTGGATCAGCCGGGCACGATTGGCATCAGTCCCGTTTAATACAAGCTGCACCTCTGCCCGAAACTTTTTTGCAAGCTGTGCGGAAAAATCGGAACGAATGATCAGAATTCCATCAACCTCCCCTGAATCCACCATTTCTTTTGCCTCGGCAACCGAATAGACCGTTTGTGGCTTAAAATAGGGAGAGAGTTCAAAACGGGCGGCAAGTTCCCTCGCTTCGGGACCACTATCCTGGAGTACCATCGCAACAGGCACATTTTTCGGGTCCAGGGAAACCCCGTATCCAAAAATAAAGAGCAGAACGACTGGCATCACTATGCCGAGGAGAAGACTGGACGGATCCCGAAGAATCTGAATGGTCTCTTTTTTTATAAAACCTGCCAGCCGCATGCGGCGGCTGCCTCTTTCAACCATTGCCGCCTCCCGCATTCGGTCGATAGAGATTGCTATCTGTCAGGGCTATAAAGGCGTCTTCGACGGTCGGATCCGGATTGTCGGCCGTAACGGCCATGGCCCTGATCTCTTCAGGTCGGCCCGCAGCAAGTTTTTTACCATGGGACATAATCACCATATTGTCACAGAATTCAGCCTCCTCCATAAAATGGGTGGTGACAATTATCGTGACACCATATCTTGAAAACCCGTTAATCCGCAGCCAGAATTCCCTTCTCGCAAGAGGGTCAGCACCGGAGGTGGGCTCGTCGAGGAAGAGGATATCCGGCTCATGTATCATGGCAACGGCCATGGCAAGCCGCTGGCGATATCCGCCGGGCAGATCTCCTGCCTGGATTTTTGCCCTCCCGGCCAGGTCAAACTCCTGCATGGCCCAATCGACCCTTTCTTTCAGTTTTTTCCCGGACAGACCGTACGCCTTGCCGTAGAATTTCAGGTTCTGAACAACGGATAGCTGACGATACAGAGAAAATTTCTGGGCCATATAGCCAAGACGGGCCCTGGCCGTTGCAGGTGAAGTCCGCAGATTGTATCCAGCCACATCTATCTCACCGCCGGTTACGGGCAGGAGGCCGCATAACATACGAAAGGTTGTTGTCTTACCGGCACCGTTTGAACCGAGCAGCCCGAAGATCTCTCCCCGGCGTACCTGGAATGCGATATCCTCCACCGCGGTAAAATCCCCAAATTTCTTCACAAGCCCTGAGACCGATACAACCACCTCGCTGGTCTCCGGTTGTGTTCTCATACTTCCCTCAGATGAAACCACCACGGCCTGATCCCCCAGCCGCCCTGTCATTTTGTCCATGAATCCATCTTCAAAGACGGGAGCGACTGGATTGATCTCAACTCCCTTTGGCAAAGAATCAAGCACCCCCCTGGCTGAAGATGTGTCCTTCACCACCACCCGTACCTTCCCGGAACGAATGGTGGCATCAATCACTTCAGGACACCCGTAGAGCTGTCGCTGCAGTTCCCGCACCCCGATTCCCCCCCTATCGGTGGCCGTAAAAACCCTGTTTTCAAGTCCTTTTACAAAACGGGACGGAGCACCCATCTCAATAATCTCTCCCTGGTGGAGCAGGACGACCTCATCGCACCGGTCCGCCTCATCAAGATAGGCGGTGGCGACAACAACACCGATCCCATCTTTTTGAACCAGTTCACCAACAATGGTCCAGAGATCACGCCTTGAAACCGGGTCGACTCCCACTGTGGGCTCATCCAGGAGAAGTATCTCTGGAGCTTTTATCAGGCAGCAGGCAAGCCCCAGCTTCTGCTTCATGCCCCCGGAAAGTTGACCAGCCCTACGGTCGGTAAAAGGAGTAAGGTCCGTCATATCAAGGAGTTTTTCGTACCGCCCGGGCCTCTCTTTTCTCGGAACAGATTTGAGATCGGCATGGAAGCTCAGATTCTCCGCCACCGTTAAATCTTCATAAAGGCCGAACTGCTGGGGCATATAGCCGATGCGGCTGCGTAGGTTGTCAATCTCACTGACCGCGTCAAGTCCCAGGACCTTGAGATCTCCGGCTGCAGGCAATAGGAGTCCCGCAGCGAGACGCAGGAAGGTTGTCTTGCCGGCGCCATCCGGCCCCACAAGTCCTGTTACCTTGCCGGAACAGGCCGAAAAGGAGACATCCGAGAGCGCCCGTATAGTTTTCTGGCCCTTAGGGTGAAACTCCATGGTGAGACCACATGCTTCAAGTACGGTATTTGCACCTGATGCCTGTCCCTCTATGTCCATCACTTCATCCATCTACAATCCTTACTATCCCTGATTGTTCACCGCTTCGGGCTTGGCGGTAGTATCTGTATTGGTTGCTCCACGTTTTTTCAAAACAACAGTAACAGGCATTCCGAGCCGGAGCCGGTTGTCTGGATCATCAAGCCAGATACGGGTTTCATACACCAACTGGGTACGCAGTTCGGTGGTCTGAATAAATTTGGGAGTAAATTCTGCGACAGGGGAGATAAAACCGACCTTGCCGTTGAACGACTTCTCCGGAAATGAATCGCTATAGACCATGGCCTCCATGCCCTGGGCGACAAAACCAAGATCGGGTTCTGGCAGGTAGGCACGAACCCATTTCGGTGCCATCAGGGCAAGGGAGAAAACCGTCCGTCCCGGGGCCGCCAGCTCGCCGGGCTCCATTATCCTACTCTCGATCACTCCCGGTGCAGGGGCGTAGAGAGCAGTATCATTTAAGCGCTCCTGAAGAAAAATAACTTTTGCCTGTTGGGCCTTTAGAAGTGCTTTGGCCTCAGCTATCTTCTCCTCCCGGAATCCCTCTTCTGCAAGTGCCAGCGATTCCTTGACCACATTCAAGTCGGCCCTTGCAACATCCAGTTCTGCGCTTGCATTGTCAAGATCCTGGATAGTGCTTGCGCCTGTTTCGGAGGTAACCTGGAGCCTCTTAACAAAGCGCTCAGCATTTGCAACTCTGACCCGTGCGGCCTCGCGCTGTGCAGCTATCTTGTTTATTTCCTGAGGCCTGGTCCCTGCAACCAGCAGCCGGACGGCCTCCTCCTGGGCAGTCACCATTGCCTCGGCTTCCTGCAACTGGGCGAGAAGCCTCTTATCCCTCAGTGTAGCGAGAAGCTGGTCTTTTTCTACCATGTCACCCTCATCTACGAAGATCTCTTTGACCAACTCCTGCTCATTGAACGAAAGCTGCACCGTCCTGATGTCTATATTTCCATACAGGGTAACAGTATTATCGGGTAGATCCTGCCCCGGCCAATATTTCCAATAGTAGACGCCACCTCCCATCCCGAGGATCAGCAGCAGAATTATTATCCGTACACCTTTACTCATCGCTTCCCTCTCCGTCTGCTCTCTTCTTTGCAATTTCCCGGCCGAGCATATCCCATCCTCCGCCCAGGGCACGGTACAGTCTTACAATCTCGCCAAGCTCAAACTGTTTTGCCAGAATCAGTTCGTCCTGGGCCTTTATCTGTTCACGCTGAGCATCCATCAACTGAAAAAGGTTGCCAAGCCCGATCTGGTAGAGCTGATCAGCTAGCCCCACGGACCCAATCGCATCATCTACGGCAGCCCTCAAGAGACCGACCCGTTCCTGATTATGAACGACTCCAATAACACTATTTTCGACCTCACCTACAGCAGTCAGTAGAGTGTTTTCCAATTCCAAACGGGCCTGTTCCGCCTGGGACTCACGAATTTCAACAGTGGTCTGCAGCCTCCCACCGTCAAAGAGCGGAAAGGAAAGCCTGGGCCCCAGAGAATAGATAATCGAATCCGGCTGGAACAGAGTACCCAGATCGGTGGTCTGAAAAAAGAGGTAGCCGGTAATGGATAACCGCGGATATTTATCGGCCTCCGCCGAACCGATTGTGGCCACCGCTGCTGCATACTGTCTTTCCAGCCGGCGTACATCTGCCCGCCGTGTTAAAAGATCCACCGGAAGCCCAATCCCCACCATATCCGGAACATCCATGAGTGTTCCACTTGCAAGATAATTTTCCGCAGGAACCACACCAAGAAGAATGGCTATCCTGTTTGCAGCGACTGATCGTGCCCGGCTCAGTTCAGGACCAAGGGCACTGGTTTGATTCAACTGACGCCTTATCTGTTTCACATCAAGCTCGGTGGATGTACCCGTCCGGTATCTCAGTTCTACCAGCTGCAGGGATTTCGTCAGCAGTTCAATATTTGTTTCAAGAGCCCGCAGTCGCTCCTCAAGCGAACGTACATCGATATAGGCAAGAACCAGCTCGGCGGTGAGGGAAACTGCTGCATGGCGGTAGGTTTCCAGTTCTGCTTCGTAGCTGCGGTCCGCCGACTCCACACGTCTTGCAATCCGGCCCCAGAGATCCAGTTCCCACCCGGCAAAACCACCTGCGGAAAAAATATTTTCTTCTTCTCCAGGGGGAGGACCTTCAAGGTTCACTGCATTTTCTCCGGTCCCGGCTTGGACTATTTTCCCATCGAGATTAATGTAGGGCAACCGATCAGCACCCGCCAAACGGCGCCTGAGTCCCGCCTCCACAATACGCTCCCTGGCTTTGGCAAGATCAAGATTCCTCTCCACCACTTCACGCACAAGCCTCGTTAGCTCAGGATCATTGAAATGTTCCCACCAGTTTACCGCAGGAGCATCCATTGTAATAGAGGTCCGCTCTCCGCTCCCAGGCCCACCACGCCACTCTTTGCCATGTTTGTCGGCCATGTCAGGTATCTGGTAATCGGGGCCGACCATTGTGCAACCGCCTGCACTAAACAGGATGAGTAGCAGGAGACAGCTCGAATGATATTTCCTCATCGCCCTTTTCTCCCCACACCCTCACTATTGTTTTTTCCCGACATAGATCTGGTAAGCTGTTCGAAACCGTCGATAATTTTTTCAAGAGAGGTGAACATGGGTGCAAGCTCATCCTCATCAAGTCCCAAACCAATCTTTTTGACGTTCTCCACATGGAGAGGGAGAAAATCTATAATGAAGGTCCGCCCATTTTTGGTGAGCCGAATGTTCACCTTTCGCCTGTCATCGAGATTGGCGCACCGTTCAACCATGTTGTCCTTTTCCAGGGTATCCAGCACCCCTGACATGGCCGCGTAGGAAATGGGATAAAATGGCCGCAGATTGGAAATACTCTCTCCGTTTGGTGAGCCTGACAGAAGCAGTCTGATCAGGATAAGAAACCGTCCCTTTGACGTTCCCATACTTTGGAAATAGGCGTCACTCACCATAACAACCCGGTGCAGAAGGAGCATCATCTCGGCAAATCTCATCATGAATTCAACATCCTGCCTGGGCAAAAAATCTTCAAATTTCTGGATATATTGTTTAATTCCAGGCAGTTTACTCATCTCATTTTGTTCCATGGCGTCGGTTTTCTGAAAGATTGAATTTTATTTAGGCACATAGTGTTTAGGTACATAAATAATAGTGGGTTTAAAAATGTCAACCGAAAATTCACAACTGCCGTGATGTGGCTGGCTGCAATTGTTTCGGCATTGATCTCAAATGATTCAATGGATTCTTGGATTAACAGACATGGATGAGTCTGACTCAACCTCAACTGCACAGGCAATGAAAACGTCATGATTTCAATCCAAGGTACGCTCGTTGCGTGCCTTGAATACGTGCTGTTATTTTCGAGAAAGCTGTATCTCGACTTGCAGCCTCGTCATCAACGAAAGGGGAAAAACCACAGTCATCGGTAGTGCCAAGTTGATTGAAAGGGATACGTTCAAAGTCTGCAGCATGGGGATGAGTTCCGCGTAATCAACATCAGAAATCCCATCCTCCCGATACAACAAACTCATCGCTGAGGCAGAGATATCTGCCCCCAACCCTTTGCGTCCGAGTGCAGCGCTGGGTTAGATTTTGTATGAGTTTTTCTGATGCGTTTGGACATCGTTATTCAGAAAGGAGGCCATATTTCGGTAAAGCCAGGCACATTGATCTTTCAACCCTTCTTTATTATGAAAAATTTTAGCTTTTTGAATGATAATTCTATCAGAGCTATATTCTAGCGCATTAAAAAAACCTTCACTATTTCTTATCATTGACGTTCTGGATTTTCCAATTTCGAATGATGCAACTTGAGAGAGAGGCACTTTGAAGGAGTATTATTCATACCGACTCCTCATGGTGGAATTGAATGAATACAAAACAGGGTTGATACGAATATAATATAACCACAATGGTGAATCACGAAACACCACTTTGTGGCGTTGATAAATGCAATAGAATTCATACCGTTTTAGTATAATGAGTAGTTAGGGTGGTCAGATTCGTCTTGTTCATTTCCTCAAGGTGGAGGAAAGCAATTGAAACTTTCGTTACAGCAATTGACCATATCTCTGATCATCGTATCTACAGTTACCTATCTTATTTGTTCAGCTGTTTTTGCCTCCCATACTATTAATGAACTGAAAATGATTGCCGATCAAGGGTGTGTATATTCTCAATACAACCTTGGAGTAATATATTATGGAGGTATTGGGGTTTTGCCTGATTTCAAAGAAGCCATGTCGTGGTTCAGAAAAGCCGCTGACCAAAACTACGCAGATGCACAGGTGGCAATTGCCGGAATGTTTTACCTAGGAACGGGAGTTCCTCAGGATTTTAATGAAGCAGCAAAATGGGCCAGAAAGGCTGCTCACCAAAATGATGCCGAAGCACAGTATAACTTAGGTATGATGTATTACGGAGGTCGGGGAGTAAAACAAGATTTTATTGAGGCAGTTTTATGGTTAAAACGAGCTGCGCTACAAGACTATCCCAATGCCTTATTTGGTTTAGGAAGTATGTATTTTGAGGGCCTAGGAACCCCCAGAAATTATGAAGAATCAGCAAAGTATTTTGAAAGGGCAGCAGACCAGGGATGTCCCGATGCTCAGGCTATACTCGGAGCAATGTATTATGAAGGTCTAGGTGTGACACTGAACTATAAAAATGCGGTTAAGTGGTTTAAAAAATCAGCTCAACAAGGAAATCAAGAATCTCAACGTTATCTCCACACATTATGCTTTGAGAGACCTTCTGCATGCAGATAATCCACTCCTCTTCCCGTTCATGAATCTAAACAATTCTTTGACCTGATCTCACTTCAAATCCGCTTTTAACTCTGTTTGAAAAATAATGACTAACTATCCAAGTTACTGGACCCACGACCCAGCCGATCGGGAAGAATGAAGTTGCAACAACAAACCACCCCGCTTTATGGGGAGAAATCCGGCAAAAAATCAGTGGAAGCTAACAAAGCAACTACTTATCACCCATTATCCCATGCATCTTAAAATCAGCAGCACGGCCGCCTTAGAGCCGTTCCGCTTCCTCGCGCGCAATCTGCACCCAGCGGATCACCCGCTGAGGTTTATTTCGAATAGTGTGGTTGTCTTTCATGATGACTTCCACACAACAATCCCGGGTAACGGCAAAAACTTCACGCAGTTCGGCCCGTATCCGGTCTTCGTCGAAATCATCCATGGCAAGGTCCACGGGGTTGGGTTTCAGGGAATAAATATAGTGGTCTTCCAGAGCCTGAGCCATGGCTTCTTTGTCCGCCCAGGGTGACACCGAGACCCGTCGCAAGTTGGGGATCTGCTTCACGATATGCCAGCGCTTGTCCAGTGGCTCACAGCACCCATAACAATTTAAACCGAATCGTTTTAGAATCGGCTCTTGGTATGGAAACACAAACTCGGCAAATGTATCGGGTGACACCCCCACGGTTTCTTGACTTTCACTGCTACCCCACATGTCCGCACAACGGACAGCGTCCTTGAAATCGGGTTGGGGCAGTTCTGAAGACCACCCCAAACCTCCGGAGCCAACATAGGTATCATCATTATTAAGACTAAGCAGGTTTTTTTGTTCCAGTCGGTCCAGCATGGCCTGGGTCCCATCTCGCAGGACCGCCATGATGGCATGCAAGATTTCAGGATTCTGGTATACATCGTACATAACCTGTTGGAGACCACGCAATTCGATTAGCAGCCGGGTCAACCCCAGGGACCACCACCAGAGATTTTTAACCCGGACGTGCAGGATATCACCCAAAACGGCCTCGGCAAGCTCGCGCAACTCTTGTGTGGCGCCCTCATCCACGGTGATTTCGGGATAGTGCAGCTTGGCGACATCGGCATCCGTTTTGATGGGTGATTCCCAGGTGTAGGCGCCGTTGCCCTGGCCGCCGATGCGTTTTTCCGACAGTCCCCAGCTTAGCGGTTCATGGATCCAGGGAACGTCGAAAAAGGGTTGGATGGTATAATCATCCTTCATTTGCGAACCCCAAAAAACCGTTTTTCGCAAATGCATTTCCCACTGTCTTGCAAGGGCGTGCTCACATTCGAGACGATCCGGGGGGATGATCTCTTTCCAGCCGTTTTCAGGGTCACAGAAAACCAGCGGGCGGGTTTTTTCCAGAGCATTGTGCCGCATCCACAGTTTCCGTTTGCAATCTTCGATGGGCCGTGCCGTCAACTCCCCAACTTCATTGGCCAGGCGGCGCAGAATATCACGCTCCCGGTTATCAATTTGCCGCTGAACACCCGCCAAACCGGCCTGTAGGGTAATGGCATCGCGAGACTGATCCAGAGCTTCGTCGTCTGCGTTTGGTTTCATAGATACTCCCTGTATCGCTTCTCATTCTCGTAGTACATCTCTGTGATGCTCATCTGGTAGTATTCGTTGCTGAGCTTGTTATGAATAAGGCTCAATTCACAGATCACATCACGTCGGGTGGTGACAAGCCCATCACTTTGATATTGATGCAGGCCTATTTCTTCGTTGACCGTGGTGAGGTCTTCCTCCAGCAGGTCAATGGCACATGGGGCTACATGGATAGCTTCTCAACCATTCCAGGATGTTGAAAATTTATCGCTCAAAAACCTGCCAAGCTTTTTATTTATTTTTATTGAAGGTGTGAGTAGTTACCTCCTCACTATAATTCCATCATCATGCCCCTCGCGCCAATATCAAGGGAGTTTGACGCTCCGACAATTTCGATGTTATCAAGATACTGCATTTCTTCCAGATAGACTTCTGAGACAACAATAGTTTCAAGATCCATGGTATTTTTTATTCGTACGACTCCCAGATCTTTCTTCGTATAAGGTCGTATGGTGGCCAGTGCAGCATCAATGGCTTGCTGGTCAGTATCATAGGTCATGGGAATTCGTGCAGCCTCAGGGCAGCATGCCGTTAAACAATTTATATAGGTTGAGGCTGGATCAATTTTTTCGACTAACCGCTTGAGGCAAAAATCAGCCTGACCAATTCCCAAGGCGCTCCCAACGCTGGCCTCTGTCAAATCCCGCACAAAAATCCTGGTGATTCTTGGCCTGTTCCGTCTCACGCCATAGGAACAGCAATCTCGCCCAACGACGTTTGGGTCAATGCCTTGCCCACTGATATTTTTACCCATTTCATCCACGATCAACAGGTCAATATCATCCATTGGCAAGCCAGGCAGATATTCTTGAGATTGTGAAAGCATTTTCGATTCCATCGGTTCGATATCTGCTCCAACAGCAGCATCAACTGAGCATACCTGGTGTCGCTGATTTTCAATGATGGCGAGTCCAATCACCCGACCTTTTCTCGAGATAATCTCGCGCCCTGCTGAAGAAATTATCTGATACTGATCTTGAACCATACTCAGATTGTGATAGTGCTTTGCCCCAACCTGGTTTCCAAGACCAATAGCCGCCATCTTAAGAATACCGCTCCCGGTTGCACCGATGAAATTAGTATGGGGTTTTACACGGTTAATGAGACAAACAGCATCTGCTTCAACGGCCAGTCGATTTAAAAAAAGAGGTACTCCACCAGACGTTTCTCCAAGACGGACCGTATCCATCGTGCCAATGATCCTGCAGTGCACACTCTCTTCAGTAATTCCTCGATGTGCAAGAAGCTCAATTTGTCCCTCAGTCGTTGCACCCCCATGCGAGCCCATCGCTGGCATAATAAATACTTCTGCTCCAACCGCTTTTATCCTTTCCACTGCCCTTTTGACAATTGGAACAATACCGTCAATTCCGCGACTGCCGACGCATACGGCAACACTCATTCCTTTCAGACTGACGAGCTCAGGTCCAATACTCGAAAATGCTTCATCTACGGCGTCATCGGGGTCTACAGGAGGCGGAACTTCAAACGTTTGCCGAATTTGAAACACTCGTGGAAAATGTAACTGTTCAAAAACCATGACTGATTATATCTCCTCGTATCTAAAGGTGTTTCCTGCCCCACCATGTATTTGCCAGAGGCGCGCCACCGACAAAGGTGTCAGCTCCCAAAACATCCTGAATCCGCAGACATTCGTTCCATTTGGCCATACGCTCAGACCGGTTAAACGATCCGACCTTAAGCTGACCGCTCCCGAGCCCGACAGAAAAATGGCTGATGGATACATCTTCTGTCTCACCTGAACGAGCAGAAACAACTCCCTGCCACCCGGCTTTCTCAGCAGTGAAAAATGTATCCACCGCTTCTGAAACCGTGCCGACCTGATTAACTTTGACAAGTACTGAGTTGCATGCACCGAATTCGACTGCTTCTTTAACCAGTTTAGCATTGGTGACAAGGTAATCATCACCAATGATCTGCACTCGATCACCAAACCGGCGAGTAAACTCGTGCATGCCTTGGGGATCATCCTCACCGACAGGATCTTCGATGGAAATAATCGGATAGGCATCGAGCCAATTACCAAGCAGATCGATCAATGCTGCTGTATCCATTTCCCGATCTTCCAGAGCCAGGCGGTAGCTGCCATTTTTACCAAATTCTGAAGCTGCAATATCCAGAGAAATAGCAACATTCTCACCGGGTTTTTCGCCGGCTTTTTCTATGGCGGCAACCAGCGTTTCCAAAGCCTCTTCGTTGCTGTCAAAGATTGGCCACCACCCGCCTTCATCAGCAACACCTGCCAGACGGCCTTTTTTCGCCATAATGTCGCCAGCAGCAAAATAGACTTCGC